>NZ_JBEPLI010000003.1:0-138900 GCF_040545155.1 Bartonella silvatica
AAGGATGATTACCATCTTGATGTGAGATCTGCTGTACCGGAAGTACGGAAGGTGACGAAACAGAAACTTGCTGGTCCCCTCTCAAGTGCCGAGGTAGTCTGCCTCTGCGCGGTATATTATCATTGTAAACTGCAGACAAACACCAAATTTTTTTGCTCCCATCCTCATCATTTTTCTGCTTTAAACCATATATATAGGTTCCACCATCAACACCCCCAATTTTTACTCCAGAAAAGCTTTTTAAAGTAAAATTTGCTCCTCCACTTTGATCAACAATGAGATCTAGATCTGTTGAAGAAAGATCAGCAATTTCAATACCGGAATCGATAACACTTATTGTGTGATCTCCTGAACCATTCTGGATAAAAAGGTAATCACCTTTTCCTTCTGCAAGGCTGACATTAAAATCGAAATGCATACTGCCTGACAAATCATCAACATAAAGCTGAGAGTAGTACAAATCATTCCCAGAAGAAGTAAAAATAACCCTACCCACACCACTTAACTTTTGAATGTAAGAAATTTTATCATCAGAATCATCGGTAATAGCGTATAATCGTGCTTCTTCATCTTCTAAATCAATATCCTCTGCCATGGTATGATGATTTGTATATTGCGTATGTGAACTATCACCTCCAGCATAAAGATGAAGCATTCCCCAATTACCAACCTTTATTTTTCCTCCTAACACCGCGCCAGCAAAAACCCATGAATTGGCTTTCTCTTCAATCATGAGATTTTTTACAGTTGCACCAGAATGGACTTCTTGAGCAGCATGGCGATGTAAAATCACAACATCTGCCTCACCTCCTGCTAAAACACGCTGTATACCACCCGAAAAAACCTCAGTATTGAATGCTAAACCACCACTTTTTTCTAAGAAACTATCATCTTCCACAAACCATTTAGCAAGAGTTTGTACTCCTCCATCCATAACTTTTGTTCCTACAGCCATTCCATCATCATACACATTTTGCTGCCCCAGCGCGTCTCCTTGACCATAAACTTTCGTATTATAAGCACTGCTTCCCACGATCCCACCATTTACATAACTATCTCCAAAAATAGTTTGCTCACCACCATAGATCTCAGCATTTAACGCAGAACCTCCTCCCTCTACTCGCTGTATTCCATACTCATAAACGATAGCAGACTCTGAAATCCCTTGTTCTCCAACGACTTCAGAGCCACCATTGAGGATTGTCGTGTTTTTACTCAAACCACCTTCTTCAATATAGAGTATTCCAGTTCCTTCAACCGTATTGTTTATGGACCATTTAGGATTAACTGCTATATTATCATCACTGAGTGTAGAGTTTCGTAAAATAAATCGATCTTCATCCGCACGAAAATCATCTGCATAAAAACTGAAATCATTTGTATAAGAACTGATAATAGGATCTTGTAAAATTGTAGTCTCTTTTCCAAGAGCACCCGCTATAGTAGGTAATTGCGGACTAGATGGGGGAATAGGAATCTTCTTTTCTATGGCAACCAAATACCAAATTTTTCCGCCTTTATCATCTCTCTGCTTGAGATGATACATATAAGCTCCACCATCAACAATCTCGGCCATTTTACCAGAATGCTTTTTTAAAGCAAAATCCGCCTTTCCACTTTTATCCGTAATTAAGTCAACGCCATAGAAAGAAGAATTTGTAATTTCAGGACCAGAATCCATAACACTTATTGTATGATGGCCACTGCCGTTTTTTATAAGGAGATAATCACCGTATTGCTCTTTAAAATGAGCTCTAAAATTAAATTCTATACTTCCCGAAAGATCACCAACGTGAAGAAGAGAATAATATGAATTCACTTTACTAGGATCCGTAGGGATGTGCGTAGAAGTAAAAATAACAGTCCCATGGCCACTTAACGTCTGAATTGAAGTGCTTGAACCATCAGCTTTAGTGGCAACAGAACGTAATTGAGATTTTTTTCCATTTAAAATAATCTCTTCTACTGTCGTTTTATTTTCTTGACCCCCAGCGTAAAGTGAAATTTTCCCAGAACCATTAACCTTCACTGTTCCTTCTAATACCGCCCCAGCATAGACCAATGAAATAGCTTCATCATTAATCGTTAGAGTTTCCACATGCCCACCAGCATAAACTCTTTGAAGAGCACCACTTTCTAAAGTAACAGTGTTTGCTCTGCCTCCTGCAAAAACATTCTGAACTCCAGCAGCAAAAACTTTCGTATCAATGGCTAATCCCCCAGTATCTGCTAACCATGTATCAAGATTTTGTTCACCTCCACTCCTAACATTTGTGAATAAAGCGACTGCTTCATCATATACATTCTGTTGCCCTGAAGTTTCACCTTGTCCATAAACTTCAGAGTTATAAGCATAACTCCCCTCTCCTAAAATAAACTGTTCGCCACCATAAATTTTAGCATCCTCTGTCTGCCCTCCATACTCAACAGTTTGCAACCCATATTCACCAATAAGAGTCCCTTTTGAACTTTCTCCATTTTTGACAATTTCAACTTGACCGTTTTCAATGACAAAACTCTCTCTGCTTCTTTTTAACACCTCAATAATTTCTACCGGTGCAAGTAGTTTCTCTCCTTGTGAAGCAACTCCATCTGCATGAGCAATCTTTACAAGACTACCACTGATCATTAACGCCCAAAAATTTAATCCTAATTTGCATTGCATCGTCCACATCCCATGATAAAAAATTCCGCATATCGGAAAAACGCGCACACTAAAAACAATACACAACCTCTCATCATCTTATTTTTCAAAATAATCAATCATTGCTTACGGACTATTCAATGCTCTAATCCTCATGCATTAAGCACCGTCGTGTCTGTTTTTTGAACCAAATAGCAATCATAAATTGAAATATTGTTTTGGTACTCTTAATTTTGGTACTCTTAAAAAGTGTTCCAATTGCATCTATAAAAAGATGTTTTGAGTATTTTTCGATCGCAAACACTGATCTCAAAAATAAGATTGATTCCTGGAGTAGATTAAAACAGTGCCCAGATTTTACAAGAAATAGCACGAGCAAATTAATGAGGTTCTATCATTTGAAATTATTTTGATCTTTTGTAACACTTAGAATTCAAAAAATTTATTAAATATATTCAATATGGATAAATCTAAAGTGTAATTTTTCATACTTATCATGCCAAAATCATTGTTCTAATACATAAAAAGTATAATAATACCGACTCGACACTGGTTTGAAATTTTTATAATTATACGTAATTTGATTTGTTATCTACTGAAAGGGACATTTTGTTCATGTCTATAAACTCAGAAATACAAGATATAAGCAAACGAAATTCTCCTCGTCGAATTTTATTTGCAAGTCTTATTGGCCCAACAATTGAATATTTTGATTTTTATGTCTTTGGAACTGCCGCAGCTCTCATATTTCCTCATGTGTTTTTTCCAACGCAGAATGATCAACTTGCTATTCTACAATCTTTCTTGATCTTTGGAGCTGCTTTTTTTGCACGCCCCTTAGGGTCAATTGTTTTTGGGCATTTTGGAGATAAAGTTGGTCGAAAAGCAACCCTTATCGCTGCTCTTCTCACGATGGGGTTATCGACAGTTATTATTGGCTTTCTTCCCACTTATGAAACAGCTGGGTGGTGGGCACCTTTCTTTTTAACCCTATGCCGTATTGGACAGGGAATGGGATTAGGAGGAGAATGGGGAGGAGCTGTTCTGCTCGCCACCGAAAATGCTCCACCAGAAAAACGTGGTTGGTATGCGATGTTTCCTCAATTAGGCGTTCCAATCGGTTTATTTTTATCTATCTCTGTCTATTTAGCCTTGTTGCATTTCCTTGACCATGGTGAACTTTTATCATGGGGATGGCGCATTCCTTTTATTGCTTCGGTTGTTTTCATGCTTATAGGATTATGGGTTCGCCTTTCAATCAACGAAACAGTTGCATTTAGGAAAACGCTTGAGCGTAAAGAACGAGTTAAAGTTCCGATCATAGAGGTCTTTTTAAAATGCCCACGTATTTTATTTCTTGGCACATTTGCTGGTATGGCGACATTTGTTTTATTTTATTTAGTCACAGCATATTTGTTGAGTTATGCAACAAACCATTTGCACCTGTCGTTTTACCAAGCTCTCCAAGTAGAAGTCATTGGTGCTGTTTTCTGTGGAATTTTTACCGTCATAACCGGAAAACTTGCTGATCGTATTAGACGTAGAACTCTGATGATCTGGATCACAATAATTACTGGTATCTATTCCTTTACCATTCCTTATCTTCTAGAGTGTGGAATCTTAGGAATCCTAGCCATATCCATTATTGGCTTATCAATTATGGGAGTTGTATATAGTCCACTTGGTGCTGTTTTAGCTTCACCATACTCAACAGAAGTTCGATACACAGGCTCGTCTATAACTTTTAACTTATCCGGTATCGTTGGTGCATCTCTTGCTCCTTATATTTCAGAATATCTAGTACAGCATTTAGGGGCTTCTTCTCTCGGCTATTATTTGCTTCTAGCTTCTTTTATTTCATTAATTTGCTTTGTTGGATTTACGGATGATGAAATATCCAACTAAAACACAATAAAGAAGAATAAAACGAATACTGGCGGCAGAAATGCCGCCATTTTCAATTTAAAAGATATTGGTTGTGGTACACGCCACCATAATATTCCAGCAAATAGCGCACTTAAAAAAAAGAACAAAATATCTGCGATATTGCTCATATAAACAATAGGAAATATTTGTGATAATATATGTGTTGTTCCCAACCATGAAACGCACAAAAACGCTAACATCACAGCCCATAAAATAAGCAGAATTCGATCAATGATCATTACCATTGCCTTTCATTTTTTTGCACGCGAGACATATCTTTCGTCCTTCCCAAAAATCATCATGAAAAAACTTTCCCTCTTGGTTCTTCCACAATCAAAAGCGCTAAATTCACATTTCTTATCAATCCTATAAAATTCAAATTATAGATCTTATTTTATTACATTGCCTTAAATCTTCTTTTCCCAACTGCGATTTTCAGTCTGTTGCCAATAAGTTAAATTATGATTTTGCATTTTATATTTTTTCCACTGTGCACGAACAAGATTCAACTGCTCATCATTCCGTCCATCAAATATCACGACAAGCCGTTGATAAAAATCAATATCTGTACAAACTGCCCCCTCTATGAGAAAGCGTATTTTTGAATCATTCGGATTTTCCTGCCCTGTGGTAAGAAAGACAGGTTGAAAGTTTGGGTATTGATCACACTCAGTTCCATGTCCAATAAATGCTTCATCAGCATAAACCCATAAACGTGCATCTATAACATCACGTTGCTTTTCACTTACACATTGTATTATCATCCTACCAAAACGATCCAGAGCTCGCTCCACAAGTGTTGGCAAAATATCTTCAAAAGTCGACTGCGTTAAATGATAGAACAAAATATCCACTCTCTTAACCCTTATCTCTCCTTATAGAAAACAACCTATTTTATAAGGAGTTTATCGTCCTCTATATAAAAAATAATCATTCCTTTATTGAGAATAATGCATACTGCTTTTTTTAACTGTCTTAAAAGAAAAAATACATCATTATAAAGTTAGCAAAAATATTTTCGTTCATTTTTAGCTTCTCTGTAGACTAGCAGAGAAATCGAAATAAAATAAATTGAAGATCGCTCATAGCTTCTGCACGGTGTTTATTTGGTAAAAATGTGTATTATAGATAAAAATATTTTTTAGTTTTGGGTATATTTTTCATTTAAGACTGCCTAAAATATCTACCGTTTCGTTAAAGACTGAGTATGTGACCCTTTTATGCGTATTATTGAATGCTACATTTTAAAACGTGTTCTTATCTTGTTTAGTGCTGTCATGATTGCAGCCATTAGTATTAGTTGGACAGTGCAAATTCTTGCACGAATAAACTTTTTAACAACGAGTAGACAAACGCTCTTAACGGTCTTGCAGTTTTCACTCTCATTGGTTCCTTCTGTTGTTTCTCTTGTTATTCCATTTGCATTAGTCATTGCCATTACTAGCACCCTTTCCGCAATGAATAAAGACTCTGAGCTTGCAATCATCAGCTCTTCTGGCTTTCCAAAAAGAACCGTTTGGAAACCAATTCTTCTTCTTGCTCTTGTTGCATCATGTACTTCCTTTTATATAGCTAATTTTGTTGTTCCTCAGGCACGTCTTAATATGCGACAAATGCTCGCAAGCGCCCATTTTGACCTTATTAATCTTTTCATTAGCGAAGGAAGCTTTCAAAAACTCGCCAATAATCTTTATATAGAAATTGGTGAACGCAATCCCAACGGAAAACTCAGACGTCTTTTTATTGCCGACCAACGTGATCCTAAAACCGATCTTTTTTATTATGCAACGGATGCAAAAATAATGAACAGTAAAAATGGCAGTTTTCTCGTTTTAAGTAACGGTGAAATAGAAAGAGCTAATCATCAAAATGACAGCGTTTCAATCGTTCAGTTCAGTTCATATACCTTTAGCCTTGGTGAATTTATTCCTAATGATAAAACCCCCACACTGTATCCAAAAGATCGTTCTCTTTCTTATTTGCGAGCACCTGATCCAAAAGACCCCTACTATCAACGAAAACCTCTCCAATATAAAGCTGAATTTCATCGTAGACTTACAGAGTGGCTCTATCCAATTGTGTTTTCCTTAATTGCACTGGCAGCAGCAGGAGATACCCGTTCATACCGACAAGCACGCAACTCTGCAAACTTCTCTGCAATTGCTCTTTCTTTACTGGTGTATTGGATGGGATATTTTTTCGCAGAAAAAGCAAAAAGTGACCTTGCGTATGTGCCTCTCCTTTACCTAACCCCTGTAGGAATAGGTGCTTTTATTTCCTTCATGCTCTTAACAAATCGTCAAATTGCTATTCCTTCAAAACTTAATGAGCTTATTTTCATAGCTTCTCAAAAATTAATCAACAAATCTGCCTATCCCTCGGACAAGATATCATGATTGGTTGGACGCTTGGACGATACTTTTTTATACGCTATCTTAAAACAACCTGTTCTTTTTTCGGGGGTATTTTTATTCTTGCTCTGTTAATCGACTTTACAGAAAACTCTGGTCGTTTATCCCACTTTCCTCATTATACAGCAAAAGATGCCTTTCTTGTTTCCATTTTACGTATTCCTTTTATCATGCAGCAGCTCATTCCCTTTATTGCACTCTTTTCTGCAATGGTCATGCTGATCTCACTTAATCGAAAACTTGAACTCGTTGTAGCTCGTTCAATAGGTATATCTGCGTGGCAATTCCTTATGCCTGCTTGTCTTGGAGCTTTTCTTTTAGGGATATTTTCTATTTTTGTTGTGAATCCATTCGCTGCATGGGGATTTTCTCAAGCAGAAAAAATAGTAACAGAGTGGCGTAGCAATAATCCTCTCATATCTCTTCGTAACACACCTATCCCATGGTTAACGCAAATTACAGATTCGGGACGGACAACCATTGGTGCCAAATCTATCACAGAGAAAGGACTTTCTCTTATCGATGCAGTCTTTGTACAATATAATGACGATGCAACAGTTAAAAACTGGATTAACACGAGAAAAGCAACACTAACAGATAGCGCTTGGCTCCTAACAGATGGAATAATCTATAAAATAGGAAAACCTCCTGAAAAGTTTACCACATTTCAAATCAAAACCAATCTAAAACCTGAATTTTTAACTGAACGTTTAGTCAATCCTGCAACTGTTCCATTTTACCAACTGCCAAAGAAAATTATGATTGCACGTTCATTTGGTTACTCTGCCAATAATTTTGATATGTATTTACAATCTTTGATTGCATTACCTGCATTGCTTGTAGCAATGACTCTCATTGCAGCGATTGTATCTTTAAATTTCACACGCTTTGGACAATCTGGAATGTTGATTCTTAGTGGTGTACTTGCTGGTTTCATGCTTTATGTTATTTCTGTACTCGTTCAAGCATTTGGTGATGCCGGATATATTCCACCTATTATTGCCGCTTGGACACCCGTTGTTATTGCACTATTTGTAGGAATCTCTTTTTTACTTCATAAAGAGGATGGCTAAGTGAAAATATTAGTGAGTAAAAAAGTGTTTTTGACAAGATTAAGTGCCCTTGCCTTTAAAATTCTGATAGGATTTACCTTGAGTATGTCTTTGTCCTGTTTTGCACACGCAAAGAAACCTACTCTTCTTTCTCAAAACCGCATAAAAAATCCGGTAAATCCTCTCCTCCTTTCTGCAAATGAACTTATTTATAACCACGATGAAAATACTGTTTCTGCACAAGGAAATGTGAAAATCGAATATGATGGTAATAAGGTGTTTGCTCAAAAACTCACTTACAACCAAAAAACGGGACGAATTATCGCACAAGGAAATGTGGAAATTATTCAGAAAGATGGGAACAAAATTTATTCTGATCAAGCGGATATGACCAAAGACTTCGGTGAAGGATTCGTCAATGCCTTACGCATTGATACCGCCAACAATATCCATTTTGCCGCAGCAAATGCGACACGCAACAATAACCAAATAACAATTTTCAACGATGCCACCTACACCGCCTGTGAACCTTGTTCTTACAAACCAGATAGAGACGTTCTGTGGAAAATTAAAGCAAGAAAAATCATATGGAATAATACTACTAAAAAAATTCGATTTGAAAACAGCTCTTTTGACATTTTTGGAATGCCGATTCTACAACTTCCAACTTTTGAGCTCAATGATCCATCTGTAAAGCGTGCTAGTGGTCTTCTTGCTCCCCATTTTTTTTATACCGATTATCTGGGGTTGGGGATCAAAAATTCCTATTTCTGGAATCTCGCTCCCCATTATGATTTTACACTTTCTTCTACGCTCTATACGCAACAAGGACTTTTAACTGAAGGTGAGTGGCGTCAACGTTTTAAAACAGGCCGTTATAACATTCGTTTTGCCTATATATATCAAATGAAACCGCAAAACTTTGACGATGATACAATCGATGCACAACATAAAAATCGTTATATGCTAGCAACGAAGGGTGATTTTCGCATTAATTCACGTTGGACTTATGGATGGGATATTTTTGCACAATCTGATCGGCACTTTAGCCGTGCCTATAAACTTAAAAACTATAACAATCCTACTCAGCTTTCTCAGCTTTACTTGAATGGTCTTTCTGGAAAAAACCACTTTGATATGCGTTTCTACCATTTCAAAATTCAAAATTTACTCTTAAATGATCCTCATGAACGCCATTTGCGACAAGCATGGGTCCTTCCTCGTATTGATTATTTTTTCACAGTAGATGAACCAATTTATAAAGGAGAACTCACTTTTCATAGCAATATGCAATCAGTTTATCGTCGTCATAGTGACCTTATCTCCACCGACTGGAATGGGAAAAAATTCAAAACAGCTAGAATTTCTGGCATTGCTGGAAATAGTTTCCGTTTAACAAATGAGCTAGAGTGGAAAAGACGCTTCAGCATGCGCAATGGACTTATATTAGCTCCTCTTCTCTCTTTACGTGCTGATATTATTAAAACAAATGCGCATAAAAATGATACCAATCATATAATAAATATCTCCTCACATACTCCTCGTAATTCAACATTTCGTAGTATGGCAACAGCTGGTTTAGAGTTACGATACCCTCTCCTTATAAGATTAGAAAACTCTACCCATATTATAGAGCCAACCGCACAAATCTTTATACGCAATAATGAACACTATATTGGACAACTCCCTAATGAAGACGCGCAAAGCTTTATATTTGATGCGACTACTCTTTTTCAACGTAATAAATTCTCTGGCTATGATCGTGTCGAAGGAGGAACTAGAGCCAATATAGGTTTAAGATATTCCGGAAGTTTTAATAATAATTGGTCTTTCTATTGGCTTGTTGGACAATCTTTTCATCTCGCAGGAAAAAATTCCTTTGCAGAAAAAGATTATGTTAATGTAGGGACTCATTCAAGCCTCGAAGAAAAGTCTTCAGATTATGTTGCAATGATTGGCACAAACAATAAAAATGGTTTTTCTCTAGAGACTCGTGGGCGTTTTGATAAAAGAACAGGAAAAGTTCGCCGTAGTGAAATTGAAATATTAAAGAAATGGCAAAACTTTACGGCTGCTGTACAATATGCCTATATTGCAAGCCAACCAGATTATGAATATCCACAAGAACGCCAAGAAATTTCTTTTCAAACGGGTATAAAACTAGCTAACTACTGGTCTATTAATAGCAATGCTGGTTATGATTTGGTATCCAGTAAATTTACGAAACGAGGAATCAGCCTAAACTATGCCGATGAATGCTTTGGGCTTACATTTGGTTATCAGCAAATCACTGATCCGGGAAGAAAAACACCTTTGCTCAATTTTAATTTCTCTCTTTCACTACGCACAATTGCAGATATAGGAAAGAAAACAAACCAAAATTTATGAAGAGAATATATAGACAATTTAACTTATCATTGTTTTTATGAAAAAAAACGTATATCTAAGATAATTAACGGGAATTAATAAACAATGGGTCTACTCACATGAACAAATTGAAAAAGCGTATTTTTGCTTTATTTTGTATTGTACCTTTGAGTATAAGCAACCTAATTATAAATGAATCTTTCATTTCAAAAACCCTTGCACAAACTGTTATTGTTGTCACCGTCAATGGGCGTGCTATCACCAATTACGACATTAAAAGACGTGCTGCTTTTTTAAAACTACAACAAAAACCAGGAAATCTTGTCGCTCAAGCAAAAGAGGAACTTATCAATGAAGTCCTCCAAAATATTGAAGTAAAGCGTCGTAATATTGAGGTAAGCGATAGTGAAGTTGAGAGTGCTTTTGAAAATTTTGCAACACAAAATAATATGACCATTGATCAGCTTAACCAAATTCTGATTCAAAGTGATATTACAGTACAACACTTTAAGGACTACATTCGTGGGCAAATGGGATGGGGGCGTCTTGTTAATGCGCGTTATCAAGCTGAAATGGGTATGATTACTGAACAAGAAGCTGTACGTAGAATATTAAAAAATGGTGGTGTAAAGCCCTCAACCAATGAATATACACTACAGCGAATTGTTTTTGTTATTCCTCAGCGCCTTCGTTCAGAAATTTTTGACAGACGCAAAAGAGAAGCAAGCAATTTCCGTACTCACTTTCGTGGATGTGCAAATACCCGCAACCAAGCTAGAGGTATTTTAGATGTTACTGTTCGTAATTTAGGAAAATTCCTTGAACCCCAACTTCCTAGCGCGTGGACACAGGCTATCCTTGCAACACCTGCTGGGAAAATGACTCAATTGCAAGAAACATCTGATGGAATTGAAGCAATTGCTGTTTGTAAAATAAAAAGAGTTTCTAATGATTATGTGGCTCGTTTGATATTTTCTATTCAAGACAATCAACAAAAAAGCCCGCAAGCACTTGAAAAATTAAGCGAAAAATATCTAGAGGAATTACGTCGGGCAGCACGTATCCAATATTCATAATGACTGCACTTGTTGTTAGCAGTGGTGATCCTTCTGGAATTGGCCCTGAAATAGCACTAAAAGCGTGGAATTTGCGTATGATGCGTCAAGTTCCACCTTTTGTTTTGATCGCTGATCCAAACATTATGCGTTCCCGTGCTCGTTTTTTACAGATTGATATAGAGATAGAATCTGTTTCAATAAATAATGCAGTAAAAAACTTTCAAGCTGCTCTTCCTATAATACCATTAAAAAATCAACAAAGTGATCAACGAGGCTTACCTTCACCGCATAATGCTGCTGGAATCATTGAATCAATTGAACGTAGTGTTCAATTCATTCAAAGTGGTCATGCCTGTGCACTTGTTACCTGTCCTATTGCAAAAAAGAATCTCTATGATGCAGGATTTGAATTCCCAGGGCATACAGAATTTTTAGCCAACTTGGCATATAAAATCTCTAATAAATATTATCATCCCGTTATGATGTTATCAGGACCTCGATTAAAAACAGTACCGATTACTGTTCATATTCCATTCAAAGAAGTTCCCTCACACCTCACCCATCATTTAATTATTCAAACAGCACGCATTACTGAAAGTGATTTAAGAAAGCGATTTAGAATCACTTCACCGCGTCTTGCGGTTGCTGGACTTAATCCTCATGCTGGTGAAGAAGGCGCCATGGGAAAAGAAGATATTGAAATTATTATTCCTGCCATTGAATATCTTAAGAAAAAAGGTCTTAATATTGTAGGACCATTGCCTGCTGATACAATGTTTCATGAACAAGCAAGAAAGATGTATGATGCTGCCCTTTGTATGTATCATGACCAGGCTCTTATTCCTGTTAAAACATTGGACTTTGATACAACTGTTAATGTCACTTTAGGATTGCCCTTTATTCGAACTTCTCCAGATCACGGAACTGCTTTTGATATTGCTGATAAAGGGATCGCTTCTCCTGAAAGTTTTATTGCTGCTCTGAAACTTGCAAATCAACTTGCGGAAAATAGTGTGAACCTATGCCAATAGATGATTTACCACCTCTACGTCAGGTCATTGATACATACGGATTACAAGCTCAAAAATCCTTGGGTCAAAATTTTCTTTTCGATCTTAACTTAACCTCTAAAATTGCTCATAAAGCAGGAAATATAGAAGGAAAACCTGTTATTGAAGTAGGTCCTGGCCCTGGTGGGCTAACACGCGCCTTACTTGCAAAAGGTGCTATTGTTACAGCAATAGAGTATGATGAACGGTGCATACCTGCCCTCTTAGAGATAGAAAAACACTACCCGCAAAAATTAAAAATTATTTGTAATGATGCGCTAAAACAAGATTTTTCAAAACTCTTTGAAAATTTTTCAGAAAAACCACGTATTATTGCAAATCTTCCCTATAATATTGGAACACAGCTTTTACTAAATTGGCTCGTGGCTGAACCATGGCCTCCTTTTTATGAGTCAATGACATTAATGTTTCAGCGTGAAGTTGCTCAACGCATTACTGCACAGCCCAAATCTGCTCACTATGGACGTCTTAGTGTTTTAACTGGATGGCGTACCAGTGCTAAAATTGCTTTTGACGTGCCTCCCCAAGCCTTTATTCCCTCCCCGAAAATAACTTCTTCTGTTGTGCATATCATTCCACGAATGAAACCACTAACCTGTTCTGCACAAAAATTAAGCCTTGTAACAAAAACTGCCTTTGGACAAAGACGAAAAATGCTTCGTCAAAGTTTAAAAAATCTTGGAAGCGAAATGCTTTTAGAAAAAGCAAATATCGATGGAACACGCCGTGCTGAAACACTTTCAATTGCCGAATTTGTCGCTTTGGCTAATTTGCTAATTTAAAGAACATAGCTTTTTATTCATAAATGCTTATTCACAAGAATAAGGACTCAATCAATATTCTCAGTAATAAGTCCATCAATAAAAGGTTCAAGAAAAGAGCAGCGCTCACGTTTTACAGTTTCAGCTAAATAAATCGATTTAATAAGCGATATGGATTGATTTAGATCCTCATTAATGACAATATAGTCGTAAGAGCGCCAATGCTGCATTTCTGTTCGTGCATTTTTTAAGCGTAAGTTAATGATATCTTGGCTATCCTCTGCTCGGCGATGCAAACGGGAAACAAGCTCTTTCATCGATGGAGGGAGAATAAAAACAGATACCGTATCCCCTGGCATTTTTTTTTGAAGTTGCTCAGTCCCCTGATAATCAATGTCGAATAACATATCACGGCCAATACTCAAAACATTTTCAACAGTTTCACGTAAAGTTCCGTAATAATTTCCATGAACTTCTGCCCATTCAATAAATTCATCACTATCACGCCTGCATTCAAACTCTTTTTTTGAAATAAAATGATAATGAAATCCATCCACTTCACTAGGACGCTTTTGACGTGTTGTCATACTGATAGAAAGTTCTAATTGCTCTTCTTTCAAAAGTAACCGAGAAAGAGTGGATTTACCAGCTCCTGAAGGTGAAGAGAGAATCAATAAAAATCCACGACGTTGATTTCTTTTTTTAGTATCCTCAAAAAATGCCGTCATATTGTTCTACTTTTCTCCAAAACTTCAATAACACACTCTTTTCTACATCTTCTAAAATCAATGTGCTGCTTTGAATGCACGCCATTTACGAACATTCATATTATGCTCCTCTAAAGTTCTAGAAAAAACATGCCCTCCAGAACCATCAGCAACAAAATAGAGCACATCACTTTTTGGTGAATGCGCCACTGCTTTTAAAGAATCTCGCCCTGGGTTTGCAATAGCAGTTGGTGGTAAACCATCAATTTTATAAGTATTATATGGTGTTTCTTTCTCGAGATCTGAACGGTAAATTGCACGACCAGATGGCATACCTTTTCCACCAAAGAGACCATAAATAACCGTTGAATCAGCTTGAAGACGCATATGTTTTGCAAGACGATTATAAAACACCGCCGCAACTTTTGGTCTCTCTGATGCTATTCCTGTCTCTTTTTCAACGATCGATGCCAATATAACAAACTCATCGATGGTTTTTATTGGTAAATCCGTTGAGCGTGTCGCCCATATCGCATGGATTAGTTTTGTCTGTCCATCACGCAGTCTATTTATGATTTCTTTACGCGTTGTTCCTCGAATAAAACGGATAGTATCCGTCATCAAACTGCCTTCTGGAGGCAAAGTTTTTGGAAGATCTCCTGTCAAAACTTCATTAGCAGCTAACCGATCAAAGACTTGCTGAACTGTTAAACCTTCTGGTACTGTAAAGGTATATTCAATGGACTTTCCTTTTACAAGGATATCCATAATATCTCGCATCGAAGCATGCGCTGGGATTAAATATTCACCAGCCTTAAGGTGCGTTGTTTTTTTATGGTAACCAACCCCATAAATGAAAATACCAGATGAACGAATGAAACCGCGCTTTTCAAGTAATGCAGCAATTTCACGAATTCCTGTTCCAGGATCAATAAGGATAACTTGTTCCTCATCCGTCATCCCTTTCCCTTCAAAAATACTTTTTCCAATATAAAGGGGAATGCTTATGGCCAAAAGAATAACCACAACCAACATCAGAAAAAAATGACCTAAAATGACGAATGGATTACGTACGATCAACGACTTTTTTCGTTTTTTATGCACTAACATATCGTGATTATCTACTCTATGATCCGAAGAAGAATCATCTACGCCCTTCAATGGTTTTTCATTGTTCACATCGGACACAATTATCACCCTCAATAATTTTTAGATATGACAACTATAATCTCTCACTTAAGTTTTATATTTTTTCTCACAAAGTAGAAGACTCAAAAATAGAAAAGGGAAAGCGTCTATTATTCCCCAAAGCGTCGCATAACTAAAGATGCATTTGTTCCGCCAAACCCAAAGGAATTAGAAAGAATCGTATCAATCTTCCGTTCACGTGGTTTATGGGGAACAAGATCAATTTTCGTTTCAATTGATGGATTATCAAGATTAAGTGTTGCTGGCGCTATATTATCTCGTATAGCGAGTACACAAAAGATAGCCTCCGCTGCCCCTGCTGCACCCAATAAATGCCCAACAGATGACTTTGTTGATGACATGGACACTTGTGGTGCATAATTTCCTAAAACACGCTCAACAGCTGCCAACTCTATAACATCAGCCATTGTTGAAGTACCATGGGCGTTAATATAATCAAGTTCGCTTACATTCACTTGCGCACGCTTGAGAGCAGCTATCATACTACGTTGCGCACCCTCACCACTTTCTGAGGGTGCCGTAATGTGATAAGCATCGCCAGATAAACCATAGCCAATAACTTCAGCATAAATGCGAGCTCCCCGTTTTTTTGCATGTTCAAGCTCTTCTAAAACAACAATTGCAGCCCCCTCACCCATCACAAAGCCATCCCGATCTGCATCATAAGGACGTGATGCCCGTTCAGGATCATCATTACGACGCGTTGAAAGGGCTCTACATGCAGAAAAACCTGCAAGAGAGATTCGATTTATCGGAGACTCAGTGCCTCCTGCTACCATTACATCCGCATCACCAAATGCAATTAAACGCGCCGCATCACCAATTGCATGTGCTCCCGTTGAACAGGCTGTCACAACCGAATGATTAGGACCGCGCAAACTGTATTTAATAGACACATAACCAGAAGCAAGATTAATAAGACGTCCAGGAATAAAAAAAGGAGAAACACGGCGTGGGCCTTTATCACGAAGCGTATAACCAGCTTCTACAATACCCTCAATGCCACCAATACCTGAACCAATTAACACACCTGTGCAAATCTGATCTTCATCACTCTTAGGAAACCATTCAGCATCTGCAAGAGCTTGATCAGCAGCAGCCACTGCGTAAACAATAAATGCATCAACCTTACGTTGTTCTTTGGGATCCATATGCAAATCAGGGTTATATGTACCATCTGTTCCATCACCTAAAGGAATACGAGCGGCAATCTGGCACGGCAAATCAGACACATCAAATTCAGTAACACGCCGAACACCACTTTTTCCTTCAAGAAGTCGTTTCCAACTATATTCGACATCACCAGCTAATGGAGACACCAACCCTAAACCAGTAATAACAACACGTCTCATAATTTCTAACCTTGAACTGGAATCCATATTTCAGAGTCCTATTCAAAAGTAACCTCTGAAAATAAAGACAAAAGCATTATACACTTTTGTCTTTCAGTCATTACGCAGACGCTTTATCAATAAACTTTACTGCATCACCCACTGTGAAAATCGTTTCAGCAGCCTCATCTGGGATTTCCACGCCAAACTCTTCTTCAAAAGCCATCACGAGCTCAACCGTATCAAGGCTATCTGCTCCTAAATCATCGATAAAGCTTGCATTTTCTACTACTTTATCTGCACTCACCCCAAGATGCTCCACGATAATTTTCTTAACGCGTTCTACTGTATCACTCATGTTGAATTCCTCGAATTATATTATTTTCCTATAGTTTGGTTAGCTATATCGGACTATCTAATCAAGCAATGAATACATTGCTCTCAAGATTCTAGTAGCAATTTTAAATACCCTGTGGATATCCCCTAAAAAATGAACCAATCTGACATTCCGACATAAATTGATCAACCTACAATATTTACAGAAATGGATGCATCTTTCCACTTCATTGATATTATCTAAAATAATACGACTTATAAATCAATGTAGAATAAAGTAAATACTCAGATCATTGCCATTCCGCCATTGATATGAAGTGTTTGCCCGGTCATATACGCTGCTTCATCACTAGCCAAATAAACAGCTGCAAACGCTATTTCCTCTCCCATTCCCATACGCTTCATTGGAATTGAGGCCATAATATTTTCCTTTTGCTTTTCATTAAGCTTATCGGTCATAGCCGATTTAATAAATCCTGGAGCAATACAATTTACAGTGATGTTTCGTGAGGCAATTTCTTGCGCTAATGCTTTTGAAAAACCTATTAAACCAGCTTTTGCTGCACAGTAATTCGTTTGTCCAGGATTTCCAACAACACCAACTATTGATGTTATGTTAATAACCCTTCCATAGCGACGACGCATCATCGAATGTGTCAATTCACGAGTCAAAATAGAAGCAGCTGTTAGATTGACTTCTAAGACATCATCCCAATCTTTATCTTGCATCCGTACAAAAAGGCCATCTCGGGTGATTCCAGCATTGTTAACCAGAATATCAACACCATCCATTTCTTTTTCTGCTGTTTCAGCCAGTTTTTTTACAGATTCGCGCTCAGAAAGATTAGCTGGAAATACAAAAACATTTTTTCCCAAATCTTCAGCCATTTCTTTAAGCTTATTTTCACGCGTTCCATGAAGCCCAACAATAGCTCCTTGCGCGTGAAAGCAACGCACTATTGCCTCACCAATTCCTCCCGATGCTCCTGTCACAAGAGCTTTACGACCCTTTAATGAAAACATTTTTTAGACTCCTTATAGATTAAACGCCAAGCATCTGTAGTGCTTTTTCTATTTCCTCAATTGTTCCAATTGTTAATCCCTTTATATCCTTGTTAATACGGCGGGTTAAACCCGTTAACACTTTCCCAGAACCAACTTCAAAAAGTGTATCAACTCCATTTGCAGCGATCCACTCTATCGTTTCACGCCATCGCACTCTCCCTGTAACTTGCCGAACAAGAAGCATAGTAATCCGTTCTGGGTCATTTTCCGGTGCAACAGATACATTGGCGATAAGAGGAACAATAGGATTCGCTTTATTAACTGTCAAAAGTGCATTCTTCATGGCATCCGCAACGGGTTGCATTAAAGATGAATGAAAAGGAGCAGAGACAGGGAGAAGAATTACGCGTTTAGCCCCTTTTTGTGAAGCAATCTCCGCCGCTCTCTCAACCGCTTTTACCACACCTGAAATAACAATTTGTCCCCCTCCATTATCATTTGCAATCTGGCATACCCCATCCTCAGAAACAGTTTTACAAATTTCTTCCACATCTTGCTCATTCAAACCAATAAGTGCTGCCATAGCCCCTTCTCCAACAGCAACAGCAGCCTGCATGGCATTTCCACGAATACGTAAAAGCTTTGCCGTATCAGTAAGACTAAATGTACCAGCAGCACAAAGAGCCGAATACTCTCCCAGAGAATGCCCTGCAACAAACTTTACCTTTGATCCTATATCAAGGCCTAATTGTTCCATCACACGGATAATGGCCATGGATACCGCCATTAATGCTGGTTGGGCATTTGCTGTTAATGTCAAAACATCTGATGGCCCTTCAAAAATGATATCTGATAATTTCTCTCCTAAGGCATCATCAACTTCTTCAAAAACCAGCCGTGCAGCAGCAAACTGCTCTGTAAGTGCTTTGCCCATACCCACAATTTGGCTTCCCTGTCCTGGAAAAATAAAAGCTGCCACCATGTATCGACTCCTTAATTAAATTATTTTCTTTTGATCTTATTCCTTCATACGAATCAAGATAAAGTACCTTACTTAGAGAGTATATCTCTCTTAAAGTTATATTTTAATGGTGGGATTTGATATAAGAACTTAGGGAAATATGGTGCTATAAACTGAATAACACCCCACGCTGTCAAACAGCCCAAAACTATACCAGCTAAAATATCAAAAGGATAATGAACACCAACAAAAATACGCCCCCAACAAATCAAGCACAAAAAGACTAATGCAAACTTAGAAGAAACTCTATACCCATAAAAATAAAGTGTTGCCATATAAGATGCAATCGTTAAGGCGTGATTACTTGGGAAAGAAGCGGTTGCACGATGCTTTATTAGTGGTTTTATCAACTCTACAACAAATGGACGTGGATGAAAATAAATAAGGGAAATAAGATAACCTATAAAAAGGGACACACCAACGCTCACGCAAATGCTTAACGCTACATGTCGTTCCATATTTTTACCACAAAACCACAACACAAAAAGATGTAGTGGAATAATATAAATCAAAAACTTAGCGCAAAAAATGCTAAAAAAAACTAAGCCCCACCAAGATTGATGATGATTAACAAGCATTTCAAAAAGTGCAGCATCAACCTGGTTTAAAAAATCCATTACGGCTCTCCTTCATTTATAGCCTTATCTTTTTTGTAAGAAAGTGAAACGTATAAAAATATATCAAGGTTTGATAAAACAATATTTTTTATGCGCATCAACTTGCTATTTTTCAAGATAAGCTGTAAAGGTCAAATGTTTGTTACCGGTATTTAGCTGGAGGTTGAACGGAGGACTGAAAACAAACCAGTAGGAGACGCAATGTTTCCGGCCTCCTGTGTCTCCGCTCTCGGATGTCTCGAATTATAAACGCGTCCTTTCTTCTTTGGATCTCCAGAAAAGACAAGTCGCAGAGGCTTTGCGCTAAAACCAGTAAAACTTAATTGGAGAAAGGCAAAACTAATGGCTCTTTATGAACATGTGTTTCTTGCCCGACAGGATATTGCGCCACAGCAAGTTGATGAACTTTTGAATCTTTACAAAGGTGTCATTGAAGCGCATGGTGGAAAAGTTGGGCGTATAGAAAATTGGGGTTTACGTCCCCTCGCTTATCGTATTCGCAAAAATCGTAAAGCTTATTACGTACTGGTTAATATTGACGCTCCAGCCATAGCAATTGCTGAGGTTGAGCGTCAAATGCGAATTAATGAAGATATTTTACGTTACATGACTATTCGTGTGGAAAAACACGAAAAAGAAAAATCTGCTATGCTTTCACGTCTTGATCGTAATAGCCGTCTTGATCAAGGTGAAGAGGTTCCTCGCTCTCCGCGTCGTCAACGTGAAGATGCTATAGAAGGAGGAGAATAATGACCGATATGAATCAAACTGCAACACGTCGCCCTTTTCATCGTCGCCGCAAAACGTGCCCGTTTTCGGGTGCGAATGCTCCTAAAATTGACTATAAAGACGTCAAACTGTTGCAGCGTTACATTTCAGAACGTGGGAAAATTGTCCCTTCACGGATTACAGCTGTCAGTCAGAAAAAACAACGTGAACTGGCTAATGCCATTAAACGTGCTCGTTTTTTAGGTTTACTTCC
Source organism: Bartonella silvatica (assembly GCF_040545155.1). Taxonomy (NCBI): domain Bacteria; kingdom Pseudomonadati; phylum Pseudomonadota; class Alphaproteobacteria; order Hyphomicrobiales; family Bartonellaceae; genus Bartonella; species Bartonella silvatica. The sequence continues at coordinate 20,498 of NZ_JBEPLI010000003.1, forward strand.
ATATCTTATTCGATAAAATACTAAAATCCTACTGAGGGAAGTTCATCCTCCCTCAGTTACTTTTCTCATATAGTTTAAAAAGATAGCTCATTATTAAGTCACAAATAAAAAATACTAAAAGTTGAGGCAGTGTCATGTCTCTAACTGCAGAGGGCAGGACAGCAATCAATGAAAAACTTTCATGTTTATAGGATAATGACTGGTGTTTTAGCAGGACTATTTTCTGTTGTGATAGCAATGGCAATTATCAGCGCTACGAATATTGCCCCCTATATCTCTCTTTTTCTGAGTTGCTTTCTCTCATTTCCAATTTTTATTGTTGCGTTTGGTCAAGGAACCCTTGCCAGCCTCATTGCTCTCATAAGTGCAACTATTGTTCTTGTTATAACCACTGATCTCTATACCGCTTTCGGCCTTATGCTGTTATTTTTTCTTCCTGCTGTCTATGCATCTTGGCTCCTTGGGCTCGCTCGCCCAATGCCAAAGGAAAATACACTGACATGGTACCCGTTATCATCGGTTATTTTTCATTTAACTAATTTTATTGCTATTATAGCAACTTTCATTGGATTTTATATTCAAAATAGCCCCTCCCCTCCCCTCATCGCACAAAACATCGCTGCAAATATAGCACAAGCTATGCAACAATCGCAATCACTTAAGGAAACTAATATAACTGCTTTTCATGAACTTTTAATGGCGCATGCAGCGACTTTAACCGCTATTGCCGTGACCACGTCTAGCTTGATTTTTCTTATCGGAAATCTTTATTTTTCAATGATCATAGCAAGACATATGAAGTGGTTGAGAAGACCCAGTGATGATTGGAGCCAAACTCTGCGCATTCCTATCTCTGGCATTTTTATTTTTGTTGTTGTTTGTATAGCATCAATGATTGAACTAAGCTCTCCTGTTAATCTGAGCACGCGCGTCTTTAGCACAGCATATACTGTCGTTATATCAATCAGCGGTCTCTCCTATCTCCATAATATCACGAAGGGCGTAAACGGTCGCACAATTATACTTTCTCTTGTTTATATTGCCATTTTGACCGTCGTTTTTGCTCCACCTGTTTCTTTTATGATGCTTTTAATGGGGATTTGGGCAGCTATTCAATACAATTTTCATTCACGCAAAAAACTTCATTAAATTTATTTTATTCGAAAGGAAAAACTATGGATATTATTCTACTTGAGCGCGTTCCTCGTCTTGGTCAGATGGGAGATATTGTCTCGGTTAAAGATGGTTATGCACGTAATTTTCTCTTACCTCAAGGTAAAGCTTTACGCGCAAATGAAATTAATAAAAAACATTTTGAAATACAGCGCGCGCAACTCGAAGCACGTAATCTTGAACGCAAAAATGAAGCACAAAAAGTTGCTGAAAAGCTTGATGGTCAATCATTTATTGCTGTTCGTTCAGCTGGTGAAACAGGACAACTTTACGGATCTGTATCAACACGTGATATTTCTGAAATTATAACAGATGAAGGATTTTCTATCGGACGTAATCAAATTGAACTAAAATATCCAATAAAAACTATTGGGCTCCATACGATTACTCTTAGCCTGCACCCTGAAGTTCAAATTTCTGTGACCATTAATGTTGCACGCTCTAGCAATGAGGCACAACGCCAAGCAGAAGGTGAAAACTTAACCTCTGCTGAAGCGATATATGATATTCAAGAAGAGTTAACAGAAGAGAATCAGGAAGAGTTATTGGCGGAAGAAAGTTCTGAAAAAGATAAAAACAGCATTAATGAAGAAGCTTAATTTTTATTTCCTTATCATTTAATATAGTAACATATGACAAAAATCTTAAGTACTTTAGACTTAAGATTTTTGTTATTAAAATAGTGAAATTTTTATAAAAAAATCACTATTTTATGTAAAAATATTCTAAAATAGAAATTATAAATACATTAGGAATAATTCTATACATTGTTAAAACAAAACTTAAACCTTATTAAATTTCCGCTTTTTGAATAGAAATATACTTATATAGACTGGTAAGTTTCTTACATACTTACTGCATTTGACATTATTCAAATTATAAAAACACAACATTATCCATATTGATATTGGAATCTCGTCAATCGACGACATCAAAATATAGCATTCTATTTTTTAATATTAAAAGTGCACTTTGAAAAAGTGTACATATTTTCTAACTTTTTCATGTTATAAAAATAAAATGTAAAGAAATAAGTCGCATATGAATAATTCACAGATGATAAATCAGAAACTGAAAACGACCTAAGAAATCGAAAGTGTAATTTTAAAGGGGTATTTTGTTCCTATCATTTTAATGTCCCCCTAAAGTAACTAAATATGGAGTTTTAGTGGAAAAAGCTGTTATGGAAGAAACAAGCATTGTTAATTTAAACTCTTCGCAAAAAGAAGCCTCTTCTTCTTTTCGACAACTTCCGTATAATATTGAAGCTGAACAAGCCTTGCTTGGAGCAACACTTGTTAACAATGATGCTTTCGATCGTGTTTCAGATTTTCTAAAACCAGAACATTTTTTTGAACCATTGCATCAAAAAATCTACGATGTATTGTCTCGTCTTATCAAAAAAGGAAAAGTTGCAGATCCAATTACTATAAAACCCTTTATCCCAGCTGATGAAAAAATTGGAGATATCACCGTATATAACTACCTTCTTCGTTTAGCAAAAGAAGCCGTAACAATTATTAATACCGAAGATTATGGACGCGTTATCTATGATCTTTTTATTCGACGTTCCTTAATTAATATTGGAAACCAAGTTGTCAATACAGCTTTTGAGGCTCCTGTAGAGCTTACACCAACTCAACAAATTGAAACTGTTGAAAAGCATTTGTTTGAACTAGCAGAAAAAGGGAAATACGGAGGTGGATTTGAAAATTTCAATGAAGCAATAAAAAAAGCTATTGCTATGGCAAGTGCTGCCAAAAAACGTTCTTCACACTTATCAGGGATAGCGACTCATATTAAAACACTTGATGAAAAAATGGGAGGATTACAACCCTCTGACTTAATTATCCTCGCTGGACGCCCTGGTATGGGAAAAACTTCATTAGCTACCAATATTGCTTTTAATATTGCCAATGCTTGCAATCGTAATGAAAAAACACAGGAAAACGAGGGAGGCATTGTTGGATTCTTCTCACTTGAAATGTCATCAGAACAACTTGCAACACGTATTATATCTGAACAAACAGAGGTTTCGTCTTCCGATATGCGGCGAGGAAATATTTCAGAAGAGCAATTTGCAAAAATCGTCCGTTCTATGAATCATTTACAAAAAGCACCGCTTTATATCGATCAAACTGGTGGTATATCAATCGGACAACTGGCTGCCCGTGCAAGGCGGCTCAAGCGACAACATGGTTTAGATGTCTTATTTATTGATTATATTCAACTTATGACAAGCAGTTCAAAACGTTCATCAGAAAATCGCGTTCAGGAAATTACAGAAATTACTACAGGGCTTAAAGCGTTAGCAAAAGAATTGAATATCCCTATTGTCGCTCTTTCACAACTTTCGCGTCAAGTGGAAAATAGGACAGATAAACGACCACAGCTCTCAGATTTACGTGAATCTGGTTCAATTGAGCAAGATGCTGACATCGTTCTTTTCGTGTATCGCGAAGAATATTATTTCAAAAATGAAGAGCCTAAATTAGGCACTCTTGAACATACAAAATGGCAAGATGAAATGGATAAAATTATGGGGAAAGCTGACGTTATTGTTGCAAAACAACGCCATGGACCAACAGGAACCGTTCACCTTGCCTTTCAATCTGATTTTACACGTTTTAGTGATTTGGCAGATAGTCATTATCTTCCAGAGCAGATTGGTTAAATCTGCCATGGCACGTAATCGACTTCAATTTATCTGCCAAAACTGTGGAACTGTCTATTCACGTTGGACAGGAAAATGTAGCTCTTGCGGCGAATGGAATTCTCTTATCGAAGAAAATGTAAATAGTGGAATCGGTACAGGTCCTATGAAAAATGTTCGTAAAGGCCGTGTTGTCAAACTTACGTCTCTTTCTGGAGATCTTCAAGATGCGCCACGTATTCATTCTGGTATTGCCGAGCTTGATCGTGTTACTGGTGGAGGCTTTGTCCGTGGATCGGCCCTCCTTGTTGGTGGAGACCCTGGTATTGGAAAATCGACATTGCTGACACAAACAGCAGCAGCATTATCACAACAGGGGTATAATGTCATCTATGTTTCAGGGGAAGAAGCTATTGCGCAAATCTGTTTACGTGCTCAAAGGCTTGGAGCTGCTCATACAAAAGTAAAGCTCGCCGCTGAAACCAATGTTGAAGATATTCTTGCAACTTTAAGTGAACATAAAAAACTTGATATGGTTATTATCGATTCCATTCAAACTTTATGGTCAGATGCTGCTGATTCGGCACCCGGTACCGTTACACAAGTGCGCATTGGTGCTCAAGAAATGATCCGTTTTGCAAAAAAAACAGGAGCCGCCGTTGTTCTTGTCGGCCATGTTACAAAAGATGGGCAAATTGCTGGTCCCAGAGTTGTCGAACATATGGTTGATGGTGTTCTCTATTTTGAAGGTGAAGGTGGACATCATTATCGTATCTTGAGAACTGTAAAAAATCGCTTTGGACCAACGGATGAAATTGGCGTTTTCGAAATGTCTGATAAAGGATTACAAGAAGTCATCAACCCATCTGAGCTCTTTCTGGGTGAGCGGAATGAAAAAGCACCAGGGTCTGCTGTTTTTGCAGGAATGGAAGGAACACGCCCAATATTAGTCGAAATTCAAGCGCTTGTTGCCCCCTCTTCACTTGGAACACCGCGGCGCGCTGTTGTAGGGTGGGATGGAAATCGTCTTTCAATGATTCTTGCTGTTTTAGAGGCTCATTGTGGTATCCGCTTTGGACAACACGATGTCTATCTTAACGTGGCAGGAGGCTATCGTATATCAGAACCAGCTGCAGACTTAGCTGTTGCATCAGCTTTGGTATCCTCTCTTGCAAACATTCCTCTTCCAATAGATTATGTCTATTTTGGTGAAATCAGCCTTTCAGGGGCAACCCGCGCTGTTGGACATTCAGCACAACGCATCAATGAGGCAAAAAAGCTTGGTTTTCAAGGAGCAATTCACCCTACCATAACAACAGAAATGGCAAAATTATCTCATTTTCAACAAAAAACATTCTCCGACCTTCCTGAATTGGTTGCCGCTATTACTTCAGGTAAAAAACGATCTACACTATAGATATAATAGTATAGAAAAAATCTATAAAATAAAAAATACCCTTGTTATAAGAATAAAAAATAGCATAACAAGAAATGCATTTGTATACGAACTTAAAAGAATAAAACTTTATCTATAAGGAACAAACAAATGATCATAACAACCCTTGATGGAATTGTCATAGCAGTCATTCTGTTATCCTCTTTTCTCGCTATGATCCGAGGTTTTTCACGCGAAGTATTATCCTTGATTTCTTGGGCAATAGCGGCTGTCGCCACACTCTTTTTATTCAAACCTGTATTACCCTTCTTTGAACACTATCTCTCTAATAAAATGATTGCATTGATCACAACGCTGGTCACAATCTTTGTTATTATTCTTATTATTACTTCAATCATTACAATGAAAATTTCCGATTTTATTATAGATAGTCGAATTGGTATCATTGATCGTATGGTTGGTTTTATATTTGGAGCACTCCGCGGTTTACTTATTGTCGTTATAGGCATATTACTTTTAAATGCTCTTATAAAACCTGAACACCAAGCTTATTGGTTAAAGAATGCGGTAACAAGGCCTTTCTTAGATTCGCTGGGACAGAAGGTTTGGGAAATACTCCCCAAAAATCTCGATACTGTTCTTGAAAAAACAGAAAGTTTTTTTAAAAAAGATGATGTTAGTAAACAGAATATACACTCTTATAAAAATAATCTGGAAAAATCATAGAGCGTTTGTTAGGAACGAAAGTTTCTGAATAATGGACATAAATATAATTATTTCCTATATCACAAGTGAAAGAATATGATGACAAAAAGCGATTTTTCCTGCCAAGCTATTTCACTGGATGACGATAACCTTCATGAGGAATGTGGTGTTTTTGGTATTCTTGGTCATGAAGATGCAGCCACATTAACAGCCCTTGGGCTTCATGCACTTCAGCATCGTGGGCAAGAAGCAGCAGGAATCGTTTCTTACCACAATAAAATGTTTCATCAGGAAAAGCATCTTGGTCTTGTTGGTGATCACTATACAAATCCTGCAACACTTGCTCGTTTACCAGGAAATCGTGCTATCGGACATACGCGCTATTCAACAACTGGAGAAATAGCATTACGCAACGTTCAACCTCTCTTTGCTGAATTAAAAGCCGGAGGTATTGCTATTGCCCATAACGGCAACCTTACCAATGGTCTTACGCTACGCCGTGAACTCATTGCTTCTGGTGCTATCTGTCAATCAACATCAGATTCAGAAGTTTTTCTTCATCTTATTGCACGCTCGCGTCATGAATCATCATCAGATCGTTTTGTTGATGCTATTCGGCAAGTGAAAGGTGGATATGCCATGTTGGCACTCACACGTACCAAACTTATTGCTGCACGCGATCCGACAGGTATTCGACCTCTTGTGATGGGTGAACTTGATGGAAAACCTATTTTTTGTTCTGAAACCTGTGCACTTGATATCATTGGTGCAAAATATATTCGTGATGTTCAAAATGGGGAAATTATTATATGTGAAATACAAAAAAATGGGGAAATTACTAAAAAAATTATAAAACCAGAAAACCAAAAACCAGAGAAGCTTTGCCTTTTTGAATATGTCTATTTTGCACGTCCTGATTCAATTGTTGGAGGACGAAATGTTTATACAGTCCGCAAAAATATGGGAATTCATTTAGCACAAGAGGCTCCTTGTGAAGGTGATGTCGTTGTTCCCGTTCCTGATGGTGGAACGCCTGCTGCTATTGGCTATGCACAAGAAATTGGAATTCCTTTTGAACTTGGCATTATTCGTAATCACTATGTTGGTCGCACCTTTATCGAACCCACACAACAAATTCGTGCTTTTGGTGTAAAGTTAAAACATTCTGCAAATCGTTCTGTCATAGAAGGAAAACGCGTTATTCTCGTTGATGATTCTATTGTGCGTGGGACAACATCCCTTAAAATTGTGCGAATGCTTCGCGATTCAGGAGCAAAAGAGGTCCATATGCGCATTTCGAGCCCTATGATTTTTTATCCAGATTTTTATGGCATTGATACACCTGATATTGAAAGCTTATTAGCTAATCAATATCCAGATTTAAAATCCATGTGTCATTATGTAGGCGCTGACTCATTAGAATTTCTTTCAACAGATGGCCTTTATATGGCCGTCTCAGGAGAAAAAAGAAATAACGCTGATCCACAATTTACTGACCATTACTTTACTGGAGATTATCCTACAACTCTGGTAGATCAAGACAATATACCCCAAATTCATCAATCATCTGTTCTTAAAACAAGAGATTAGTGATGGTAAAATTTGATTTTAGTCTTTTAGGTCGTGTTGCACTTGTTACCGGTGCTTCAAAAGGTATTGGTTACCATTTAGCACTAGAACTTGCTGCACGTGGTGCTCACATTATTGCTATCGCACGAACAGTTAGTGGACTTACTGAACTTGACAATCAAATTCGAGAAAAAGGTGCCCATGCGACGCTTGTTCCACTCGACTTACATCATATGGACAGCATTGATACTCTCAGCGTTTCTATTGCTGAACGCTGGAAAAAACTTGACATTATGGTTGCGAATGCAGGGATTCTTGGAACACTTTCACCAATAGCACATCTTGAAAAGACAGTATTTGAAGATGTTTTGCAAATGAACCTTATAAGCCAATGGCGCTTAATGAAAGCCGTTGAGCCCTTATTACGAAAATCTGATGCTGGACGAGCTCTTTTACTATCCTCAAGTGTTGCTCATGTTGCTCGTGCTTTCTGGGGACCTTATGCAGCTTCTAAAGCTGCTTTAGAAGCTCTTAGTCGTTGTTGGGCTGAAGAATTAAAGCAAACACCTATTAAAGTTAATTGCGTGGACCCTGGTGCAACACGCACTGCCATGCGTGCCCAAGCCATGCCTGGAGAAGACCCTCAAACCCTTCCTTCACCACAGGAAGTGGCTGCAAAGATAGTGCATCTGTGCTCACCTGATTTAAAAGAGACAGGCAGACTTTTTAATGTTCGTAAAAACAGATTCATGAACTATCATGCACCTGATTAAAATATCGATTTGCAAAAAACTATTATTTTGTAAATGAAATAGGAGTTCTGAGTATTGTAGTGCTATCTCTTCTCTTTCTATTGTTAAAAGCAGCCAATTGCTTAGATCGCGTGTAATAAAATTGCGTTAAGAAACAAGTAAAGGTGCCTGTCATGTGGTGTCCCAAAACAAGAACTGATGACATCTAAAAAAAGCTGATGTTCATACAACAACATGTTCATTTATATCTTTATAAGCATCCTAATGGTTACTATACAATGATTTTGATTATATAATTTATTGATTTGTATATATAAATGAGCATTGAAACATCCCTCCTTAATAAGATAGGCTGCTCTTATTTCAAACCTATTTATATTAAATCAATCACTTACATGTTACAAATAGGGCTGACGTGTAGCAAAAATGATATGAGAAAAATCAAAAATAGCCCTAATGAATCCACTTAATGCAAAGGTTATAGCGATATCCAATGTATTAAAACATAAAATAATGACATCCACTTGCTCTTTCACAAGCATAAAAATAGTGTGATTCTATAGCTTTTATGCCACAGCATTCACCAAAATGATATCGCAATATGAGCTTGAATACAGTAAGAGGTGTCTCATTAAAGCAGGCGAATGATTTATATCCTTCAAAGTCACCGTTTTGAAATAAGATTGGGCGCCACAAGAAAAATTCTCAAAAATAAATTTATGAATGATCCGCGCAATATTATACTCCTCCTCATAAACAGTGTGCTTCTATTATTCCTAGATACAGAAAAGAATAACCAATCTGAATTGAGTTTCTCTCCTCTTCCCCTCTCCTTAAAAACAGAATAAAAGCCTTATGATTCTGGGATAGTCTTATCGTTGGCCTTTTCGTCTTCTAAGGTAGCTCTTTTATGATAAGCTACAAAACTACAAGGAAGAAAGATCATATAGCCCACAGCTGTAACCAATAAGGTGTGCCACGTATAGGTTGCAAGAAAACCTACATAAATAACAACACCCAGCATAGCTGGTACGACGATATCACGCCTCAAATTTTGATCAATTGTTTTTGCATTCCACACCGGTAAACGACTCACCAAAAGAAAAGCAATAATCACAGTATAAAGACTGAAAAATAACGCCCAATTCCAGCTTGGCACCAAACCAAGAACCCCTAAATACATAGGTAATAAAAGCAACAATGCTCCTGCTGGCGCAGGAATACCAATAAAATAACTTTCTTTCCATTTTGGTAAATTGGCATTGTCCAACATAACGTTAAAACGTGCCAACCGCAAACAACAGGCAACACAATAAACAAGCGCCGCAACCCAACCCACTTGGTGAGCCTGTGTCAAAACAAAAGAGTAAACAATAAGTGCAGGTGCAACACCAAAATTAACCACATCAGCAAGAGAATCCATCTGCGCCCCAAAAGATGAACTTCCATCCATCAGACGAGCAATACGTCCATCAGTACCATCTAAAACAGCTGCCAATAGTACCATTAAAATAGCCGCTTCATAGCGATGCTCAAAAGCCAAACGAATACTGCTCATTCCTGCACAAATCGCCAAAATAGTAATAATATTAGGAATGACATATCGCATCGGTGTAGGCGAACGTCGCCGACTTGCAACATCATCATGCTGCCCCTCAGGGTTGAATGAAGAAAATAGCGAAAAAAATTTCATTGTTCGTCCTAATCAAATCTGAAGTCAATTGCAGCGCTCTTATCATCAAAAGAAGCCAAAACTGTTTCTCCCGCAACTGCTGTCTGTCCAACAGCAACACGCAGTCTCACCTCAGTTGGTATATAAATATCAAGCCGAGAACCAAAACGAATTAAACCAAATCGTTCTCCAGTTATAACGGCATCATTTTCTTTTGACCAACAAACAATACGGCGCGCAATCATCCCAGCTATCTGCACCACACCAATTTTACCATGTTTACTGTCAATCACTATCCCATTACGCTCATTAAACTGGCTCGCCTTATCAAGCTCAGCATTTATAAACCGACCTGGACGATACATAATCGATTCTATTGTACCACTTATAGGAATACGGTTGATATGGCATGAAAAAATATCCATAAACACAGAAATACGGATCATTTCTTGGTTCCCTAACCCCAATTCTTCAGGTGGAACACATGGTTCAACGAATGAAATACGTCCATCAGCAGGAGATATAATCCAATTTTCATCCAGAGGAATCACACGATCTGGATCACGAAAAAAATATATACACCACACTGTGAGAACAAGACCACACCAAAACAACGGCTCCCATATCCAGCCAAGAACCAGAGAAATAACAAAAAACGCTATAATGAAAGGGTAACCTTCTTTATGAATTGATACAAAGCTATTATGGACAGATTGTAGAATACTCATATAATTTCCTATTCATCGATATGATCTAAACAAGTCATAAATCTTTTTGTTCCTTCCCTCATTTTTTATATTTTCCATATAAAGCTTAAGCTTATTTTACGCAGCTTATTTTTTACGATTAACAACCCCTAGCTCGTCTTCTTCACGCATTTTACGTAATTTTTCTTCAGCTTGCGATGCTTCAAGTTGCTTGTTCCACATTGAAGCATATAAACCTTTCTTATGTAAAAGCTCTGCATGTGTTCCATTTTCAATAATACGACCATTTTTGAGAACCAAAACTTCATCAGCATTGATAACGGTAGAGAGACGATGAGCAATAATCAATGTCGTACGTCCACGACTAACGATATCCAATGCCTGTTGAATTTCCTGTTCCGTTGCCGTATCAAGTGCTGCTGTTGCCTCATCTAAAATAAGAAGTGGTGGGGCTTTTAACAGTGTTCGTGCAATAGCGACACGTTGCTTTTCACCACCTGATAGTTTTAGCCCCCGTTCACCTACCATAGATTGAAATCCTTCTGGAAGAGTCTCAATAAAATTTGATATTTGTGCCATTTTCGCAGCTTCGCGCATCTCTTCATCCTTAGCATTTGGACGTCCATAGCAAATGTTATATGCAATGGTATCATTAAATAATACTGTATCCTGCGGTACCATACCGATAGCTTCACGCAAACTCTTTTGCGTTATATCACGGATATCCTGTCCATCAATTGTGATGGCCCCAGCATCAACATCGTAAAACCGAAAAAGTAATCTAGAAATCGTTGATTTACCAGCGCCTGAGGGCCCAACAATTGCAACTGTTTTGCCCCCAGGAATTTCAAAATCAATATCTTTCAAAATCTGGCGAGATGGATCATAGGAAAATTTTACCTGATTAAACCGAATAGTGCCACTATTCACGACCAATGGTTTAGCATCTACTTTATCAACGATTTCTTGCTTAACATCTAAAACATCAAACATGGCTTCAATATCAGTTAAACCTTGTCGAACATCACGATAAATTGAACCAATAAAATTCAGTGGAATAGAAAGCTGCATTAAAAGCGCATTAATAAAAACAAAATCTCCTAAAGTTTGTGTCCCATGTAAAACCTCATAAGCTGACATCAACATTAAAATCATCATCCCAATACCAAAAATAAGGGACTGACCCAAATTAAGCCAGCTTAAGGATGTCCAAATCTTCGTTGCCTCTTTCTCATAATTAGCCATAGAATTATCAAATCGACATGCTTCTAAAGATTCATTACTAAAATACTTAACTGTTTCAAAATTCAAAAGAGAATCAACAGTGCGTGTATTCGCCTCAGTGTCTGCTGTATTCATTTTTTGTCGAATAGAAATCCGCCAATCGCTTGCCTTGATTGTAAACCAGCTGTATAAACCAACCGTTATTACAACTATAAGGAGATAATCCAATCCATAACTTATATAAAATACCAGTGCTGTTAAAATAAACTCTAAAACTGTTGGCACTGTATTGAGAATTGAAAACCTAACAATAGCTTCAATTCCCTTTGTCCCGCGCTCAATAACACGAGAAAGCCCCCCCATTCGTTTTTCCAAATGAAAGCGCAAAGATAATTCATGAATATGTATAAAGGTTTTATAAGCTAACTGACGAACAGCATGTTGACCAACCGTTGCAAAAAGAGAATCACGCAACTGATTAAAGCCAGCTTGGGCAATACGTGCAACATTATATGCCAAAACAAGCATAATAGGCGCAACCCAACTGGATGTTCCCCACGTAAAGAACTTAGAGCGTATATCAAGTGTATCAGTAGCATATTTAAAAAAATAGGGGACAGATATGAGAATCAGCTTAGCTATAACAAGATAAAAGATTGCCCACAGAACACGCATTTTGAGATCGCGGCGATCTGATGGCCACATATAAGGCCATAAATTATAAAGTGTGCGGAGAGTTTGTCCTGTATCTGATGACACAGTTTTTATCATTTCATTACGTTTCATAAAAGCCTTACTTTTTTGTTATCCCCTTAACAGGCATTATAATATTCCCCCTCTTGCCATATAAGATCATACTATCTTTTCTATACGCTTCCAATCAGCGTTCATACGGATTTTCAAGGTTAGACTGTTTTGGGAAAAGGAACAAGAAATAATCCCTTATATGGTTTATTATTTTGCTCTGTACGTTCATACCATTCTACCGCAAATAAACTCTCAACCTTTACCTGCTTCTTTTTTAATTCTTCTTGAAGCCAAGTTTTTGATTTACCAATCTCTTCAAGCCCCTTATCAACAAATTCTCCATTTTGTACTAAAATAACAGACTTTTTGCCCTCTTCCTTTTTGACAACGGAGCAATCACCATTGATTTCTAAATGAACAAAAGCCGCTTCATGTAAACTACAACCTTTAATTCGCAACATTGTAATAAAATCATTGACGCTAATACCCAAACTCTTAATTTTATCTATTCGGAAGACACCGTCTAAAACTAATGTAACATTTTGCCCTGTAACAAGACGACGAAAAAAAATTGAATAGCGTGCAAATACATTAAGAGATGTTACCAAAGCCTGCCAAATACACAAAACAACCAATAATCGGACACTACTAATATTCGGATTATAAATAACCCCTCCAATAATCCCCCCCATAACAAAGTTGCTGATTAAATCAATAGGGGTCATTTGACTAAGACTACCACGACCCGTCGTTCTTAAAATGAATAAAAAGGCAACAAGACCAACAGCTAACTTTAGTGCAATATATCCGTAATTATAGATGAGTTCCATCACATTCTCCCTTTTTTATGAGAGCTGCTAAAATACGAACTTTATAATCGTTTCACTTCCCATATCGTTATACGCTCACCAGTCTGTGGATCTTTTTTATCTTTTAAAATAATCCCCTCAGTTGCAAGCTCATCACGAATGATATCCGCAGCTGCCCACTCTTTATTATGGATATGCCGTAACCTTTCGACAATGCGTTGTTTAATAAATTTTGAATCAAGAGAAGTTTTTTTTGTAAATAATGGACAATCCACCTCTCGAATCCACTCTTGGCGTAATAACCCCAATAAACTCATCCCATTTGCAAGTGCTACAGCATCACCTATTTTGTAAAACTTTCGCAAAAAAGTAAATGCATTTGGAGTGTTAAGATCATCACTTAGTGCATCTATCAAAGTGGTATCAAGAGCTTCACTATTCTCCACACACCCCTTTTCACCACGGAGAAATTCGTACCAACGGTACAGCTCACCACTGGAATGGGCTAAACGCTCAGCTGTCCAATTTAATGGTTCTCGATAATGTGTTTGTAACATCGAAAAACGTGCAGATAAACCAGCCCAACTTTGCCTAATTTCACTTGAAAAAACATCATTCAGTTCAAAAAAATCACTCTCTAAAACAGAACGAATAGTGATAAAATTTCCAAGGCTTTTAGACATCTTTTTTCCTTCAACCTGTAAAAAACCATTATGCATCCAAAAATTAGCCATTCGTTCAGTTCCAAAAGCTGAACAACTTTGTGCTATTTCATTTTCATGATGAGGAAAAATCAAATCAAGTCCACCGCCGTGGATATCAAAAATATTTTCTAGTGGACCATCACAAGCCAAACCACCACCATAGGGCTCCAATAGTTTTGCCATTGACATAGCAGAACATTCAATATGCCAACCGGGGCGACCTAAAACAGGAATTCCTGCCGGCGATACCCATCCTGGTTCTCCCTCCGCAGATGGCTTCCACAAAACAAAATCCATTTCCTCCCTTTTATAAGCAGCAACATCGACACGCGCCCCTGCTCTCATTTCATCCAATGAACGTTTTGCAAATGTCCCATAATAAGGAGGTTTTTTTACGCTGTTTACAGAAAATAATATATGATTTTCTGCTTTATAAGCATGTCCCTTTTCAAGCAATCTTTCAATCAAAGAGCGCATTTCGTCTAAGTGATCCGTCGCGCGCGGTTGACTGGTTGGCAATAAACATCCAAGTGCTATTGTATCTTGCTGAAATTGAGAATATGTACGATCTGTCAAGCGACGAATAGCTTCATTAAGGGCTAATTTGGGATATTTGCAAGCTGCTCGTGCATTAATTTTGTCATCTACATCTGTAATATTACGCGCATATATAACATGGTCATTGCCATAAACATGACGCAATAAACGAAATAAAACATCAAAAACAATGACAGGACGTGCATTCCCTATATGGGCATAATCGTAAACGGTTGGGCCACAAACATAAAGACGTACTTTCGCCACATCTATTGGGGTAAAGTTTTCTTTTTTACGTGTCAGCGTGTTATAAAATCGCAGCTCTCTCATACATTATACTCCGTTAGCAGTCTTACTCACCGCTCTTTTAGATATATCCCACCCTAAATCATTGCATTTATGCTGTTTAAACCAGAATCTTTACGTATCTTACACAAAATTCCCACAGTCACCTATGGTATCTCATCTGTATCCAGCATCTGTTATAAAAACAATCCAGTTTGTTTGATTGAAATAAGAGTATCCTATAAATACCTACTTGACTCTTATGAAAAAATTATCACGGACAAAAATCTACGATGCGCGATATAGTGTTAATTTACATTACATACAGAAAATTTTAATTACGCAAAGCACCACTAGAATCTTCAATATTTCTATGACACTTTTCCGATTACCCTTTACGCCCTAAATTTTAGGATACACCCCTTATTGCTCATAGCACACAAACCATTCGATCTGTGGTTATAAATCATACAAAGATTTATGAAATAGGAAGCGAACACATAAATGCGTAATTTATTGATAAATAAAATTTTTTTAATATTTTTTTTAACAACTATACCAACTTTTGCACAACAACAACCACCCTATGAGGAAAAACTACTCCGACTCGCAGAAATTTTGGGATCCTTGCATTATCTACAAAATCTTTGCAGTATGCCAACAAACCAATGGTATGATTATATGCAAGCCCTGATTGAGTCAGAACAACCAAATCCAGAAAGACGCGCCTATTTTTATGAAGCATTTAATGAAGCGTATCGTGCTTTTTCAGCAAATTACCATCGTTGCACTCAAACAGCAATTGAAGCAAATCGAAGATATATTAAAGAAGGAAGAGTCTTATCTGAAAACTTTCTCATGCATTATAATAATCAACCGGAACAAAAATTATCAAACTTTCAAACTGATCATATTTTTAAAAGTGAAGCGATCAATAAATCATCTCAGTTATAAACTATGGCAATAGTTAAAGCACCACATCTCAGTATGCTTTTATTTTCTTATGACAAAATCACCTTAAACACCTTCTGTGTACATAAAATTATTTTATAAGGTCGTCATTGTTTGATTACGTTAAAGCTTCTAAAAATTTAACAGGCTCACCTTGCGAAGGTGTAACAATTTCGCCTTCCCACATGACGCGCATACCACGAACAATAGTGCCAACAGGCCAGCCTTTAACCTTCTTGCCATCATAAGGCGTCCAACCTGTACGTGAACCAATTAACGCATTCGTAATCATTTCTTCCCGTTTAAGATCAACAATTGTAAAATCAGCATCATATCCCACAGCAATACGCCCTTTGCAGCTTATACCAAAAATACGGCTGGGACCATGGGAAGTGAGATCAACAAAACGTTCAAGAGATATTTTCCCCGCATTGACATGTGTAAGCATAATGGCTGTTGTTGTTTGCACTCCTGTCATTCCTGAAGGTGAGGTAGGATAAGGTTGGAGTTTTTCTTCAAGCGTATGAGGAGCGTGATCAGAGCCTAAAACATCGACAATACCCTGCTGAACTCCATGCCAAAGAGACTCATAGTGTCGACTCTCACGAATTGGTGGGTTCATCTGAATCAATGTACCAAGCTGCTGATAATCATCAGCGGTTAAAGTTAAATGATGTGGCGTCACTTCAATCGTTGCGACATCTTTATGTTTTCTTAGAAAATCAATTTCCTCTGCCGTAGAAAGATGTAATACATGAATGCGTGCCTTCGTTTCATGTGCAATTTTTACCAAACGCTGGGTGCATTTTAATGCTGCAATCTCGTCACGCCAAACCGGATGTGACGATGCATCCCCTTCAACGCGCAATACTCTACGCTCTTTAAGCCTTGTCTCATCTTCAGAGTGAAAAGCTGCACGACGACGCGTATTCTTCAAAATAAGACGCACCCCCTCATCATTATCTACTAAAAGGTCACCAGTAGAAGACCCCATAAATACTTTAATACCCGCAGCACCAGGAAGTCTTTCTAATTCCCCCAACTCATGTGCATTTTCATGCGTTCCTCCAACCCAAAACGCGAAGTCACAATGCATCCGATGAAACCCACGTTTCACCTTATCCGATAAAGCTTCTTCTGTTACGGTTAATGGATTGGTGTTAGGCATTTCAAAAACTGCTGTAACTCCTCCCAAAACCGCAGAATAAGAACCACTTTCTAAATCTTCCTTATGTTCATTTCCTGGCTCACGAAAATGAACCTGACTATCGATAATTCCGGGCAAAATATGCAACCCCGTACAGTCAATCACTTCACCAGCGGATGTAGATCTCAAGTCACCAATTTCAGCAATACGACCATTTGTAATACCAATATCACGCTCAATACTTCCATCATGATTTACAACTATTGCGCCTTTTAAAATTGTATCAAATGTTTTAAACATGGCCGTGCTCCTCACATATCATTTTTTATTGATTATGTAACTTTGGGTAGAAAGGCAAGAATCATGGTTGAAAAACAAAATGCCATTCTTTTAAATAACCGTAAGGTTATTAGAATTACGGGTGAAGAAGCAACACATTTTTTGCAGACTCTTATCACAACAGATGTGACAAAAATCGATTCACAAGAAATTTTTCCTGGAGCTCTCCTTTCCCCACAGGGAAAAGTTATTGCTGATTTTCTTATAGGCAAAATAGATGACGGTTATCTGATTGATATTTCTGACTTTTTATCTGACACTTTCTACAAACGTCTACTCCTCTATAAACTGCATCGAAAAGTAGAAATTACACAACCATTACAAGATGTTGTTACAATTTATTGGAATCATGAATCAGATCCTTCAAATTTTGATTCAAGTTTTGTTGATAAACGCTTTCCACAAAAGGAAAAAATAATACGAATATATGGAAAAACACCTTTTTTTGCTTCAGAGTACCATGATGATTGGAATCGATTGCGTATTCGCTACGCAATTGCAGAAAGTGGTCAAGACTATGAAATAGGTAAAGTCTTTCCGCACGATATTAATTACGATCAAATCAATGGGCTGGCCTTTAACAAAGGGTGTTATATTGGACAAGAAATTGTTTCACGAATGCATCATCGCCGCGCAGCACGTCGCCGCATTTTAATCGTAAAAAGTCAGCATGAATTAACCCCAGGTTCTCACGTTGAGGCAGGGACAAAAGTACTGGGTGACTTGAGAACATGTACTGCAAACGAAGCTCTCGCTTTAATGCGTATTGACCATGTCAAAGATGCCATGGATAATAATATCCCATTTACAGTAAAAAATGTTCCTGTCACCATCAACATCGCAGAAAATATGAATTTTACTTTTCCTGAAAACACTGTGGAAATGCACTAATGGCTAAGGCTGAATTATCACAAAATGGAGAAGCACGCGCATGGCAAAGAATGCTCTCTGGCCGACGGCTTGATTTGCTGAATCCTTCTCCTTTTGATATTGAAATCGAAGATATTGCTCATGGACTTGCCCGCGTTGCACGTTGGAACGGTCAAACACAGGGAGAACATGCTTATTCTGTTGCACAACATTCACTTGTAGTAGAACAAATTTTTCGACAACTCTATCCTCAATCGCACAGTCGTGACTGCCTATATGCCCTTCTTCATGATGCACCAGAATATGTCATTGGTGATATCATTTCACCCTTTAAAGCTGTTATAGGCAAACAATATGAGATCATTGAAAAACGTATACAAGATGCTATTCATATGCGTTTTTCCCTTCTCGTTGATCCTTCTCAAAAGCTTTTAAAAAAAATCAAACAAGCCGACCGTATTGCTGCATTCTACGAAGCCATTACAGTTGCGGGATTTCATACAGAAGAGGCTCTTCGCTATTTTGGTTTTCCAAATAATATCTTACCCGATGAACTGGATTTGCAGCCCTATCCTACACAGAAAATTGAAAAGGCTTTCTTAACACGGTTTAGCATCCTTGATGCTCAGAGATCATAGCAATATACTCTATCATCATTCCTCATATTTTATTGTCTTTACCGAAAAAATAAGAAGTTTACACTCTTAACAATTATTTTAATATAACCATAAAAAATAAATTCTTTTCTTTTACCCATTGTTCTATAAAGATTTTTACTCTACCAATTTATTTTTATCGTAACGTGTCATCTCAGTTTAGCAAAAGCAGACATTATTGGGACATAGTCTCAATAAGAACTCAAAGAGCCTTTGTTTATTCTCTAAGGTAGTAAGAATCGCAGTCAGCATTGAATACAACGAAAAATACATGAACAAGCAAACACTCCGTATCCAAGAACGATAACAAATATTTGCCTTTTACGCTTTTTATATAAACTGGATTTTATTTTAGCTTGTAAACTTCGTTATCTGCTGGAAAACTACGAGCTATGACATCCTCTGCATAATTCTTAATCGCCAACTCCATCGCTTGTTCAAGAGTACCGTAACGACGAACAAATTTAGGAACATGTGCACCATAACCCAACATATCTTCCATCACCAACACTTGCCCATCACACTGATTGGATGCACCAATACCAATCGTTGGAATAGAAAGTTTTTTTGTAAGCTTCACCGCTAAAGGTTCAACAACCCCCTCCACAACAACAGCAAAAGCGCCTGCTTCTTCAATTGCTGCTCCATCAGCTTCAATTCTTTGCCAATCGCTTTCGTTGCGCCCTTGTGTCTTAAAACCACCAAAACGATTCACTGCCTGTGGAGTCAGACCAATATGCCCCATCACTGGAATGCCGCGTTCACACAAAAAATCTATTGTTTCTGCCATATAAACACCGCCTTCAAGCTTAACTGCACCACACCCTGTTTGTGCAAGAACACGTGATGCATTCAAAAAAGCTTGTTCTGGGCTTTCTTCATAAGAACCAAAAGGCATATCAACAACCACAAGTGCTCTTTTAGATCCACGTACGACAGCCTGCCCGTGCAAAATCATCATCTCTAAATTAACAGGAAGTGTTGTCTCAAATCCATATACAACCATACCAAGACTATCACCAACTAAAAGAAAGTCACAATATGGATCAGCAATTCGTGCAGTATAAGCCTGATAAGCTGTGAGAGAAACGATCGGCTCTTGCCCTTTTCTTGATCGTATTTCAGAAGTGGTTATACGCTTTATAGTTTTATGAACACTCATTTTCCAGCTTTCTCTTGTAATATATATTGATCGATAAGTCTCACCTCACCAAAACGAACAGTAAGGAGTAAAACTGCAGGTTTATCCAATTTTCCTTTGACCTCGCATAAAGTTTCCATATCTCGTAAATCGACTGCTTCAATAATCGCGCGTGGCTCTTTCTGTAAAATATCACGAACCGTTTTGCATAATTTATCAACCGACCGTTCACCTTTATGGTAAAGTTTCTCAGCAGCTTTCCCACTTTCAGGAATAATTTTGGCAGCTTTACGGTCTTCTAATGTTAAAGACTGATTGCGTGAAGAGTGCGCAACACCATCTGCTTCACGTAGAATAGGAACTCCAACAATCTTAACAGGAAAAGCTAAATCTTCAACCATACGCCGAATAATTACAATTTGTTGAAAATCCTTTTCTCCAAAAAAAGCCTTATCTGGCTGAACAATATTAAAAAGCTTAGCAACAACACTCGTTACACCACAAAAATGCCCTGGACGTAACTTTCCAATTAAAATACGCGACAATTTTTCCACTTTTACGATCGTCTCATTTCCCGATGGCCACATCTCTTCTACAGAAGGCGCAAAAACATATTCAACACCGGCTTTTTTTAATAAAGCACAATCGCCCATCAAGTCTCTTGGATATTGATTAAAGTCCTCATCAGGACCAAATTGCTTTGGATTAACAAAAATAGAAACCAATACTCGGTCACATACTCGCCTTGCTTTCTGGACTAATGCAAGGTGCCCTTCATGCAATGCCCCCATAGTAGGAACAAAACCAATTGAAAACCCTAAATGTCTTTCTTCCGCAAGATATTGGCGTACTTCAGTAATTGTTTTTAAAATTTGCATTTTCAAATTCTTATCATTATTTTGTACATTAAGAAATTCATACTTATGTACGGGAGCGTTGCTCAAATAACTGTATAAAGTTCATGCGCACCGATGGTTGTCTTATAGCACGTGGCTCCCAAACATGACGCATTAAAAAGAAACCTGTTAAAGTAAAACCATTTATGATGTCACGAAAACTTGTAGGACGTGTCTCTCTTTTCACAAGAAATTGTGGTAGAGTTAAAAGTTTTTTTTTCCAAGGATATCCTGCTTCCTCGCACACAGCTCGTCCTGATTTGGGTGACACATAATAAAGTTTTTCTTGACGACCTGTTGCAGCACAATGAGATAAATCAAGACCAAAACCAATTTCTTCAAGAAGCCGCATTTCAAAACGTACAAGCAGTTCTGCGATGACCGGTAGTTCATCAAAGTTTTGCATAAAAAGATGTAGCATATCATATAAAATGGGGTGTGGATCACGCTCAGGAAGAAGACGCAAATGAAATGCTATTAATTGTAAAGCATAAAGCGCTTCTGGTAAAATGATTAAACGTGCTGCATACAAATGAAGTGCTTCAAGGCGAAAAAGTCCTAAATGTTCGTCTAAACGTGCCCACCATTCAGCTTCAACAAAATTCCCAGGTTGAAGAAGAGCTGCCATACGACGCGAACGCCCTCCTTTTACTACTCCCATATAACGGCCATGCTGACGTGTCATAACCTCAAGAATAACACTTGTTTCACCATATTGGCGTGTACCAAGGATAATAGCTTGTTCTTTCCATTTCATTTTATTTTAGAAAATCCAACCCCATTTCGCGGTAACGTTCTGGATCACACTCCCAATTATCACGCACTTTTACAAAAAGAAAAAGATGAACTTTCTGATCCATGACTTCCATTAACTCCTTACGTGATGCCTGTCCAATCGCTTTAATGGTATCGCCTTTTGCTCCTAAAACAATTTTTTTCTGGCTATCACGCTCTACGTAAATAACTTGATTGATTTTAACAGAACCATCTGAACGCTCTTCCCAACTTTCTGTTTCAACTGTCGAAGAATAAGGCAGCTCATCGTGAAGACGAAGAAAAAGCTTTTCCCGTGTAATTTCAGCTGCAAGATGGCGCATAGGCATATCCGAAATTTGATCCTCTGGATAATACCATGGCCCCTCCTGCATCATTGAACTCAATCCATGAAGCAAATCTTTACAGCCAGAGCCGTTTAAAGCAGAAATCATAAATGTCTGCAAAAATCTCACGCGTTCATTAATCTCTGCTGTTAACGCCAGAAGAGATTCTTTCGCAATTGTATCAATTTTATTAAGGACAAGAATCTTATCTTGTTTCATATCTTTTACAATGTCTAACATTGCGTAAACATCGCTTGAAAGACCGCTTTGAGTGTCAACCAAAACAAGCAAAACATCAGCACTCTTAGCGCTTCCCCAAGCTGCAGATACCATCGCACGTTCTAATCGCTTTCGGGGATGAAAAACACCTGGTGCATCAAGAAACACAATTTGTGTATTATTATGAATAACAATACCACGTATTACAGTTCGTGTTGTTTGTACCTTATGCGTTACAATTGAAACTTTTGTTCCCACTAACTGATTCACTAACGTCGACTTTCCGGCGTTTGGCATTCCAATAAGCGCAACAAAACCAGAACGCGTCTTAATCACTTGATTCATGATTATTTTCCATTGTTTTCCATATACCTTCTCGTCGTAAAATTTTCTCAGCGGCCATTCTTTCAGCATATCTCTTAGAGCTGCCCTGCCCAATTTCTGGAGCAAAACCGGAAATACTTACTTCTACCATAAAAATAGGATCATGATCTGGACCAGAACGCTTTATAACACGATAATGTGGCTGTATATTCCCCTGTATATGTGCCCATTCTTGTAACTCTGTCTTAGCATCACGCCGAGCCGCATCCATTTGTTTTGCCAAACCTTGCCAATATCTTTGGATAAAAGGACGAACACTTTTTAATCCTCCATCCAGATACATCACAGCAATCAAAGCTTCTAAAACGTCAGCATGCATATTGATCAGTCGACGCCCTTCGAAATTTTTCATCTCAAAACCAACACGGGTCATCTTAGGCAACCCCATCTCTCGCGCAATCTGGGAACATGTCTGCGCATTGACTAAACCGTTTAAGCGTACCGATAACTCACCTTCGCTTGCCTGCGGAAAAAGTTGATACAGCATTTCTGCAATTAAAAGCCCCAGAACACGATCACCTAGAAATTCAAGCCGTTCATAATCTCCCTGTTCTGAATTTTGTACACTCGAATGTGTTAATGCCCTTTTTAACCTTTCTTCATCTTTAAAATGATGACCTGTTAGCTTTTCAAGCTGATCAATCACTGAACGCTTCATCACTGTTTCCTTGCTTGAGAAGTGGTAGATCATGAACAGTATTAATCAAAGAAAATAAACGCTGCCAACGCACATCAAATGGCCACCGCCAAATCTGCCAAGCACTTGAACCATTCCGAATAGAGAAAAAAATCACACTTGCCCGACCAATAAGATTTTCTTCTGGAACATAACCTACATCTAAACGGCTATCATCTGAATTGTCACGATTATCACCCATCATGAAATAATGTCCCGCGGGCACTTCAAAAACTTTTGTGTCATCAACTTCTGGGATAAAAGCTAAATCAAGTGTATCGTAGCTCACACCATTAGGCATTGTCTCGCGGTAAACAGAAACTGGATTATGAACTTCCGTTATATCAGGATCATTAACTTTCCCCATAAATTGACGTGAAACAGCAACATCGTTAATATAAAGGACACTTTGACGAACTTGTATACGGTCACCTGGTAAACCAACAACACGTTTTATATAATCAATATTTGGATCGCTTGGTAAACGAAAAACCACCACATCTCCACGCTGAGGCTGAGAAGCAAAAATACGGCCCGAAAAAATAGGAGGAGAAAAGGGGATGGAAAAATGAGAATATCCATATGCATATTTAGAAACGAATAGATAATCACCCACAAGTAAAGTGGGACGCATTGAACCGGAAGGAATACTGAAAGGCTGAAAAAAAAGTGTCCGAATAAGCGCCGCTAAAAACAGAGCTTGTATTAGAACAAGAATAAGTTCAAGAATTCCACCTTTTTCTTCTTTTTTATGCATTTTCTCTTTCTGGATCATTACAGACACCCTTCCAATCACAGCTATAATTCACTTTTTATTATAATATTCAAATAACAAAGGCACAATCTCTCACAATATTTATCCACGTGGTAGCGCTTCAATAATAACAAATGCTTGAGCCCAAGGAAAATCATCTGTTATAGTAAGGTGAATGACAGCTTCATAATGAGAAGGCAACAATTTTTGTAATTGCATTTGTGCACAACCTGTTAATTTCATGATTGGTTTCCCAGATGGGAAATTAATCACTCCCATATCTTTCCAGCTTACTCCATAGGCAATTCCTGTCCCCAAAGCCTTAGCGCACGCTTCTTTGGCAGCAAATCTTTTGGCATAAGAAGAAGATCTCTTTTGCAAACCTTCAGATTTACTTTTCTCAATATCGGTAAAAATACGTTGAACAAAACGGTCACCATAACGAACCAGCATTCTCTCAATTCGTCGTATATCAACCAGATCATTTCCAAGACCAATGATCATAAGATATCACCTGTTTTTTTTGTATCGTAAATTCTTTTTTTTACAATTCTCTGATATCGCTTTCGCTGAAAACGAGCGATTGCTCTGTAAACACCTATATAAGACAAACCACCAAACATAAAACCTAAAAGGGTCCCCCCTAAAATCATCGGTCTCATGATCGAATCCCACGTCCCCTTAAAAAGTAGAGATATATTTGATAATGTCAAACCATTAAATAGAGCGCGAATTTGCATAAGAGAAATCTCATTTACATTACTAAAAAGCGATAAACAGAAATACCCCACCTTATAATCAGCCATAACAATCAAAAGAAATGTAAGTGGGTTAGAAAAAATCGTCCCAATGATTGCGGCTGCAAAATTTGCACGCAACAACCAAGAAAGAAATATTGCTAAAACAATATGCATTCCAAAGAGAGGTGAACAAGCTAAAAAAATACCTATTGCAAATCCCAATGCCACTTTATGCGGCGTTGCGGATATACGCAAAATACGTTTACGTATGTAACGAAATGAACGAGAAAAGGAACGACGTGGCCACAACCACAATCGCATGCGTTTTACAAAACCCACTGGTTCTCGACGACGAAAAAGCATATGATTCTCAATACACATCTTGTAAAAATGAAGTAGTCCGCATAACTTAGATTAATTATTGGAAATTTTCACATAAAACAAAAAATTAAAAGATAATTAAATATTTCGACTTCCTGGCTTGATTGCTGGAATTTTGGCGAGTTCGGCAGGAAGTGCATCACTTTCATAGGACTCTATCTCATATTGAGCAAGTGCAATCAACGGAACACTAACATCAATCTTACCACCGGAACGATCAAGAATACACGCGCTTGCCACCACTTCTGCTCCTGCTGCAACCATAGCCTCAATCGTCTCACGAATAGAAAGACCTGTGGTCACAATATCTTCAACAATCACAACACGTGCTCCCTTCTTAACTTCAAAACGACGCAACTCAAATACACCATTGACACGCTCTACCCACAAAGAAGGAACATCAAGATGACGTGAAGTTTCATAGGAAGGAATAAGACCACCAATTGCAGGTCCAACAACATAATCAATTTTTCCTTCAACAGATTTTTTAATTTTTTCAGCCAGTCCACGACATAACTTTTCTGTCAAGTCAGCATACATAAATACTTTTGCTTTCTGCATATAAATTGCACTATGACGCCCTGACGTTAAAATAAAATGTCCTTCCAAAATTGCATCTGCTTGCTTAAAAATAGTAATCACATCTTGTGTATTCATCAAAAAACCTCTCTTTTTATCCATGAACTCGCTTCACTGCACTCACTGAGCCTGCTTCTTTTAGCTGAGAAAAAATACGATTTAAATGTTTTAAATCCCAAACTTCCAAATCAATTGTAATTTCTGTAAAATCTGGTGCGGTATGAATGAACGATAAATTTTGAATATTCGCATCATTGGCAGAAATCACTTGGGTAATTTCTGCCAATGAACCAGGACTATTAACAGCTAAAATATTAACACGCGCAGGAAAACGTTCATTCATTTTTGCATCGATATCCCAGCGAACATCAATCCACCGTTCTGGCTGATCATCATAAGCCATTAAAGCCGAAGACTGTATTGGATAAATAACGATTCCTGCTCCTGGTTGCATAATACCAACAATCCGATCTCCTGGAACCGCCCCTTCAGGAGAAAATCGTACAGGAACATCACCACAGGTTCCTCGAATAGGTAATGCTTTGGACGAATGACTGTCTGTCATTGCACTCTTTTCATTTTCTGGAACTCTAAAAATCATACCTTGAGCATTCTCAATATTAAACCACCCCTCTTCCCCAGATTTAAAAGAAGACTTTTGTACAATACGGTGATCTTGATAATCAGGATAAACTGCCTTTATTACATCAGCAGAAAGCAACTCACCACGTCCAACAGCAGCTAAAACATCTTCAACATCTTTACGTGCCAAACGGGGCAACACTTGTTTAAGAGCATCTTTTGAAAATTGTTTACCCATATATTCAAATGAACGCTCAAGTATACGATATCCCAAGCCCGAATATTGTTTACGCACCGCTGCGCGGGTTGCTCGACGAATAGCTGAACGTGCTTTTCCTGTTACAACAAGAAACTCCCACGCGGCTGGTGGAACTTGAACTTGTGAACGTATAATATCAACTTCGTCACCATTTTTTAATTTTGTCATTAAAGGCATAATACGACCATTGATTTTTACTCCCACACAAGAATCACCAATATCAGTATGCACAGCATAAGCAAAGTCAATAGGAGTTGCCCCTTTGGGAAAAGCAATCAGTCGACCTTTTGGAGTGAAACAAAAAACTTGATCTTGAAAAAGTTCAAGCTTTGTGTGTTCTAAAAACTCTTCTGGATTATCTCCACCTGACAAGGATTGAATCGTTTGACGTAACCATGCGTAAGCATTGGTTTCATTTGATAACTTTGAAGTCGAACAATTGGAACCATGATCCTTGTAAATGGAGTGTGCAGCAACCCCATATTCAGCAACTTCATCCATAGCAGCAGTTCTAATCTGTAGCTCAACACGTTGCCTTGAAGGGCCAACAATCGTTGTATGAATAGAACGATAATCATTCTGTTTTGGTATAGAAATATAATCTTTGAAACGACCAGGTACCATTGGCCACGTTGTATGAATGATACCAAGAGCACGATAACAATCATTTACCGTCTCAACAATAACACGAAATCCAAAAATATCAGATAATTGTTCAAAAGATAAAGCTTTACTCTCCATCTTGCGAAAAACTGAATAGGATTTCTTTTGACGACTCTTAACGTATGCTTTAATGCCGTGCTCGAAGAAAAGTTTTGTTAATTCATTTTCAATCCTAGAAAGCAAATCACGGTTGCGTTTCGATAACTCAGAAAGCCGATTGGTAATTGTACGATGACCTTCTGGATTGAGATACAAAAAAGAGAGATCTTCTAATTCTTCACGCATATCCTGCATACCCATACGGCCTGCAAGTGGCGCATAGATATCCATTGTTTCCTCAGCAATGCGCCGGCGTTTATCATCACGCATAACATCGAGGGTGCGCATGTTATGAAGACGGTCAGCAAGTTTAACTAAAAGGACACGAACATCCTCAGAAATAGCAATAAGAAGTTTACGAAGATTCTCCGCTTGGACTGCTTTCTTAGATACAAGATCAAGCTTATTAAGCTTTGTCAACCCTTCAACTAATTTACCAATTTCAGACCCAAAAAGCTGATCAATCTCTGCACGTGTAGCGCTTGTATCCTCAATTGTATCATGCAAAAGAGCAACTGCAATCGTCGCCTCATCCAGTCGCATATCTATCAAAATAGCGGCAACCTCTAGAGGATGAGAAAAATAAAGTTCTCCTGAAGCACGCCTTTGATGTTCATGCTTTCGCATCGCATAATCATAGGCTCTATTCAACAAAGCTTCATCTACGTCAGGCTTGTAACGTCGAATACGCCCAACAAGCTCATTCTGACGCATCATACGAACACACCCTTTATCTTTTCACAAACCTAAACCTTATGGAACATAGAACATTTCATCAATTAAAAAAAACTCCAACGTGATAATATATCTTCTCCCACGACATAGATAGCTTTAATTAATAATCATCACCTTTCTCTGGAACAACCAAACCTTCAATACCTGCTAAAAGCTCTTCTTCCGAGATATGATCAAATGAACCACCTTCTTCTTCTGTTGATGCTCCAAAAACAGTTTCAGTTTCACCGGAATGCGTAATAAACTCTTTTGCCATTTCTGGCTCATCCACTTCCACATGCTTTTGCAACGAATGAATAAGATCTTCCTTTAAATCAGCAGGAGATAACGTTTCTTCTGCTATTTCACGCAAAGCAACAACTGGATTTTTATCATTATCACGATCAACTGTAATCTGCGCACCCTGTGAAATCTGACGCGCCCGATGCCCAGCTAAAAGTACCAATTCAAAGCGGTTATCGACTTTATCAATACAATCTTCTACCGTTACGCGGGCCATTTATAACTCTTTCTTAAAATATTAAAAAACGTTTTTGTAAAGTGAAAGTATATACAGTAAACAAAGTAAAACACAAGAAAAACAATGCAATCTTTCATACTTTTTGCTTAAAGAAATCATTAAAAATGCCTTAGAAATTTTATAAAAAGCACATCACTCATTTAAGCCCCCCATTAATATAACTTTTAAAATACAGAGATCCCTCAATTTTTAAATCAAACAGAACAACAAACTTATCTGTTCAATTGACTCCCCGTTTTGAAAAATTCATTAAAAACTATACTGACCATGCAAATTTATCAAAAGTCCTTTTTTATAATAATAGCCTCATACATGTTTTCAAATAACCTGTTTATTGGAAATCATAAACTTGTTCCATTCAATATCATACTCTTTCCTTATTTTATTTATCGGAATAAATTATTGCATAATGATCATTCTTCAAAAACAATCGGCAATATTTTCATGTTAAGCTGTGTTATTAAATCATTTATTTGTATCCATTATAATTGTTATAAAACTATAACCCATCACATACACCATGAAAAAATGACGAATGTCTCCCCATGAATAGCCAATTAATATCATTTTGCCCAGAACCACCACAAAGTTGTAATTTATGCCCACGTCTCAATAAATTCATCTCTGACTGGCGTATAAAAGAACCAAGCTGGTATAATGCACCGGTCCATCCATTCTTCCCCTATAAAGGTGCAGCCACAACACGCCTGCTCATTGTTGGTCTTGCACCTGGACTACGTGGAGCAAATAGAACCGGACGTCCATTCACTGGTGATTATGCGGGACACTTGCTTTATTCCACTTTAAAAAAGTTTGGTTTTGCTCAAGGTAATTTTGAAGAAAGAGCAGACGACAGTCTTGAATTAATCGACACAACGGTTGTTAACGCAGTTCGTTGTGTTCCACCTGAAAACAAGCCGACTGGTACAGAAATTAATACTTGCCGAACTTTCTTTTCACCTCTTTTAACCAATCTTCCAAAACTTAAAGCTGTTATTACTCTTGGCACCATTGCGCATCATTCAACACTGCGTGCCCTCAATGCAAAAGTTATCGCTCACCCTTTTGGACACGGGGAAATAAACAACATCGGTAGATTACGCATCTTTTCAAGCTATCACTGCTCACGTTATAATACCAATACCGGTCGCTTAACAGATACCATGTTCCATCAGATTTTCGAATCAGCAAAAATATACCTTGATCAATGCTGAAAACTCTCTATCTGCTCTATGAGAAAGCACATGAAGATCACCCTCATCCATATTTTTTTAAAAGTCTTGCTTTTTCGCGCCCCCAATCACGCTTTTTTTCCGTTTCGCGCTTATCGTGAAGCTTTTTCCCACGTGCCAGAGCAATTTCTAACTTGGCACGCCCTTTTTCATTAAAATAAAGTTTGAGAGGAACAAGTGTCATCCCTTCACGAGAAGTCGCGTTAAAAAAACGTGCCATTTCACGTTTTGAAATTAATAACTTACGTAAACGACGTGGCTCATGATTAAAACGATTGGCTTGGGTATATTCAGGAATATAGCTATTCACTAACCATAGCTCTCCATTTTCAAAGCTTGCATAACTTTCAGAAATATTTGCATGATTAGAACGCAAAGACTTTACCTCAGCCCCCTGAAGGACCAAACCAGCCTCAAGACTATTGAGGATTTCATAATTAAAACGGACCTTGCGATTGTCAACAACTATTTTTCGTACTGGTACATTCTTCTTTTTATTCATAGCTACATTATATCGTTTTACTCTTTAAGAAGACCTGCATGCTGCAATGCTGCATCAATTGCCTTTTTTGTTGTATCTGCTAAAGAAACAATCGGCGAGCGAACAATATCACGACAAAAACCTAACTTTGCAGCAGCATATTTGATTCCTGCAGGATTTGGCTCAATAAACACCGCACGATTGAGCGGCATCAAACGGTCATTTAATTCCAATGCAGTTTTATAATCTCCACGCAAACAAGCAGCATACAGCTCTGTACAGAGTTTTGGAGCAACATTGGATGAAACCGAAATACACCCCACACCTCCATGTGCATTAAAACCTAATGCTGTACAATCATCACCGGAAAGCTGCACAAAATCCTTACCACACTTTTCACGCTGTTCACTCACACGCTCAATTTTGCTCGTTGCATCCTTAACACCAATGATATTTTTAAAATCCCGACAAAGATCTCTCATCGTTTCCACAGTCATATCGATAACAGAACGGCCAGGAATATTATAAATTATAATAGGTATCGAAATGGCTTTCGCAATAGAGGAAAAGTGTTTGTATAAACCAGATTGATTAGGCTTGTTATAATAAGGAGTGACAACCAAAACAGCATCTGCTCCTGCTTTTTGTGCGTGTTGCGCAAGCTCTACAGCTTCATTGGTGCTATTGGACCCCGCCCCTGCAACAACAGGAACACGCTTAGCAACCTGATCAACACATAATTCTATAACTCTCTTATGTTCTTCATGGCTTAAAGTCGGTGACTCACCTGTTGTCCCAACAGGACTTACACCATTAATACCTTGTTCAATCTGCCACTCAACAAAATTGCAAAATGTTTTCTCATCAATAGCGCCCTTATCATCAAACGGTGTGATAAGCGCGGTCACAGCTCCCTTGAGCATGATAAACTCCCTATAATGTTCTCTTTATTTAATGGTCATTATAAATAACCAATAACAAAGCATAATCTTGCTCTAATATTGAAGCAAGATGAATTTCACAATACCCCTTACAGATTTAACCTGCCGCCTCCATTTTCAAAGCATAAGGCTCTATTAACCCGATTTTCACGCTTCTGTTTTACAAGTTCTTAACTGTTTCCAATAAGTAAAGTCTCAAGGTCTTTTCTCCATGCGTGCATTCTCTTCTTCTCCTATTTTAAAAACCTCTACCGTACTTATACTGGCAAAAACATTTTTGTTTTCAAGTGCCTATGCACAAACACCCCCTTTACGCGGAAAAGTACCAATTCCTTTGGCACGTCCAACCTCCCTTACCACCAGTAAAGAGGCCCATCTCCCTCTTAGACAATTTCATACCACCCCTACATTTAAGCAACTTAAAGCGGGGTTAGATGCACTTTTAAACAACAATATTGCAACAACAATAAGCCTTCGTAATTCAATGGAAAAGAATAGCCTCGATCGCCACATTCTGACATGGGCAATCGGTATATCAAATCAAAATAATATTCCCAGTTCTGAAATATTTCACGCCATTAATGAACTGAAAGGGTGGCCAGGCGTCGTCACTATGCAACGCAATGCTGAACGTGCTTTTATTAATGAAACCAATTTAGCACACTTAATCATCCAAAAGTTTTCCCATCACCCCCCCCTTACAGTCGAAGGTATGGCTCTATTTTCTAAAGCACTTATCGCAACGAAACAAACCAATCGTGCTCGACAGATCATCGCACCATGGTGGCATAAAACGAAACTCAATGCAAAAGAAGAAGAGCTGGTTCTTCAAAATGCAAGCGCTGCATTAAAACCTATTGATCATCTGAAACGCATGAAATTTATGCTTTATGCGCACCGTTTTGATT
Source organism: Bartonella silvatica (assembly GCF_040545155.1). Taxonomy (NCBI): domain Bacteria; kingdom Pseudomonadati; phylum Pseudomonadota; class Alphaproteobacteria; order Hyphomicrobiales; family Bartonellaceae; genus Bartonella; species Bartonella silvatica. The sequence goes on from NZ_JBEPLI010000003.1 coordinate 52,684, forward strand.
CAGCTAAGCGGGCTGCAAAATTAGCGCATGCTCAATCCCTTTGCAATGCATTTATTGCTGTCGAAAAAAATGATCCTAAAGCCGCACAAAAATTACACACTGTGAAAAGATCATGGAGAAACGATCCTCTTTTACAGTTTGCGCGAATTCGTCACCTGCGTCGAACAGAACAATATAGCGCAGCAGCAACACTCATGATGAAAACACCAAAAGAAACACTCCATCTTATGGATCCGCAGACATTATGGGTAGAAAAACGTGCACTATCTCGTGAAATGCTCGATTTAAGAAAACCTAGAGTTGCTTATCAACTCGTTGCCACACACATTGGCTTGACACCTTCATTAGCGGTGGATGCTGAATTTCACGCAGGTTGGTATGCATTACGGTTTCTTCATGACCCTCAATTGGCGATGCACCATTTTTCACGCATTCCCCAATTGTCTTCCGCTCCTCTTTCTGTATCCCGTGGATATTATTGGATGGGACGAGCAGCAGAAAACTTAGGAGATCATAAAGCTTCTCAAAATTACTTTCACCGTGCAGCGCACTTTGGTACAACGTATTATGGTCAATTAGCCGCATCACACATAAACAAGAAAAAGCTTGAAATCTCCTTTCCAAAACCAACTCTCAAAGAGAGACAACATTTTAATGCACGAGAAACTATTAAAGTCATTCAACGCCTTGAAGCAGCTGGCTATACTGATTTTGCTAAGTTTTTTTATAGAGAACTGGGGAAAAAAATAGAAAGCCCTGGTGAATTAGCTCTTCTGGCTGTTATGGCAGAAAAAAATGGTGATTATTATACCAGCCTAAAAATCGGAAAAACTGCTGTTTTCCAAGGTAAAAATGTTGGTGCCCTTTCTCACCCACTCGGGGCTATACCAGCCTCTACTCATATCCCTAAAGCAAAAAAAGCACTTATCTATGCCATCGCGCGCCAAGAAAGTGAATTTAATCCAACGGCTATATCAAAAGCAGGCGCGCAAGGTATACTCCAATTACTGCCGACAACAGCCAAAACACTTGCAAAAAAGCACTCAATGACATGGTCACCCAAAAAACTGGGCAGTGATGTCAGTTATAATGCGACCTTAGGAGCTCATTTTTTGAATGAACAATTAGAACGTTTTAATGGATCTTATATATTGACTCTTATTGGTTATAATGCAGGTCCGCGTCGTGTTGATGAATGGATAAAACGTTATGGCGACCCTCGAGAACAATCCCTTGATAAAGTCATTGATTGGATTGAACGTATCCCTTATACAGAAACACGTAATTATGTGATGCGTGTCATGGAAAATTATGAAGTTTACAAGGCAAGGCTCATTGGAACAACAGACATAAAAACTGACCTTCTCTCCAAGAACTGGAGATAATGTGGTCCCGTTCCACTCCCGAAATCATTTATTCCATTTTATCAACGAATAAATCATAATATTACAGAAATGATAAGGATAAAAAATAGATGACTATTACCCTAAAAACATACGAGAACTAACTAAATATCAGTGACACCCTTATAATCTTGTTCACTTTTGACGGTGGTGGTGGCGGAAAAGAGCTCAAACGTTGAAGTACTGCCATCGCTAATCGATCAAGTTCTGGATTACCAGCAGATACAACAACACGACGAGAAAAAATACTCCCCTGCTCATGCACCCTAAATTCTAACTTTACTGTTCCCTTTGCACGACTGATACGCTGTCCAACAACATATTTTTTTTGCATCTCTAATTGTGCTTGTACCTTTGCTAGCCATTCTACTAATAATGTATCTTCCAGTGCAGCTGCATCACCACCATGACTCGTCACTAATGAACGCACTGCCTTTACACGAGGCGGTTTTACGACAGACTTTGGCATCGGTAGCGGTGCTTTATGTTCTACTTTTTGAGGAAGTGTTTTCTTCAAAGTTTGGACAACTGAAAAATCATCTTTTTCTATATGAGGTTGTATCTCTTCCGATTGAAGTTCATCGACTGATTCCAATATCTGTGATACCTGCTCTGAAAAATCAGGCTGTAATACTTCTGGCTCTGTATTCAAATTTAATAAGTCTGTATCGATCTCCAGAGAATCTGTGTCTGCATCTGAATGCATCACCTCTTTTACAAATATGGACGTAATCGCCGGTGAGAGCATCCCATTATGAACACCAATAGTGTTATAGAAATAAAACTGTGCTCCCAATGCTACGTGCAAAAAGAAAGCACAAATAAATGCGCCAACCCAAAGAGCTAATAACCGCCTCATATCTGTAAGAATCATGATCTCTTCCACCGCTATTCTAAACTTAATACTGGTGTTAATTTCATTAAAACAAGCTATTTTTAAATTGCAACTTTTTTCTTGACTGATTTTGTCATGTTTAATATGATTTTTCGGTGGTTTTGTGCTTGGTCTAAACCGCTGCTTGACTGGTGATTTCTAGTCAGTGTGTCAAGTATTTCTAAATATAAATTTCAAGTTAGAGAGGGGATATTTAAGAAAAGGTTATGATGTGTTATGCGAATAAGACGAGAAAATATCCATAAGAGCTGCATTATTTTAAGTGCAGTCTCGGTTTGTATCCCTTCATTTGTTTTTGCACAAAACAGCAATAAAGATGCTGTGACTGAGCTTAAACCAATTGTCATTAAAGGAAAAAAAATAGAAGATGCTTCAGGGGCAGTCACTATTCTGACTGATCGGCAAACTGCTAAGGATATTGATGAAAAACAAATAAGTGACGTTCATGATGTTAGTCGTCTTAATCCGTTTGTCGCTTATAACTCACTCAATAACAGTTTCGTGGTTCGTGGTTTAAATGCAAATCGCGTTCTTACAACAATGGATGGTATTACTCTTCCATGGTTTGATGATATATTGCGGGGTAATGGTGGAAACACGACTTTTGATTTTAATGCACTTTCCACGTTTGACATTATTCAAGGGTCGGATTCTAGCCTTTATGGATCTGGTGCCTTAGGGGGAGTTGTTGCTTTACGTACCCTTAATCCTGAAGACCTTATTGCTGAAGGCAAAAAATGGGGGGGACTAATAAAAGGTGGGTACCATTCTGTTAATAACAGTTGGCGTGTAGATCAAGCAATTGCAGCACGTGCACAACAAACATTTTTACTTTTTCAAGGATCTCATGTAGAAGGCCATGAACGAAAAAATATGGGAACTGTAGGGGGATATGAGGAACGCACACGCAAAAACCCTTCTCGTTTTGACACCAATAATTTTCTCTTTAAAATTCATCAATATTTGAGTGATAACCACCGTATTGGTTTTACTGCAGAACGTTTTGCTCATAATAGCAACACGCATTCATTGGATGCGTCTAAAAGATATGCTCCAGGTTCCGTTTATGATAAAGATCATAAAAACCGTGAGCGTCTTTCTCTTTCTTATAATTATAATGGTGATGGAGATGCTATTCTCAATGCATTTCATGGGCAGATTTATTGGCAAAGGCAGTCAGATCGTTACATTATGACTGGCTTTCGTGTAGCCGCACCTAAAGGAGATTATTTAAGAAATAATTTTTTGCGTAATAACAGTTATGGTTTTAACGCTCATGCTCTTAAAAAAGGTTATACTGGTGCTATAGCCCATACATTAAAATTTGCCACAAACGTTTCATCATCTAAATTTCATCACTATTTGTTAGGTAAAGATAATTGTCATTTGCCAGAAAATGCACGCGGGTGCCTGTTTGTCCCCGCTAATCGATCTGATTCACCAGATACCAATAGTTACAGTTTTGGTTTTGCTTTCGAAGATGAAATTGGCTTGGCTGATAACCATTTCCGTATAACACCTGGGGCTCGTTATGATTGGTACAAATATGTTCCTCAAAAAACCTCTGCTTATGAAAAAGCCCTCATTTCTGATAAATTTCCTCCAGAAAGAAATGGTTCACGTTTCTCTCCTAAATTACGCATGGAGTGGGATATCCATAATCAAGTGACATTCTATGCTCAATGGGCACAAGCTTTTCGTGCACCGCGTGTTTCAGAACTTTATGTCTCTTATATCAAACCCTCTGCTTATTATTCGAAGGGAAATCCTGATCTGAAAGCAGAAACAAGCAATGGTTATGATTTTGGGATACAATATGGAAATGTAAATTTTGGTGGTTCTTTTAACGCCTTTATTAACCAGTATAAGAATTTTATAGATACCATAGATAAAGGACCATCAGAAGAATTCAGATTTGCACGTCGGCATTATGTGAATCGTTCACGCGTACGAATTTTTGGTTTTGAATCAAAGGCGCATTGGATGCTGAAAAACGGTTTTCATAGTCATGTTGCTCTTGCCTATTCACAAGGAAAAGACCTTAATAAAAATCAATATCTTGACTCCATTCCACCTTTAAAAGCGATACTCGGTCTAGGATATGCGAAAGAGGCTTGGGGTGCTGATATTATGCTTACTTTAGCAGCTAAACATGACAAAGTTGCTGAGGAGAATGACTACAAAAAAGTTCCAGGATACCGTGTCGTTGATATGACAGGGTGGTGGAAGCCATTTGGTGAAAGAGGACCTGTTTTAAGAGCTGGTGTTTATAACCTTTTCAATGAAAAATATTGGAATGTATCAGATCTTCCTTCAGGTAAAAGCTCAACACCAAAGGATTACTACAGTCAGCCTGGTCGTAATTTTAAAGTGTCATTCGTGCAAAAGTTTTAGTTACTTCTGTTAAGCCATGAGGCCAATGGAAAACTATATCGATAAAAGGAAGGATTATTGTGTTTTTGTCTTCATTGTTCTTTAAATTGTAAAGATTTGAAAGAAAAGCTTTAATTGTTCTCGATTTATCGATTTTGGGTTGTTTTGCTGTTGATAACAGAGGGCTTATTTGTAAAGGATTGAATCATTCATTTAGAGTGGTTCAATCTAGCGCTTTAAAATTTTGAAGGTTAACTTCTAACATAATGTAAGGAAAGTCCATGTCATATACGGCCGAAATGATTATTCGTTTGCGTGAAGAAAAAAAAGAAATGCGGAACCGCGATTTTGCGGTCTCTATTGGCATATCTGAAGCAGAACTTATTGCTGCCTATTGTACTGTTGGAAAAGCAAAAAGATTACTGATTGATATTGCGACTCTTCTAGAACATGCTCCCCAGCTTGGAACCGTTATGGCGTTAACACGCAATGAATATGCTGTTCACGAAATGACAGGATGTTTTGAAAAAACTGTTCACAACCAACACGTCCCGATTACACTTGGTGAAATTGATTTGCGTATCTTTGCAAAGCAATGGAAATTTGGATTTGAACATGACGTTGTTATTCTTGGTAAACCTGCCAAAAGTCTGCAGTTCTTTGATCAACATGGTATTGCTATTTTAAAAGTTTATTCTAAAGATACTACGAATATGGAAAAATGGGGGCAACTTGTTGAAAAGCTCCTTCATGATGACCAATCATCTGTTCTTAAGATTCTCCCTGCTTCTGTCCCAGCCCAATGTGATATTACAAAATTGGATATTGAACAATTCCGAGATCGTTGGCGGAAAATGACAGATGTGCACCAACTTCATGAAATCATTTCTGAGTTTAAAATTAACCGACACGATGCTGTGAAGTGTGCTGGCCATGAATTTGCGAATAAATTAAAAATAGAAACAATTGAAATGATGCTCAACCAAGCTGCGCAGCAAGAAATTCCGATCATGTGCTTTGTTGGAAATAAAGGATGTATTCAAATTTTTACTGGGCAAGTAAAAAATATTAAGCAGATGGGACCATGGCTTAATGTTCTTGACCATAAATTTGACCTGCATTTACTCATTCCTGGTATTGATAGCGTATGGTGTGTCCGCAAACCGACAAACGATGGTTATGTTAGTTCTCTTGAAGTTTTCGATAAAAATGGTGAAATGATCGTTCAATTCTTTGGTGTGCGAAAGGAAGGTCAAAAAGAACGTAAGGATTGGCGCTCATTACTAGATAGTCTTCCTTCCTATCAAGAAGCAGTGGTCGCTTAGAAAGGTAAATCGAGTATGATCGCACTTTTTTTGCGTACGTTATTGAACATTTTTTTTGTTCCCATACTGCTTTTTTCTGTTGTTTTTTCTCAATTGGTTAAAGCTGAACCTACAACACACTTTTCTGAAAATGCACGAATTGTCTCTATTGGCGGTTCTCTTACAGAAATTGTTTATGCATTAGGCGCTCAAAATCAACTTATTGCCCGTGATAGTACAAGCGTTTACCCGCGAGAAGCACTCAAACTTCCTGTACTTGGATATATGCGTGCTCTTTCACCTGAAGGTGTTTTATCACTTGCTCCTGAAGGTATATTGCTCGTTGAAGGAAGTGGTCCTGCTTCAACAATTGATATTCTTAAAAAAACTTCGATTCCTATTGTAATTGTGCCAGAAAATTATTCTCGTGAAAGTGTAATAGAAAAGATTCGTATTGTTGGAAAAGCTATTCACCGTGAAGCACAAGCGGCTGCCTTAATTCAAAAATTAAGTCGTGACTTTGTAGACAACGATGCACTTTTAGCCAAAATAACAAAACCAAAGCGCGTCCTTTTTGTTTTATCTGTACAAAATGGACGTGTTATGGCCTCTGGCACAGATACAGCTGCCGATGGTATGATAAAGCTTTCAGGTGGAATTAATGCCATAACCGATTATAAAGGATACAAACTGCTCAATGGTGAGGCATTACTAAAGTCAAACCCTGATGTTATTTTACTTATAAAGCATGGTGAGAAATCCACGAACATTGAAAAAATTTTAGCTATACCGGCAGTTCGAGCGACAAATGCAGCCAAAAATCATGCCATTAAACAAATGGATGCAATGTATCTTTTAGGTTTTGGTCCACGTACTGCAGACGCATCGAGGGAACTTATTAATATTCTTTATGGTGCGAACCAAAACGGTAAGAGCTAATAAAAATGGTAGATCGTACATCCGCAATTCTTGCACCAGAAACAAAAGAAAATAAAAAAATGAAACGTGCAAATTTGAGAAAGGTTGTACTGCTCTGTCTTGTTATATTTCTTATATTCAGTGTTTTTTGTGGAATTTTGAATGGTGCTTCAACTGTTTCTTTTTTTGACTTTACTCATCTGATGTTTACACAAGACTTTTCAGTGAGTAGTAAGACACGTGATTACTTGGTGCTCGTCGACATTAGACTTCCTCGTGTTATTTTAGGCTTATTGGTTGGATCATCTTTAGCTGTCTCTGGCGTTCTTATGCAGGGACTTTTTCGTAACCCTCTTGCAGATCCTGGAATTGTAGGCGTATCAGCGGGTGCTGGTCTTGGTGCTGTTTTAACTATTGTTGTTGGCATTGCCTTTCCTGCTTCTTTAGCACCTTTTTTAGAGCCTTATAAAGTTATCATCGGTGCCTTTTTGGGTGGTCTTTTATCGACAATTATTCTTTATATAATAGCAACACATCATAGCTTTACCTCTATTGCAACAATGCTTCTTGCAGGTATTGCTCTTGGTGCCTTAAGCGGTGCAGTTGTTGGCACATTGATTTTTATCGCGAATGACCAACAGTTACGCGATATCACTTTTTGGAGTCTTGGTTCTCTTGCAGGTGCCACATGGTTAAAAATTTGGCTTATTCTACCTTTTATTTGTGTTGGTATTATTTTTGCACCTCTTTTATCGCGTGCACTCAATGCTTTGACTCTCGGAGAGGCTGTTGCTGGTCATATTGGTTTTCATATTCAACGCATTAAAAATATTGCTATTTTTCTTGTTGCCCTTATGTGTGGTAGTGCAGTTGCTGTTAGCGGTGGTATTGGTTTTATTGGTATTATTGTTCCACATATTTTACGTCAGTTGATTGGTCCAGATCATCGTTATCTCATTCCTTGTTCTGCTCTCTTGGGGGCTGCATTGCTTATTATTGCTGACACCTTTGCACGTTTAATTGTTTCTCCTGCAGAGTTACCAATTGGAATTGTTACTGCTCTTTTTGGAGCACCTTTTTTCCTGTGGATCCTTATATGCAAAAGAGGAGCGAACTTTTCATGATTGAAGCAGTTAATGTGTGCGTTCAACGCGGAAAAAAACAAATTCTAAATCAGTTAAATCTTCACGCTAAGACTGGTGAGCTGACCATTATTATTGGTCCTAATGGATCTGGAAAAAGTACTTTCATCAAAGCACTGAGTGGGGAAATTCCTTACAGTGGGAAAATGACCTTAAATGATCATGATGTTAACCAAACAAAAAATGATGAAATGGCAAAGATGCGTGCGGTTCTCCCTCAATCAACGGTGTTGGTATTTCCCTTTCTCGTTCACGAAGTTATAGAACTGGGTCTTTCTGTAAATCGGTTTACTATTGCAAAAAACGAATTACAAAATCTTACTCAAAAAGCTTTAGAACGTGTTGGACTTTCTGGCTATGACAATCGGTATTATCATCAATTGTCAGGGGGAGAACAAGCTAGAGTGCAGTTTGCGCGTGTACTTTGCCAAATCTGGGATCCGGTTTATAATGGAACGCCTCGTTGGATGATATTAGATGAACCTATCGCTAGTCTTGATATTCAACATCAACTTGTTGTTATGGATATTGCCAAAAACTTTGCCCAGTGTGGTGGTGGTGTTCTTGCTATCCTTCATGATCTCAATCTTGCTTCACATTATGCAGATAAAATAATATTGTTAAAGCAAGGAGAAATTTATTGTAAAGGAGACGCTTCTAGCGTTTTAACAACGCAAAATCTGCGTGATGTTTATCACTGTGCTTTGGTTGTTTCTGAATTACCCAAAACAGATGTTCCATTTATACTGCCTCAAACAGCATCCTGCTTATAAAGTAGCGTATTTTCAAAAACTCTTTTTAAATCAAAGCATGATGGTGTATGTTAAAATAAAATACGTACAGAAGTCGTTTTATTTTTTAATGAAATCTTTTCTAGACCGTCATACTCTATGTTCTAAAGCGAACTAATCTCCCCAAAAAAATTGAAAAAGAAAGAGCGTAATTCTTGAAAACCTTTAAGATTTTGTGTAACGAAAATGTTTAAATTCTTAATCTTTTCTATTTATGGCTTCCATAAAAATTGTGCCTCTACTCTTATCATTTCGACTTTTCTGAAAGCAACGTAAGAAATATACAAAAATCCCTTTATAATAAGAAAAGTATCCCCAAACATATACTCTATTGTCGATGTCTAATTTAAGTATTTTATAGGAATCTTATATTTCTCTCATCTAGAGTAAATTTATGCATCATTCTATCGCATTGTTTTCTTAAATTTTTATACCAGACTACAACAACAATACCATCCACACAATTTCCGGTAATAAAGAAATATGGTACCCATAAACGAACTTGGTTTTTCCTTCGATCTTCCTCGAAAATTCAGAGTTTTTTCTTCAATATGCCTGAACGTGGTTTTCAAAACTTTATAGGTTATGGCAGCTATAGCGCCTATATTTTTCGCTTTTTTGAGAAATCTTAGGTGCAAAAACCAATTCGAAAAACAATATGCCTCACACTAAACTTTATACGTAAAAAAATATACCTATTTCTCTCTTTTCCTACTGAAAAAAACCTATTACCAAACTACAAGAGATTATCTTCGATGAAATGATATAAATAAGAGTTCACTGAGATTAATTCTCAATATATCATATTATTGAATAATAAACTTTACAGCCCTATAACTCCCCTGTTTTTACAAAAAACTGAACTCATTTTCTCTCAAAATTACATTTAAAAAGAAACATTTAAGCCGTACTCAGCTGCAAAAAATTTTGCCTTTTCAAACAATCCTTCTGAATAAATATTTGCCAACAGTTTATTATGATTGCTCTTCTCTCAATGCAAATAAAAATCTATGTAATAAGCTTGTTCTGGTAAAAAGTTGACTTTAATTAACTCATCTGAAGGCTGACATCGCTGCACCGTTAAAACTTCCAGTAAAAATGAATATAAGATTATCTGTTTTCACATTAATTGAAGTAGCTAGACGTCATCGTGATGCGTCTTGAACTGTCAAATTTAAAGTAAAATCATCTAAAAGCTTCAAAAGCGATTGCTGTATTTCAAGACTATTATCTTTTTCTCGATCTGGGGAGTTCATTTATTAAATTCATCTAAATAGATAATATCCGTCTCAGTATCAGTGAGATCACCAGATACAGCACGAAATATCGCTTCAAACATGAAGGTTCTTTGCCGCTGCAACCAACTTCTGATAGAGTTTTACAATCAATGGTTATCATAACTCTATTTGAAATTTCGTTGATGAAACAAGCCAAATGCGTTTTACCCACACCAGATTCAACCGATATTAAAAAATATCTTGGTTTTCCCCACACAATGTACTCATTCAAAATTAATGTTATAAATATTTGTATAAGCTTTTTATTTATACCATATTCAAAAAAGAACTGACGTCGTCATTGAATATTATTCATGCAATATTCTTTTTTATTGCTAAACCTTTTAAGCAAATTGATAACCCCTGTAAAATAAATAAAAGTGCGCAAAAACCTGCAAATATACACAAACCGTATAATATAGAAAATGAAAAAAAGTTTGCCGCATATAAAAGCATAATAGAGAATAAAGCTGTTATGATGCGCACACTGGCATCGCCTGCCAAAATCACCTCAGCTAAATCATCAGGAGGTGTGACAGCTTGACCAATTGTTATCCCCGATACCCTAAAATAAAATTGCCCAACACCTAATAAAAAGCCCATAATATAAAGAGAATATTGGGTAAAATTCAAATATAAAACAGACAAAATTGCTATTATGGCAAAAGCCGGTACACCCCATACGAAAAAGCGAATCAAAGATGGAAACTTCCGTAAATAATAAGATCAAATGAAACCATTGGTTACAAAGCCCAACACCAACAAAGAAAAAATAGAATTTTGAATGGATGTAAATTTTATATTATTTGATGTTATAGATACAAGAACAAGCGGCAATAAAGCAATAGCCCCTGTGTAGAGAGCGTTATTCAAAATACGATTAATCGTCAAAAAACGTAAAGCAGAAATCCGCCACAAACATCTAAAACCAATCCCATACGCTCTTTGGTCTAACATTTTCGACGATTCTTCTATTCTGCTTATTTTTTGTACAGAATTTATATGAAACCATAAGCTAGCATTTAAAAGATATATAAGTACAACAAAAGCTATAGCTATTTCATGCCCAAAATGCACAATAAGAAAGACAATAAACCAGTGCAAATAATTTGGCTATAAAACCCAATAATAAAACCTTAATAGCGCGCTAACACATTCCCCAAATATAAGCCCACAATTCCAATTGCAATTAAATTAACTACATTTTTAAAGTAGCAGATGCTTTTCCTGTTGTATCTTGCAATTGTAACAAAGAAAGGTCGATAGATAATACGCCACTTGCACAGAAACTTGTCAAACTTCCAATCAAAATCATAAGAAAAATAGAACTACGCAACACTTTTCTCACTTCCAGATAAAGCGTTAAGCCATTTTGTACTTTCCTCCATCGTTAAATTTGGCTCAACACCCAATCCGAACCTTTCATAAAATTTGAGTTTCGATGTGTTGCGAATATTTATTTTTTGTAAGCTATCTATCGGCATGAATTCTATACTAGGGGAAATGGTGCTCACAGATTGAGATAAATAATAGGAAACGGCTCTCCAATACATATTACTACGATTTCTTGCCACATAATTTTCCAAGAAATATTTGGGGTAAAAACCATCTAAAATATGTTTTAAACAACAGTATAACCGATAACAAATATGAACAGAATCCGCTTCACACACGGGAAAAGGAAAAATATTTTTACCTCTCATGATATTATAAAAACCCTTAGCAAGCAGATCTTCTCAATTAAATTCAGCCACAACAAGATCGGTCTCCAACTTTTACCCAACATGAGACAAAGCTAGCCGCACTTATAAAGTTCCAATAACCTCTCAATCAGATTCTGGATACGCTTTTTTAAAACTCTCTGTCCAATCTACTCCTGTAATCCTTAAATAATTGCCCCACTTCCTTTGAATGAACAAGAGATAATTCTAAACTCATATCATTCAAAATTTTTGAACTTTTTCCCTTCTCTCTATTCTAATCTGATACTTCTAACATCATCACGGAAACTAAAGAGTTTTTAGATATTTCAACTTTTACTAAACTTGATAATAATGTATTAGAATTTCTCCCTCCCACTGTTTCCAACAATTATTTTATCATCATAATAAACGCTCAAAAAACAATCTTTGAATTTTCTAATCTCTAGCGAAAAAATGAGTGACAGTCCTCCTTACTAAAAGAGACATGCCCGCTGCCTTTAGCTTTGTGATTATCAAATAATATATTCCGCTACAATTTGCCTTTTGACTTTAAAATAAATACTCTTTTTTTGATCTAGTAAGCTATTATAATCAAATATTCCTATCTGCTCTAAAAATAAGCTCTTCTTCTCCCGATTCTGCAAGTAACGACTATACAATCCTCCAAGAAAAGGCATAATCTCAACACCGTCACCCTGAAAATTTATACGCATACACCGCATTATAGGAAATACCATGTATTTTTAAGACTTTATGAATAACTCTTCTGATGGGATTAATTGATCAAAAAATTGAAAAGCGAATGAAACAAATTTTATCTTTCCCCCTCGGAGCTCCACTATTTTTTTAAGTTTTAGTGCAAATTTTTCTCTATTTAACACAACCTTTTCACATGCTTTAACCGACGGATTAATATCTAGATTTGCCTGTATTATACATTTTAATTCATCAATAAATCACTTAATTTACCAATATATCCCCCCTCCTCTACCTTAGACTCATAACATACCTTTAATTTTCTGTTTTTGTGGCAAGCCACCCGCACGATCTCTTATCTTAGTTTCAGCGCGCTCAACAGACTTAATCACATCCAAAGATATATTGTAAAGATACATCCAAAAGCACTTTTTTCCTATTACCACTCTTTGAGAAATAATATCGTGTCAGATCATCTTACAAAATTGTTTTAAGGCATTTTGAAAAGGTTACTAAGCTTTCACAGACTTTTAAAAAGCTTCAAAAGCTCTTAAATGTCTTTCGAAGATTACTTTGAACATAATCTTCATTTCACTGTCAGATTTTGATTTTTACAATTTTTCATTTTTTTAACCTTCCCATGTCAAAATCCAATTCGATAAACAATCCATTTAATGATAAAAAACTATAAAGAAGTATCATCTACTTCTACCTCATTGCGCCTCTTCCCATTTAGTAAAAGATCGACTCTCGAGCGATAGAGATGATAATGCATAGTCGATTCTTTAAAAGATCAGCTCGACATTCAATTTTAAGCCGTAGTTAGAAGAAAAATTATAACAATTCACTATAATGTTTTGTGATAATGGGTAAGTTATTTGAGAAATGATCTTTTTCTTCCTGTTTCTTGCGTAAAATAATTTCCAAATTAAGAAATCGTGCAACGGTAATCAAGTTTCCCATTTGAAGCTCTCAACGTCCATGTTTCTAACTATACACCACATTCTGTGTGATACTTAAGGTCCACGTAACATTCATAAGAATCATCCCCTTATTGATGCGCAATTATATAATGATTTTTATAATTTTGTAATGATTAATCAGCTTCATTTCTTTTATACCAGAAGATGATTCCAGAGGAACTGCTTCGATTAATAATACTTGAAGGCGCTTTTCATTTTTAACAGCAAATAAAAATTTCTATCCACGATAACTCTTTATTTATATAGATGAAGATCTGATTATATACTCTGCTAACCGTTTTTTGCGATTATTGAAGACGATTTTTAAAAATATAATAATGACTTAAGCTTTTTTATGAGTCACTTATCAAGTATTCTAACTATAATTTAAAGCTTTATATCCAAATATCTACTGCCCTACCCCATAAAAAAGTACATTTCCTTCGTTTATATACTCTTCCCACTTATCCACATAAAGTCATGAAAAGCGTTTTTTCCCTTTACTCTTCATTTATATCATGCTTCGATACAAAAGAGTATTTTTTCAGTTTAATTTTGAATCGTGAATAATTAAAAGGGAACTTCGCAAAAGATGAGCTATAAGCAAAACTCAAAGAATAATTCTCAGGAAAAACTAAAACGTGGACTAGATAACCGACACATACAGCTTATAGCCATCGGTGGCGCTATTGGAACCGGTCTCTTTATGGGGTCAGGAAAAACAATTAGCGTAGCAGGCCCTTCAATCTTACTTGTTTATGCTATCATTGGTTGTGCTCTTTACCTTGTCATGCGCGCCATGGGAGAGTTATTACTTTCTAATACACAATATCGCTCTCTTGTTGATTTCTCAACGGACCTTCTAGGTCCAGGAATTGCCTTTTTCATCGGTTGGAATTATTGGTTAAGTTGGGTTGTAACTGGAGCTGCAGATATTATTGCAATCATTGGTTATATGCACTTTTGGTGGCCAGATCTCAATCCATGGATTATCGTTTTTTCTTGTGTTATTTTCTTTTTGGCCTTTAATCTCTTCGCCGTAAAACTGTTCGGTGAACTTGAATTTTGGTTTGGTCTCATCAAAGTGATAGCGATTTTGGCGTTAATCATTGTTGGACTTTATATGATCACTACAGGATTTACCTCTCCCAATGGGACTGTTGCTTCCTTCAGTCACGTATGGAACGATGGAAATATCTTTCCTCGAGGAATAGCCGGTTTTTTTCACGGGTTTCAAATCGCTATTTTTTCTTTCATTGGTATAGAAATTGCTGGAACAGCTGCTGCTGAAGTCAAAGAGCCTAAAAAGATTCTACCAAAAGCAATTAATTCTATACCTGTTCGTATTGTACTTTTTTATATCCTTTCTCTTGTTGTGATTATGTCCGTCACACCTTGGGATCAAATTGTTCCAGGTCAAAGTCCCTTTGTTTTGATGTTTTGGATGGCTGGCATTCCGATAGCTGCCGGTTTGATTAACTTTGTTGTTCTTACATCGGCTGCATCTTCAGCAAACAGTGGTATTTTTGCTACGAGCCGCATGATATATGGTTTGGCAACACAAAAAGGAGCCCCTAAAATTTTAGGAAAACTTTCTAGCCATCGTGTTCCAGCGAATGCTCTTCTTTTTTCTTGCTTATGCATCTTATTAGGATACACGATTTCATCACGCTCTGAGACCATCATGAGTGCTTTTACAATTGTATCCAGCCTTTCAGTCATTGCACTTATATTTGTATGGTCTGTAATTTTGATCAGCTATATTGTTTACCGATATAACCGTCCCACACTGCATGCAGAATCCGTTTATAAAATGCCTGGAGGCGTTGTAATGTGTTTGGCTGTTTTGATTTTCTTTGCTTTTATTCTCTATGTGCTCACATTAGAACCTGATACTTTCATAGCCTTAAAGTATTCTATATTGTGGTTTATTTTCTTAGGTGTAACCTATTGTCTCTTTGTAAGAAAGCACTCCGTTAAAAATAAGGAATAAGCCGATCCATGAAAAAAATACATAAAAAGGAGGATAAAAATTGCTCCTTTTTGTGTATAAAATGTAAACTCTTAATTTCGTCTGCACGCTAGTAGTACCCTTTATCAACCAAAGCGTAAAATTTTATCCTTCCACTATAAAACGTTTTTTCAAATTCTTTCTGAAATTAAAAATGTACATCTCGCAACCACAAAAAATACAATCTAAGAAAAATCTGCTTATAAAATACTGAAGAAACAGAGGTTTATGAAAAGATTTCTTACATAAATAAAAACCATCCAAATATTTTATTGATAAAATTATAGCGTCATAAAAAATAAATAATCACAATCAATAGAGCTCTTTTCTATTTTAAAGAAACTCCCTCTTTTGGCTTAAACCATATTGCCCTGTCGTTTTTCTCGTAAAATCTTTAATGCCCCTCCTCTGCAGAAGAAAAATATTATAGATATAACTCCATTTTCCATAAGTTTGAAATATAATCTATAGTAAAATAAAAACGTATATAATTTTTATTAAATTTTTATTTATAATAAAAAGTTATACTGATTAGTCATACTCTATGCAAAGTAACAGAACCTGTACACTTAAATTGATAATATCTTTTTTAATGAGGATTAGAGCTTAATTCTTTATCTTTATTCAAATCTATAACGACAACTTTCCGTGAAAAAAACATTCATTTTTTTACCACGAAGAATTTTTTCTTGAAATAAAATAATAACTTTATCTTTTTTATAAGAATCCTTCTTATAATATTCAAAACAATGATCACTCTTGCTATACGGAAAAAATATAACTCCTTTATAATAGATTGGTAGCTAAGAAAGTTTATCTCATCATTATGTACTCTCTTATCAAACACAACATCCATAATTAAAATATTAAAATGCTACATCAAATTTTTATTACATTATTTTTGAAATAATAATAGTCCCTTTTCATCAATTTCACGCACCTTATTCTCGTTCATATGAACGCATAAAAAATATTTTTTCCCTTTACACCTCAATCATATCATGTTTCGATATAAGAGATTACCTTTTTTAGTGTAATTTTATCTTAAACAACTGAGGGGAACGTTCCAAAAATGAATAAACAAAATTCAAAAAAAAGTCCTAAAAAGAAGAAAAAATTACAACGAGGACTAGATAATCGCCATGTACAGCTCATAGCTCTTGGTGGAGCTATTGGGACAGGTCTTTTTATGGGATCAGGAAAAACAATCAGTGTTGCGGGGCCTTCAATTCTGCTGGTTTACGCTATTATTGGTTGTTCTCTATATTTTGTAATGCGTTCTATGGGAGAGTTATTGCTTTCTAATACACAATATCGCTCTTTTATTGATTTCTCAACTGATCTGCTGGGACCAAGTGTTGGATTTTTTGTTGGTTGGACATACTGGTTATGTTGGATTGTAACCGGAACCGCAGAAATTATTGCTATTGTCAATTATACGCAGTTTTGGTGGCCAGAACTCAATACGTGGATTCCCGCGCTAGTCGGTCTTATGTTCTTTTTAATATTAAATCTTGTCGCTGTTAAATTATTTGGAGAACTTGAGTTCTGGTTTGGTCTTGTTAAAATCGTAGCAATTTTAACATTAATCGCTATGGGAGGATATATGATCATCACCGGTTTTATCTCACCCAATGGCACAGTTGCCTCCCTTACCCATGTATGGAATAATGGAAACCTTTTCCCACAAGGAGCAGAAGGTTTTTTTGCTGGATTTCAAATTGTTATTTTTGCTTTTGTTGGTATCGAACTCGCTGGCACAGCTGCAGCTGAAGTAAAAGAACCTCAAGTAACCTTGCCAAAAGCCGTTAACTCAATACCAGTTCGTATTGTATTCTTTTATATCTTTTCCCTTATTGTGATTATGTCTGTCACTCCTTGGGATCAAATTAGTCCAGAAAAAAGCCCATTTGTAAAAATGTATGCACTTGTTGGTATTCCAATTGCTGCTGGTTTAATGAACTTTGTGGTTCTTACAGCTGCTGCATCTGCAGCAAATAGTGGAATTTTTTCCACCAGCCGCATGGTATATGGTTTGGCAACACAAAAAGGAGCTCCTAAATTTTTAGGAAAACTGTCTAGTAACCACGTTCCAGCCAACGCACTCCTTCTTTCTTGTTTATGTATCTTATTAGGTTATGCGATTTTACCCTCGCCCCAAAATAATGTCATAGGTGCTTTTACAATTGTGACCACAATCGCTTCTATTTTATTTATATTTATATGGTCTATAATTTTGATCAGCTATATTGTCTATCGTCATAAGCGTCCTCTCCAGCATGCTGTGTCCTCTTATAAAATGCCAGGAGGGGTTCTTATGTGTTGGGCTATTTTAATATTTTTTGCGTTTATTATTTATTTATTGTCACGACAACCCGACACTGCAATAGCTTTAAAATATACTCCAGCATGGTTTGTATTTTTAGCAATTATGTACATTCTTTTTGGAAGAAAGAACTTTCAGACTCAAAAATCTGAAAATAAAGCAGATACATAAAAAACATATAAAAAAGGGTAACGTAAGTTACCCTTTTTACATATAAAACACAAAACTTTTTATGGAGTGTCTCATATAAACTTCAATTACGTTCTTTATCAACCAAAGCATTGGACTTTATCCAAGGCATCATAGAGCGAAGTTTTTTACCAACCTCTTCAATAGGATGGCTATCATTTAAACGTCGCATCGTTTTAAAATGAGCAGCACCACCTTTGTATTCTTTAATCCAATTTGATGTAAATTTACCTGTTTGAATATCCTTCAGAATACGTCTCATTTCCGCCCTTGTTTCATCTGTAATCACGCGTGGACCAGACAAATATTCACCCCATTCTGCTGTATTTGAAATAGAGTAATTCACATTTGCAATACCACCTTCATACATGAGGTCAACAATCAATTTCACCTCATGTAAACATTCAAAATAAGCCATTTCAGGTGCATAACCTGCTTCTGTTAATGTTTCATAGCCTGCTCGAATAAGCTCAACAAGCCCTCCACAAAGAACAGCTTGCTCACCAAAAAGATCGGTTTCACACTCTTCTTTAAATGTTGTTTCAATCACCCCAGCACGTCCACCACCAAGACCACATGCATAAGACAAGGTTATATCATGAGCATTCCCTGAAAAATCTTGTGCAATCGCAATCAAGCAAGGAACACCACAGCCACGTTGGTATTCATGACGCACAATATGCCCTGGACCTTTAGGAGCAATCATCACAACATCAACTGTTTTTTTAGGTTCAATTAAGCCGAAGTGAATACTCAAACCATGCGCAAAAGCAATTGCAGCACCATCACGTAAATGATCATGAATATGCTCTTTATAAATATCAGCTTGCAATTCATCTGGTGTTGCCATCATAATGAAATCTGCCCACTTAGCTGCTTCAGCAACACTTATCACCTCAAAACCGTCCGCCTTAGCTTTTTTGGCTGTTGCCGACCCTGGACGCAAAGCAATCTGCAAACTTTGAGCACCGGAATCTTTCAAATTTAAAGCATGCGCACGTCCTTGTGAACCATAACCGATAATGGCTATTTTTTTCTCTTTAATCAAATCAACATTTGCATCACGATCATAATAAACACGCATAAGAATACTCCCTTCTCTATATATTTAAGATTATTCCCTAAAAAATATAAAATCACTTACTTTACAAATATACCGCAAGTAATAAAATTATTTATTGTAGTAATAATATAATTTATACTATAAATACATAAATATAGCCACAAAACTCTTTCAAAATATACTCACATCAAAAATATAATTAATTTGCTTCTTAAAAAATAATACCCTTAAATAACAAATATCTTAACTACGATATTTATTATTTTTCTTTGTAATAGAGCATTGTATATTAAAATTAAGGTGCACCATATATTTTTTAACATGGAGCAAATTAAAATAGATAGCAAGAAAAATTACAAACAAAAAGAAACGTTTTTATACATGAGTGCAAAAAATGACTCTTTCTTTCTCATGGCGAAAACATTGTTTGTTCACCTTTTAACTTCAATAGCCCTGTTATATGCAATATCTCGTATTTACGGAAAAAACTCACCATAAAAGGATTAGAGAAAAATCTATATAGTGCAACCTGACCAAATATTCACCTATTTTAAAATTCTCCGACCCACCGCTATCTAAAAATCATAAAATTCTTGTATTTTTTAGTATGACCTCTTCATCCTCTCTGATCACTCAAAATTTAAAAATTTTTCTTCAAAAAATTTCTAAAACTACAAAAAGCCTTATACGACTAATGAAGTATCAGGTTCTCTTTCCACTTTTTAGGAGACTTCAAAAACTATAAAACTTTATCTCCACACTTCCTCTCGAAAAGCTCATCTCATAAAAAACTGCTATTTTTCAAGTGGAATGTGATACTCCATAATTCATATCGTGCGCCAATGTTATTTGCTCTAATACAGATAAAATTGTTTTTTTGAGATAGAGCAAATAGAATTCCGTAATAATGTATTTTTCAAATTACACAAAGAAAAAGAACTACCCCAATAACCGGATAAAACGCTGAACAGTTTCACGCATTCCATATTCTAATGCATCAGCAATAAGCCCATGACCAATGGATACTTCATCAATCCAAGGAATAGAACTGATAAGAGCAGGAAGATTCGTAACTGTCAAATCATGCCCTGCATTAACCCCCAGCTGTAGCTCTTTTGCTTTTCTTGCTGCTAAAACAAGTTTATTGAGCTCTTGATCCTGTTTTGTTTTATCCTCCAACGCACCACCATAAGGTCCAGTATAGAACTCCACACGATCAGCACCCATTGCCTTAGCAATCTCAAGACCATCAACAACAGGGTCAGCGAATAACGATACACGAATTTTTTTTGCTTTTAAGCGCTGAATAATAGAAACTAAAAATTTTTCATGACGCGCGAAATCCCAACCATGATCAGAAGTAGACTGAGTAGGCTCATCAGGAACAAGAGTAATCTGATCAGCATATTTTTCTGCTATATCTAAAAATGAATTGCTTGGATAACCCTCAATATTAAATTCAGCCTTAGGAAATGTATTGTTAATTAAACAATGTATATCTGGCAAATCAGCAAAACGAATATGCCTTTCATCCGGTCGTGGATGAACTGTCAAACCAGAAGCGCCAGCTTTAAGAGCTATGTGCCCAATATTCTTAATATTGGGCCACGGAAGATTACGCCGATTGCGCAAAACAGCAACAGCATTAAGATTAACCGAAAGTTTTACTGCCATATGCGCTCCCATTTTCATATATAATACTAATGCTAAAGAAATAAATTTGCCATTCTAATCCTAGAGAATAAAGTTTTCCTATCGAACAATTGTTAAACGCTCTGCCGCACGCGTAATTCCTGTATAAAGCCAACGGGCATACATATCACGAAATGCAAAACTTTCATCAAACAAAACCACATTGTCCCATTGAGATCCTTGTGCTTTATGAACAGTGAGTGCGTATCCATAATCAAAGTCATCATATCTTTTTTTTAATGCCCATGAAATTTCATTATCAGGATTTTCAAACACCGCCTTTAAAAGCTTAATCTTGGCCACTCCACGTTCGCTCTCTTCTGGTTTTACAAGAAGACTAATACCTGGTTTAACAGTCTCCTTATGTGAAGTCATTACTTTCCATAAGGACCCATTTAGTAAGCCTTTAGCAGGATCATTGCGCAAACATACAAGCTTATCTCCCGCTTGTGGATACTCTGCTGTAAACCCTTTTAACGCACGCAAACGTTTATTATAAAGATGGCGTGTTCGGTTAATTCCTACCAGCACCTGATCAGAATCCAAAACCAACTGCTGACCCACTTCTTTGCGTGTAATAACGCACGCTTTTCCGTAATCACCATAAGCAATATCGCGCCCTTCGCGCACATCCATAGCCAACCGAACAATCGGATTATCACGTGCTTGGCGATGAATTTCTGAAAGAAGAAAATCCGGTGCACCATTGGAAAAAAATCCACCTCCTGATATGGGAGGCAATTGACCTGGATCACCAAGAACAAGAATTGGTGTTTGAAAACTCATTAAGTCACGCGCCAATTGTTCATCCACCATCGAACACTCATCAACAATGATCAGTTTAGCATGAGCAGCAGCACTTCTCCGATTAAGTGTAAATGTCGGTGCAATAGACTTTTTTCCTGTGATTTCATCAGAAACCTCTTCTTCTCCACGTGGACAATAAATGAGTGAATGAATAGTGCAAGCATTACTTGCACCTTTAGAACGTAAAACCTGTGCGGCCTTACCGGTAAACGCAGCAAACTGAACAGAACCATCAACTGTTTCTGCAAAGTAGCGTGCAAGCGTCGTCTTCCCTGTTCCTGCATAGCCAAAGAGACGAAAAATTGGAGAACGCCCCTCCTTCAACCACGCAGCAACAGCCTTCAATGCACTATCCTGTTCCCGTGAAAACTGCATAGTTTACCAAAATAAGATTCGCATAAAAAGAGCAAGCATTTTGAAAACAACGTCATAAAAAACAACGCTTACCAGCTATGAGTTGGAGAGATGTGCCGGCTTTTTATAAAATACTTTGTCAAAAAACAACTCTAATACAACTGGCTTTGCGTTTACTTATTCTTACAGGGAGTCACACACCCCTTTACGTCATATTCATAAAAATCAAGTTGATAGAGATATCTGGACTATTCCTGCTGAGAATATGAAAGGAAAGCGTGATACAATAAAAGAATTTCGTATCCCCTTATTAATAGAAGAATGAGAAATTTTAAAACAAGCGTATTTACTCTCTCGCAATGATTTCTTTTTTCCTGGAACAGGATAAAGTAGAAATGCTTAGTAATGGTGTGCACTCTATTCAAATTAAGAGTGAGACTTACAATGTTGCGACAACCCTACGGTGATTTATGAGAGGCATTTTTCCACCTCTCTTCTCTAGTGTCTCCATACACCACCCCTTGTGGTACACAAGCAAGCGAATAAAATTAATTCATTAGCTGAATATTAACCTCACGTAGTTTCCTTTAGTTTAACCAACGTTCAGTATGCTTCTCACATGTGGTTTCACTTCAAGAATCGCTCCCATATTCATGTTTATGAATATGGAAGCGAAACTTCTATCTTTTTCGTCTCAATCGGGATATCCTCACACACAAACAGTTACCCGTTCTTGTAACAGTTTCTTAAATTTATCGACAAATCACTTCTTTTCACCGATCATCAACATAAGAGTTACCCAAAACACGCTGCCGAATATCCTACCATGCTTAAATGTTTACTTAACCCTCTAAACGCTTTTTGAGGGACTAAATTTACTGAGATGTGACATAATTCACTTCTATTTCATTAAACATCTGCTGGATACATTTATCCGAATCCAATAAAAAGCGAGAGTTCACACCTGGCCGTGGCAAAACAAAGGTAAAAAAACAAGGACCTTCAACCGGATTGCCCAAAGACCACACATTTTTTCTTACACCTCCATTGAGATCAATAATGTTATAATTTCTATCAATGTTCAAACCACCAGTATGATAGTCTCCATTTACATATTCTGTAAGAAAACCCTTATTAAAGAGGTTTCTGATTAATGGTGAGCACTCAAGATTTATATCAAATGGATCTATCCTGGCTTGGATAACAACATCTGCGACCTGAGTCGTTATTTCTTCTAAGAAATTACCAACAATACGGAAAACAGAATTTTTCTCGTCAATTTCTAAAATAGGTGCGGGACCAAGATCTATGCGAAGTAAACCACTATCGATTAAAGCAAGTAACTGCCTGTTCCGCACTAAAGGCGGACCGACAGCTATACGATTCATAATAGGGACAAACTCGCTTACAAAACGAGCGTGCGACTCTGGTGTCAAACCACCCCATTCAACACAATAGCGCATGGTATCACGCACATCTCTCAAGACATCCGCTGCTGCTTTGACACTGCCAGAAATATTTCCTGCGTAAGCATTTTTGAGATCATTTTCCAAAAATTCATAGATATAGCGTTTATAATCAACAGCATTTTTGAATATAACGCCTTGCAAGGGATATAATATTTCGTCAATTTTCCTAAAATCTTCATAGTCAATGCGCGCTGTCTTCCCCACAGCATGATAGTATGCCCTCAACATTTCCTTTTTCAAGACTGGAAGAACATCTTCAAAAAAATCAAATTTCTTTTTTTCCTGTCGCAGAGATTTGAAGTAATCTAATGTAAAGAATTCAGCTGTATAAGCCTCAGAGACCCCTTTCTCATTTATGGCTCTAGAAGAAAATGGAAGTCCTTGTCTTGAGAAGAGACTGATGACGGGCTCTCGCCCCGATGGTATATATTCCAAGCGGCCTCTGTTTTCTTTATATCGGCCTCCTCTTCCAACAGTTAGCTCGGCTATAACATCATGCGCCGTTAGCCCCATACCCTGCACCAGCACTCGAGCGTCAGGGCTAACACTTTCTATCATGGATAAAGGATAAGGAGATCTTATAAATCCCAAGTTAGGGTTTTTATGCTTATTTGAAGAAACAAAATCTATTTTTTGTTGCTCATTTTCTGTGAGTACATTAGTACCATGCCCCGTAGTCATAAATATAAATTCAAAGGACTGCTTATAATCTCCATCTACCACAACAATAAATTCACGCTCTGATAATGGCTTAATATCAATCACATGAGATCTGATAATGGACACATCTACATTACGCGGTCTGTTTGCTGTCAATAGATCTACAACGAATTGTAAATAGTTCCCTAATTCAGCACGTGACAGATAGTCATTATCATCTATAGGTGCTCCAACATCTGAATCTTCAGCCATATGATAGAAGTTAGAACCTATTTTACGGATACCTGCATCTTTAGCCCATTGAGCAAATGATGGTCCTTTGGTATATGGCCCAGAAACTTCACAAGTTTTATCTAAGAACATAGTCATTTGCGATGCAACTGTATTGACTAATAGATAATCCGCTTGTCTTGGTGAATGAGATCCACAACCATGTTCATTGGGATCAAATATTGTCAGATTTATATGCACACTACTTATATAACGACGAGCATAGGCATTTATCCTCTCATAAAAACTAATGCCACGCGCCCCAAAACCGATGATAGCACAATTAATGGTTTTTTTTCTGTTTGTAGCCATAGTGTCCTTCCTGTATAAACCACACACATAGAATAAAAAGAAGAAATGACGAAATAGAGAATATTAGGATATAATCCTCTATTATATAAAAAAGCCAAGTAAACATATACGCAGCTATTACTTGTGATAAGGCGAAGACTGACACCGCTCTGCTCCAGATAATCTGTTGAATTTGTGGATCAGATGAGGATAACTCTCCTATTAAACCAAGATATAAGGGCACAATGCCAGGGGTAGCAGCCCCCATAATAAGAGCCGATAGTAACAACGCGATCTTCAAATCAGGGAACAATAGAAATAGAAACGAGGCAAATAATTGCACAAAATTCATCAAAAAGATCACTGAGCGATACGATGTTTTCTTGGCTGCTATGCCCAATATTATGGCTCCTAAAAACGCACTAAAGGCATAAACTAGCCAAATGATAGAAGCAAAATAGGTTGATGGTATTGTGCGAAGCAAAACAAAATTCACAAGAAACAATATATATGGCATCAACGCTGCAGCGTTGATGCCATATGTTAGATATATGAAATAATCTATTCGCTTAGACTTATACGACTTTTTAATATGGTCAAAATTCGTGTTGGGTATAAACCGATAGGTTATTATAAAAAATATAAAAGTGATTAAAAAAAGTGTCCCCCAATAATAATATACTTTAATACTTGCTATCATAGGTGTAAACAAAGCAGACATTAGCAAGCCTAGCCCCACTCCTGAAAACATTATGCCACCAGAACGAGCACGTTTTTTGGGATCTATAGCCGATAACAAAGTCGGAGCAGCCACAGCTGTTAAGACCCCGCCCGACAAGCCTACAATAAAACGCCATATCATGAACCACAAGCTTCCATATGGATAACAACAGCATAAGAAAGACAGACCGCTCATGAAGAATGCTAATCTCAATACATATCTTGGAGAAGTGAGGCGTAAAATATAAGGCGATGAAAAAGCACCAATGAAGTAACCTAAAAAATTTGCAGAACCTACCCAAAAAATATGATTTTCATCAAGCCAACCTTGGCTTATAAGATAAGGTGTTGCGGGCGTATAAGCAAAGCGTGATAAACCTATGCCAACCAAGGATGCCGCAAATCCACTCAATACGTACTTGACCGTTTTATTCATTGTCATATTAGCTTTTTAGATTCATTTTTTATTAGCCCTGTGTATAATGAGCATACTCTTTTTCTAACTCTGCGATAATTTGTGCTGCTGGAATAAAACGCGCCAAGAAAGCACTTTGCCCCACCCAAAAAGGGCCTATATCAATATCTCCTCGCAAGAGCATATTTTTTTGCAGCTGCTTGAAGGCATCATAACTGTAAGGATACTCCGGAATATCCTTATCAGTAATACTCATCGCCCATTGAACAAACGGCGTCACTATTGACCGCGCTGGTCGCCCAGAAATAGCTCGCGTCAAAACAGTTGGTATGGTTTTACCAGACTTCAAAAGATTTTTATGACAATGACTTGCACCGCTTTCGCTACAACCTATAAAGGCACTCCCTAATTGTACTCCTTGAGCACCCAAGAGCATAACGCTCGCTATATCAGCCCCAGTCATTATACCGCCCGCAGCAATTATAGGAAGTGACAAGTGCTGGGCCAAAAGCCGAGTCAAAACGTGCGTTGACAACTTCTCATCGAATTGTGAAAGATTAAATTGTCCTCTGTGTCCTCCTGCCTCAAAGCCTTGAGCGATTATTGCATCCAACCCCTTGGCTGCAATTTCTTTCCCCTCCTCAAGACAAGTTGCAGTAGCCATAAGTTTGGCACCGGTCTGTCGAAAGATATCAATGACATCATCATCAGGGACACCAAAATGAAAACTAATAATATCAGGAGCTTGTGCAGCGACAGCGATAGCTAAAGCCTTATTATTTTTAATAGAGGCGTATATATTCTTAAGAGGAGTATTTAGAATCGTTTCCCCGCCTAAAAAATGATCGTTTAACTTAGTTCGCCAATGAGAATCTTTTGCTTTATCCACACGCAAAAAAGGATCATGACAGAAAAGATTAATATTAAACGGACGATCAGTTAGTGATTTCGTTTTTTGAATTAACAAAACTGCTTCATCCGGCCCCAATCCGCCAATAGCTACCGAACCAACCGCACCAGAATTAGATACGGCAGCCGCCATCTCAGGCGTCGATACACCAGCCATAGGCGCTTGTATTATTAAAGAGCGTATATTTTTAGGTAATGTAGCTAACACAATAGCCCTCAAAATTGATGGTTTGGAAATTCATCACCTATAATGCTTTTGAGACTATAGATGGGAAGTACGAATAAAAACACCACCTACTCTCGCTCCACACCGCTTAGTAGCAAGAAAATTAAAGCTTCGTTCATTTTCATATCCAGCGGCGATATATATAAAAAAATGTACGATTGCAACAATCCATTATCATGATAAATTATGATATATACAGTTTTTCTATAACCTTAAATCTACTTCATTAGGTTTGTCGTGATATATCTTATTTGTTCAGAACAGTAGGTGGAAAACTATGAGCAGTTTTTTTGATGAAAGTATTATAATTTCAAGAAAAACAAAGAGCACCAAGTCACTGTAAAGATCACTCCATCCTTGAGTTCTGTAAACGGTATTTTGTATGTCATCTTAGCCTGCAAAACTTTATAGTACTAAAACCAATCAACCCGTGTGCTAACACCGATAAAGTTTAAACATTTTCGCCATTATTGGTATAGAAATAAGCTGGAGTTTGAGTGGAACCTTGATTGTATGCAGAAAGCTTTTGAGTACGGCAGCAAGAATCTGAAAGTTATCAGAACACTAGAAAATGAGACATCTCACACAAAACTGACTAAACTTTATCAAGCAATTCTGGAGCTTTTTTCAAACCATTTATTCTTTCGACAAGCTATCATTCTATTATTGATTATGGCTATGCTATCAAAACTGATGAGGATTTTTCTGATACTATTGATGAAACATAAACTGAGAAGCTTTTGCACCAAGAAGTGATTATTATAGAACATGCTGTTCCTTATGGGTAAAGAAGGTGATCTTGGTGGCTATATCGAAAATGAAAGCAACTTATCTTATAAGAATAATTGCTGGGTAGCTGGAAATGCTAAAGTTTATGGTGACCAAAAATTTACAGAGCTTCAGAAGTTCTGTGGTAACAGTCATCTCACAACAAGTGAGAGGCAATACATCATGTATAAATATGAAATTAAGCCTACTCTATGTGCTTGGTTGGTTGCCAGAAATACTCGCAATCTAGATGAACTTTATATCACTATCTCTGGATATAAAAATGAGCCCTATGTAGATACCATAATTTCTAAAGACATAATGCATAACTTTTTAGGTGGAAACAATTTTAACACAATAATATCAAATAACTTCTTAGGATTTTCATATTCATACGAATTTAACCGTTTGCGTGCACTGCATTTGAAATGACATTACTAAATTCAGATGAACTTTTTTTAATAACGCTTTATTCTGATCATTGCGCATACATAAAATGCATTCTCATTGATCGGACTGCGCAACCTGTAAAGACAAAATCTTAACACAAAAAAACAACCATTTTTAACAAATGCGTGATTCACGAAACGGGTGAATTGCATCTCAATGTAAGGAGAACAGATATGGCACCACGCCCAGCCACCATAACACAGCCTGCTATTACACGAGCTTGCGTCATGGTGATGCTGTTCGCATTGGTTGGAATGATGTAAAAAATAACATCATTCATATCAAAACAGAGAAAAGTAAATTCCAAACAGATGTTTTTCTTCCCATTTTATCGGAATTAGTAAAAACACTTAAAGCTGTTCCTATTGGAGAAGAAACATTGATCTATAGTAAAATGAATCAAAGATTTACCAAAGAAAGTTTTGGGAATGCCTTTAGAGAAGCTTGTAAGGCAGCTGGAATTAAAAAATCAGCGTATGAATTGAGAAAACTAGCAGCAACAAGTGCCGCTAATTCAGAGGCAACAGTCTCACAACTCAAAGCAATTTTTGGCTGAACAAGTGACGCTATGGCATCTCTCTACACAAAGAGCGCAGACCGTAAAAAAAAACTCGCTCTTGAAGCTATAAAAAGCTTCAAAAAGATGAGGGATAGAGGCAAAAAAATGTAATAGAATCGATAATGAATAAGTCCTTAACTATTAATATAACTTATTGCCTTAATTATTATTAAGTATCCCATATGAGAATCAAAAAGCCACCCATTACAGTCTATTATAAAATTAATAAAAGCGCATGAAGTGCTGGTTATAAATAATTTAGCTAAAAATTTAGAAGATAAGCCCAAAGAGATAGATACTCTTATCTTAATCAGAGAGCAGACTATCGTTGATAAACATCTTCTTCTGAAACTGCCAAATTTAAAATTAATCTGCCAAACAACCCCTATAGGTTCACATATTGATATAGAACCTTGTAGAAACCTAGAAAATGAAATATTAGGTGGCGCTAGCAATCCAACGTCTACTGCTGAACTTGTGTTGCTCTTAATTATATCTGCACATAGAAAGCTCTGTAAATCTGTATCTGATATGAAAAAAGGACGATGGCAAATAACATTTGGGGTTGAGCGTATTGGTGAAATGGCTTCTCAATATGCTCAAGCTTTTAGTATGTCCATTTTGGGTTATGGGAGCAAGCGTTTAACGCAAAAAGTAAAAAATTTCAGTTATTATTTTACGCATTCATAAGATGAAATTTTTACACGTCCTGACATATATCCATAGATTTACGTTTAAGTGATAAAACCAGAGAAATCATTCAATGAAGTGATCTATTGAACATGAAACCCCATGCTCTTTTTTTCTGCACAGCGCGTTCAACTTCTGTTGAAAAAGAGACGATAGAAAAAATACTAAATTTGGAAAATTCAACTTACTTTGCACTGAACGTTTATGACAACGAGCCAGTATATGAGAATAAATTATTGCAATCAGATAGAGCTCTTTGCACACCGCATCTGGGCTCTATGACTGGAGCAAACAGTGAGAATTATTTTGAAAAAGGTTCTCGAAATATAATGTCTTTTATGAAGAGTGCTTAATGCCGACTGAACTAATGTTTTTAAAATTTATCTTATATCGCTAGCATATAAAATTTGCATGACACATAATAGCTTACTCTCTTAAATTAAGCATTTCTCTTAGCTTTCATATTAATAAGAATTCTCCAATCATATTGACAGATTTTTATGTAATCAGCATAAAACACCCAATTTATTGTTGCAATATTAGAAAAAGCTACTTTATTGGAATCCACTTTAATTGGAGGGGGAATAGTGAGCAATAATAAATTTATAGAAAAAAATTATTATAAATGAATCGTCTTACTTGTTGCCGCTATCGCTCAAGTATCAGCTTGCTTCTTTGTTCAAGGGATTGGTCCTTTAGCTGAATTTTTTAAGCAAGATTTCTCGCTTAATGACTCTCAGATAGGTTTGCTGTCTTCAGCAGCGCAGTTTCTATCTATTATTGGGTTACTTGTAGCGGGCGAATTACTAGACAAGTTTAACGAACGCTATATTGTTGGAATTGGCGCGATCGGCGTTTCTGTTGCTCTTTTGTTGGGAGCAATCGCAGATAACTATATTTCCCTTTTGGTTTGTTTGCTCATTGTAGGGGGATTTTACAGTTCTGCTCAACCTGGTGGTGCTAAATCTGTTTCTTCATGGTTTGCCACAATCGCAGCGTGGATTTGCAATGGGAATAAGGCAGGCAGGACTACCATTAGGTGGGGTGGGGCATTAGCTGGGATAGTTCTTCCTGCTAGTGCGCTTGTATATGGCATACAAGGTGCATTTTTGGTCGATGCCATAGTTTCTTTTTTAGGTGGATGTATATTTATTATTTTTTATCACTCACCAGCAAAAGTTGTAGCTATCGTTCCAGAAAGCAGGGCAAGAGCTTCGTTCTATGCAAATGTAAGATCTCGTCTTGCGATGTTGGCTGCACCGCATATGAAGAATATTATTTTTTCAGGCGTTTCACTTGTGATCGTTCAATATGTTTTAATCATTTTTATAACGATTTATTTTTATAGAATCTATCACCTATCTTTAGATAAAAGTGCTTATTTATTTTTTGTCTCACAAGCTGCTGGTGCCTTAGGAAGAATTATTTTAGCAACGTGGAGTGATCATTGTAGAAAAGGACGATTTTTTCCTGTCTTGTTTTGCATGATTGCAGTCGTTTTTGGATTTTTAATATTAATTTTGGGCATTAGTGGATCCATAATTTATTTAACTATTTTATCTGCTTAGCTAGTTTTTTTTGGATTGGGATGGTATGACCCTTGGGTTGCTTATATTGTAGACTCTTCACCAAAAGAAAGCGTTGGCTTTTCTCTGGGGTTAGCAATGTCTGTAAACCAAATAGCAATCATTACTGCTCCACCATTATTTGGATTAATCCAAGATTTTACAGATACCTATTTACTAACATGGCTGATTTTAATTTTAATGATTGTTTTTTCAATTTTCTTAATAAAAAAGTAGGGAGATGTCATTGAGAAGGAAATTATAACGATAAATGAAAATACTTTTGAGTTGAGCAATATTGAAAGAGACAAACTCTGGAAGACTCTAGACCATGTTATCCACTTATCATAGCTTTCCCCCTAAAAATCCAACCAACCCGCTTTTTAAAAACAAAAAACATTACTTCTTAAGGCAGTGCATCTCGTATAGTACGAGATGTTTTCTTCATAATATTTAAGAGCCTCTATCTCTATTGACTATCTAATAGAACACAATTTCCATTCAGTACCCATGCGAGTCTTCGGATCAATATCCGAATAAGTAAACCTCGGATTTGTCACTCTAAAAAGATTAAGTATATACATAAAAGCAGGATAATCATTCTTCATAATTGTAAAGCTGTTACTTGTCTGAAGAGCAATAAACATTCCAAGAATATCTCTCCCTGCTGATCCAACATTCTGTGGTTGTACAAGTTTTTTCACTAGCGCATCTTTCCTAAGCCCCCAACCATTCCCCACTGGCAGTGCATTAGCTGTTATTGGAGATAATATCGAAGAAAAGAGAGAAAATAAAGCTACAGCTAAAACAATATGTTTCATGAGATAAATTCCTTAAAATAATTAAACTTAAAAAGGTTCTTGCTATAAAATAAAACATAGACACATTTTAGCTATAACTTTCAACAAATAAACTATATTTTTTGCTTATCAGATTCAGTCGTTAAATTGTTAGCATCTACCATGGCTAGGTATTCTTTATAAAAAATACCTAAGATTTATGTGATAGCAACTGAATATAATCGGATTGGTTCGTCAAAGGTATTTTGATAGGAGATTATCATTTCTAAAAAATTTGAAAATTAGATTGAATATTATCACAAGAAGATAGCTGTAGAGAAAATGCAGATTTAACACTCTTTATCGATATGAAACGCCATATAATAGCAAATGACTTTTTCGGTATTTCAATCATTAAGTCCATATTCAGTAATTTTAACTGAAATAGATATTGTTAAGAAACATGTGATGTTTTTTAGAGCCCTTAATAAAATATCAAGTGATAAACGAAAAGCATAGTTTATAAAGAAATTTAAAAGATAGTTTGCTTTATGAGACAACCGATTGTCTAAAAGATACAACAAAATAGCTATTAATGTGAACATATGAATTAAAAAATAAACATCGGGTACAAATAAATTCAAATGTGATTAGCCTCACAACTCATAATGGATAAAAAAATGAACACCATGTCTTTAAACAAAGAATGAAAATCATAAAATGCGCTCTCAGGATAATAGACACTCTCCACAAAGAAGAGACGAGACAGAGATGAAGACTTCATCATCACCATCCCTCATTATTTGGTTAACATATTACTTTATACTAAAATCTGTCCTTCAGCAGAAATAGCATTTGCAACGGCTTCATCATTTGCTTCATCAGGCAATAGCATATCATTATGCGCACAACCAGATGGAATCATAGGAAAACAATTTTCTAAATTATCAACACGACAATCGAAAAGAACTGGCTTGTTACACTCAATCATTTGCTGAATTTTATCATCAAGTTCATCCGGCCTTGAACAACAAATACCAACAACTCCGTAAGCTTGTGCCAATTTTACAAAATCAGGCATTGATTCTGTATAAGAATGAGAAAGACGATTGCCATGCAGCAATTGTTGCCACTGGCGGACCATACCCATATATTGATTATTTAAAATAAAAACTTTCACTGGTGTATTATGTTGAACAGCTGTCGCAAGTTCTTGAATACTCATCTGAATTGAAGCATCACCAGAAATACACAAAACAAGTGCTTCAGGATGTGCTATTTGAACACCAATAGCAGCAGGAAGTCCATATCCCATAGTTCCAAGTCCACCAGAAGTCATCCAATGTTTTGCCTCATCAAAGCGATAATACTGTGCAGCCCACATCTGGTGTTGTCCAACATCCGTTGTAACATAAGCACGCATATCTTTGGTAAGTGCATAAAGCCGTTCAAGCGCATATTGCGGCATAATAGTATCTTTTTTTTCCGTATATGCCAATGAGTTCCGTGCTTTCCAGCGATTAATTTGCGCCCACCATGCATCACGACTTTCGCGCTTCAATGTTGGTTTTTGCATATGCAAGTGTCGATTGATACTTGCTAAAATATCAGCCACATCACCAGCAAGTGGAACATCTACTTTTATGATCTTATTGATAGAAGAAGGATCAATATCAATATGAATAATACGTGCATGCGGTGCAAATGCATCAAGCCGCCCAGTGATACGGTCATCAAACCGTGCCCCAACAGCTAACATAACATCACAATCATGCATGGCCATATTCGCTTCATAGATTCCATGCATCCCAAGCATTCCAAGCCAGTTTCTGCTAGAAGCAGGATAAGCACCAAGTCCCATGAGTGTTGACGTAATTGGAAAATCTCCCAATTGAACCAAATCACGCAAAAGCTGTACAGCTTGCATCCCCGATGAAATAACCCCACCACCAGAATAAATAACAGGACGTTTTGCTTCTGCTAAAAGAGAAACAGCAAATTCAATAGCCTCAGTATTCTCTTTCAACTGTGGATAAGAAAGCATAGATGACGAAGTTTGAGGTGCCCTATACCCCCCCAAAGCAAATTGAATATCCTTAGGAATATCAATCAAAACTGGCCCTGGACGTCCTGATCTAGCAATAGAGAAAGCTTCATGAATGATTGTCGCAAGTTCATTTACATCTTTAACCAAACAATTATATTTCGTACAAGACTTTGTAATACTGACGGTATCAGCCTCTTGAAAAGCATTTGTTCCAATCACAGTTGTCGGCACCTGACCAGAGAAACAAACAAGAGGAATAGAATCCATGAGTGCATCTTGCAAAGGTGTCACAGCGTTTGTTGCCCCAGGTCCAGAAGTCACAAGCATAACGCCCACCTTTCCTGTACTCCTAGCATAACCTTCAGCGGCATGCCCTGCCGCTTGTTCATGACGTACCAAAATATGCTGTATCTCATCTTGTTGATAGAGAACATCAAAAATAGGAAGGACGGCGCCACCAGGATAACCGAAAATGTGTGTAACGCCTTGGTCCCTAAGAGCTTGAACCACCATCTCAGCTCCCGACATCACTTTTTCGTTCATGCTCTCTTGTATTTTTGGATGATGTATCATTTTTCCTACTCGCCTATTTTATGTTTATGGCACAAAAAAAGCTCCTTAAAGGAGCCTATAAAAAAAGCCCCCGAAGGAGCACACTACATGCAAAGAGTATACACTGCACGCCCCCCCTTGTTCTAACATAAGACCATATAGAAGAATATCTCTTCAAAATAAGCTTTAATTCTATTAATATTATGCGTCAATAAAAAAATGTCTTGCTGAAAACTTTCCATTTATAGTATCTTCACTTTCCTTAAACTGTTCCAAATTTTCTCAGATCCTTATTCAGAAATGAGTTTCCACTCAGCATCAAATTGATGACGGAACCACGTCATTTGTCTTTTTGCATACCTTCTTGTTTGCATTTTCACCTTTTCAAGAGCATGCTCAAAACCGATGTGTCCATTCAAATAAGCAATAAACTCAGCTATACCAATCGCTTTCACCGCTGGTAATAAAGGTGAAAGCTTCAACTTTTTCATCATAACCACCTCTTCTAAAGCTCCCTTTTCAACCATAGAGTCTAACCGCTTATGAATGCGTTTATAAAGCTGTTGACGTGGTGGAATAAGAAGGATTTTTTCTAAACAATTTGAAGTAATTAAAGGCGTTGTTTTTTGCTCATGCCACCAACTTAGCTTCTTACCCGTTGCCTCGTAAACCTCCAAAGCACGGACGATACGTTGTCCATCTTGAGAAGAAATTTTTTCAGCAAAAACAGTATCAATCTGCGACAACTGACGATAAAGACTCTCAACCCCCTCTGTATCAAGCCGACCTCGCCATCTTTCCCGCACATCATCAGGAATAGAAGGAATTTCCACCATGCCTTCTAAAAGAGCACGAAAATAAAGTCCCGTTCCACCAACAAAAATAAGTGACTTTGTCGTAAATATATTTAAAATGTTTTCAACATCACGTGACCATTGTCCCACAGAATAATTCAAAGAAGGACTCACGTAACCATAAAGATAGTGTGGAACAATCGCAGTGTCAGTTTCTGTTGGTCGAGCCGTCAAAATGTTTAAAACATCATAAACCTGCATTGAATCTGTATTAATGATGATAGCATCTTTTTTTTGAGCCATTTGCACAGCAAGCTTGGACTTTCCACTTGCTGTTGGACCCGCGATTAATGTAATCGTCCTGTGTGTCATCAATCGAGCTTCCTATACCCATCAGTCAACATCCCATTGCAACATACATAGCTTACCTCGAAGGACTTATATTTCCTCTACCTTACCATAGAGTAGACCCTTCAAATAAAACCTCTGTAATAAACAAAAAGAAAACACTTGCTTCCTTTGATAAATAAAAACGAATATAAAAATAACAAAAGAATTTTATTTATTCCTGCTATTTATTATTCAATAACAAAACATAACCGTAAAAACTCTTTCAAATGAGAACATCTTAAACAAACGTATTTTTTCATCACCATATATAAAATAATCTTCAGCTTAACCTACATCGCAAAAGAGCTTTGCCTTTTTACATAAAAATAAACGGCATTCTCACTTATGATAAGCATATGCCCAATATCTTCTACAAACAAACTCTCTTTTTACGTTTATTTTTTATCAACCACAGAGCAAAATACAGTAATATCTAGAAAGTTATTCCATTGGAATCGTCACAACACGTAATTCCCCATCTGGTCGTGCAATAACGCACAAAGCATTTTTGCGTCCAGCTTCACGTAATTTATGGATACGTTTTTTAGCATCCTCAATAGTTGTGACAGAGCTCTGATTAATCTCAACGATTACTTCACCTGTACGAATACGCTTTTTATCTGCCGCACCATTTTGTACAATAGACGTTACAACCAATCCCTGAAGTTTATTATCAGTAATTGAATAATGATGACGCAAATCCTCTGTAAGTTCAGACAATGTCATTCCCATAAATTGCATTGTCATGCTTTTGGTTAAAGCATTGTTTTCTTCATTTTCAGATTTTTCTTCTGTATTTTCATTTGTATCTGTTTCAATCAAACGTCCAAGTTTAACTGTTACTATTTTTTTCTTCCCATCCCGTAAAACAGTAACATCAACCACCTTTCCTTCCGGACTTTCCGCTACTAAACGCGGCAAATCACGCGCATGCTTAATTTCTATATCCCCAAAGGAAAGAATAACGTCTCCTGTCTGTAGCTGACTATTGTCTACATCCGTTTGTTCCATTTTACCAGCAATCAACGCTCCCACAGCGTGATCTAGTTTTAAACTTTTTGCAATATCTTCTGTCACTGGTTGAATACGAATAGCCAACCAACCACGTCTTATTTCTCCAAAATCACGCAATTGATTAATCACAGAAAGAGCCATATCTGATGGTATAGCAAAACCAATACCAATAGACCCTCCAGAAGGCGAAATAATAGCCGTATTAATCCCAATCACCCTACCACTTCTATCAAATAACGGACCACCAGAATTTCCTCGGTTAATCGCTGCATCGGTCTGAATAAAATTATCATAAGGACCAGCATTAAGATCGCGATTGCGTGCAGAAATAATACCAACCGTAACACTTCCACCAAAACCATAAGGGTTGCCAATTGCCATAACCCAATCACCAATACGCGTCTTTTCAGAATCACCAAAACGTACTGCTTTTAACTTTTTACTTCCTGCATCTACTTGAAGTAGTGCTAAATCAGTCTTACTATCCTTTCCAAGCAATTTCGCTTTCAATTTTGAACCATCGGTAAAGTTAACTTCAATATCATCAGCATCAACGATAACATGGTAATTTGTAACAATAAGCCCTTTTTGGGCATCAATCACAAAACCAGATCCTAAAGAATGTACCTTTTGAAATTGACTGTCCTTTTGTCCATCTTTGGGGGTAAAAAAATCACTGAAATATTCTTGTAATAATGAATCCTTTGGTATAGTGGGCACTGAAACATTTTCATCTTGTTCAGTCCCATCAACAGTCTGTGCTATGGAAATATTCACGACCGTCTCCAAAAGTTCAGAAGCCAAGTCCGGAATAGGTATATCTTTCGTCTCTTCCCCCCAAGAGAAAGAAACTGGTCCTGATAAAAATAGGATCACACAGACCACAAATCTTGTGACAAATAACTTCAAAGACGTATTTTTATCTACGACATTTTTACCCATAACATGCCTTTAACAAAACGCTGTAAAGAACCGCACTCAATTTACCTATAAAAAATCAATACGGGCCAACACTCTACCATTCTTACTATAAAAAGAAGATAACAACAAATCACACACCTCACACAAAAGTGTATAGATTCAGTTCGCTATTGTCTTTCTTCTCCTCCAATTTTTAAATCATTTCTAGCAAAACCTGCATTGGTTGATGAATTTTTTTTCTTTTCCTGCAATGGATTACGGAAATAGAAAAAGAAATCTTCATTTGGCGAAATCACCATTGGAACACGCTCCAGATTTTTATATTGTTCCATTGCTAACCAAAAATCGTAAAAAGATGGATTAGCCTCCCTTGCACCCAGTAAAAGGCGGATACTTTCAGCTTGTCCCTCACCACGAGTAATTTCAGCATCACGCTTTGCAGCTGCTACAATCTCTTCATATTCACGATTAGCTTCAGCTACAATACGATCTCGTTCCTGTTGCCCACGAGCACGAATATTTTCGGCCGCTGCCTCACGTTCAGCTGCCATTTGCCGATAAACATCTTCTGAGACAGCATCTGTTAAATCCGTTTTGCGAATACGGACATCAACAATCGTAATACCTAACGAACCTGCATCCACAGAAAACTGCCGCTGCACTTCAGCCATCATTGCACCCCGCTCGTCAGACAAAGCCGCTCTAAATTCTCGCTTCCCATAAACAGCACGCAAAGCATCAATAAAGCGCGGTGCAAGATTTTCACGCGCAGCAATTTGCGGACGCCCTGAAGCAATACGCTGCAAAAATAATTTTGGATCCGTAATGCGGTAAATAAAAAACGCATCCACTTCGTAATAAGCACCACCACGTACTTGTACAGATTGTGTAGGGACATCATAACGCAACAACCGATTATCAACAACGATCATCTTATCCATAAAAGGTACTTTAAAATAGATCCCAGGATCAGATTCAACCTTAACAATTTGCCCAAAACGCTTAATTGCCACTTGTTGACGAGGATAGACAATAAAAATAGACATCCACAAAACTATCAAAAGAAGTATTATGGTACTAACAACAAACAAGAAACGAGATTGCTGCATAATTATCGTCCTCCATAAATGCGAGAATCCAACAGTGGTGTGGAATGTGTTGTTGCTTTTTTAGCTTTTTCTGGTGAGTTGCTACGCAGCAATTCGTTCAGAGGTAAATACGGCACCGCAGGAGAGTTTACTTGATCAAAAAGCAATTTATTGGGTGAAGAAAGAATATGTCCCATCGTCTCCATATAAATACGATAACGTGTAGCCTCTGGTGAAATTGCAGCCTCACGCGCTATAGCCTGAAAACGTTCAGCACGCCCCCTTGCCTCTTCAATCATTTGTGCTTTGTCACCCTTTGCGATTTCCCGTGTGCGTGAGGCTTCACCGTTTGCTAAACCAATCTTCGTAAAACGCACACGATTTCCTTCTTCAATCATGCGCCCACGTTCCTGCTCCGCCTGCTGAACAGAATTAAATGCAGCTGCAACTTTCGTAGGAGGTGCAGCTTCACTAATCGACACACGGCTTATTTCAACACCCAGTTGATATTTATCCACAGTCAATTGGATAATTTTTCTCACGTCATTAGCAACTTCTTCTTTTTTATCACGCAAAACATCATCAACAGGCCTTGAACCAATAACCTCACGCATCGCACTTTCAGCAACTTGACGAACTGTTCCTTCTTGATCATTCACATTGAATAAAAACTGACTCGGACGTGAAATCCGATAATAAACAGAAAAGTTAACATTAACAATATTTTGATCACTCGAAAGCATCAAACCTTCACTCTGTTGTGCCTGACCAGACTGCCCACCAATTGCGATATTTTTTTCTGTTAAAGGCACCTTTAGATAAGTTTCAATTGGCCAAAAATGAAAATGCAAACCATCACTGACAATTCCTTCTTTAGGAACCCCAAAGCGCAACTCTACCGCTTGTTCATTCTGTTGAACAATATAAAGTGACTGATAGAGCCAAAAAATAACAGCAAGCAGAAACAACAGAGCAAATAACCCACTACCACCAACTTGTTTAAACTGATCCTGCCCTCTCCGAAAAATATCATCAAGATTGGGACCATTACCACCACTATTCCCACCAGAACCAAAAAGGTTCTTAGCCGATGTTTTTTTATCCCCACCGAGTTTATTTTTATCGCCACTCCACGGGCCACCACCATTTTGATTTGTCCAGGGCATCATCACCTCTTTAACTGAATATCATTAGCTACACACCAACCGCCCACTTGACTTATAGTGCGGCTCTTATCTGATTACAATGTAACGAACAGGTTCTTTCCACTTAAAATTACGACGATTATTTCCGTTCGTAAACTACAAAGCGTGTGGAATGACTGTCTTTATCCCCTTCTGGAATATATTGTGTTTGTACAATAGTCCACTTTTCTTTATCAAAAACCGGAAAAAAACTATCACCCTTCATGGAAGCTAAAACTTCTGTCAGAAATATTTTATCGGCAATATGCAACCCCTGTTCAAAAATTTCTCCCCCACCAATAATGAAAATTTCATCGACACCATCTTGAGAAGCCACCTTTTTCGCAAGAGAACAGGCTTGAGATAACGAGTGAGCAATCACAGCGTCCTCAGTTTTAAATGTACAATTGCGTGTAATAACAATATTTGTGCGCTCTGGTAAAGAACGCCCAAGAGAATCCCAAGTTTTTCTCCCCATAATAATAGGCTTACCAAAAGTTAAAGTCTTAAAGCGCTGCAAATCCGTTGATAAACGCCAAGGCATCGCACCTTCATGACCAATAACACCATTTTCTGCAACCGCGGCAATTAAACAAATTTGAAAAGTCATACAGCTACCGGCGCCTTAATATGTGGTTGCGCTTCATAATTCAGCAATTCAAAATCCTCAAATTTAAAAGCAAAAAGATCTTTCACCTCTGGATTTATATGCATAAGCGGCAAAGCATTAGGTATACGAGACAATTGATTTCGAGCCTGTTCAAAATGATTAGAATAAAGATGCGCATCACCCAAAGTGTGGACAAAGTCACCAACTTTAAGATCACACACCTGTGCGACCATCATTGTTAACAGCGCATAAGAAGCAATATTAAATGGAACACCTAAGAAAATATCAGCCGAACGTTGATAAAGCTGGCAGGATAATTTACCATTAGCCACGTAAAATTGAAAAAAACAATGACAAGGTGGCAGAGCCATCTCTTCTATCAACGCAGGGTTCCATGCCGACACAATCAAACGACGGGAATCAGGGGTTTTCTTTATCATCGTCAAAAGATTACTGATTTGGTCAATATGCTGCCCATCCGGAGCGGGCCAAGAACGCCACTGATAACCATAAATAGGACCTAGATCCCCTTTTTCATCAGCCCATTCATCCCAAATTGACACACCATGTTTCTTCAACCATGCGATATTGGTATCTCCATTAAGAAACCATAAAAGCTCATAAATGATCGAACGTAAGTGTAGTTTTTTTGTTGTCAACAACGGAAAGCCAGCTTGTAAATCAAATCGCATTTGATACCCAAAAACCGACCGCGTTCCCACACCAGTACGATCTGCACGATCAACGCCCTGATTTAAAACATAAGATAAAAGCTCAAGGTAGGTTTTCATACAAACATTATGACCGATTCTGTCCGTTATAGAAAATATAAACTATAAAATTTATAAAAAATATAATTTAATTCTCTTCTCAAGCATCTTGAACAAGAAATGATCATGATCCAATTAAATTTTTGACGCAAATAACAAAATATTATAGACAGCTCTCGATAAAATAAATACAGGAGCAATAAATATACAGCTAATAAAAGGGACAAATCTATGGAGAATAAAGAAACTTTCGCACAAAACGATACAAGAAAACGTGTTCTCTCTATTATATCTAGTGCATCAGGTAATCTGGTAGAATGGTATGATTTTTATGTGTATTCTTTTACATCTATTTATTTTGCATCACAGTTTTTTCCTTCCGATGGAGATGTTGTTACAGAACTTTTAAAATCTTCTGCTGTTTTTTTTATAGGTTTTCTTATGCGTCCAATTGGAGGGTGGCTTTTTGGATTTATCGCTGATCGTTATGGACGTAAACGTTCTTTACTTATTTCTGTTTTTATGATGTGTGGTGGCTCTTTTCTCATTGCTTTACTGCCTACCTATGAAACAATTGGTGTAGCTGCAGCAGTTTTGCTCGTTTTACTGCGTATGATTCAAGGTCTCTCAGTTGGTGGTGAATATGGTACAACAGCAACTTATATGAGCGAAGTTGCACTTAAAAATCGTCGTGGTTTTTTTAGCTCTTTTCAATATGCCACACTCATTGGTGGTCAACTTCTTGCAAGTTTGGTTATGTTTATTCTAGCATTCTATTTAACAGAGGATCAGTTAAAAGCGTGGGGCTGGCGCATTCCTTTTGCAATTGGTGGATTAGGAGCAATTGTTGCCATCTATCTCCGTCGCTCCCTTCATGAAACCACAACGCAAGAAACGCGTTCTAAAGAAAAATCCGGTAGCCTTAAAGAACTTCTACGTCATCACAGAAAGTCTTTCTTTTTAGTGATCGGTTTTACAGCTGGAGGATCACTCACATTCTATACTTGCACAACTTATATGCAGAAATATCTCATCACAACAGCGGGATTTGATAAACACACTGCAACAACAATCATGACTATTGCTCTCTTTACGTTCATGTTAATCCAACCCATATTTGGCTCTCTCGCCGATAAAATTGGTACAAAAGCTTCACTGCTTATTTGGAGTACTTTATCCATCCTCTTTACCGTCCCTGCACTCAATGTCATTAGTAACGCCGATAGTACATGGATTGCACTCCTTACAGTTATTGGAATGCTCTGTATTATAAGTTTTTATACATCTGTCTCTGGTATCGTAAAAGCAGAAATGTTTCCTGCTTCAATACGTGCAATGGGAGTTGGCCTCTCTTATGCTATTGCCAATGCATTATTTGGTGGCTCCGCTGAATATGTAGCACTTGGATTAAAAAATAGAGGATATGAATCGACCTTTTATTTTTATATAACCGGCATGATGATCATTGCATTTATCGCAATTCTCTTGATGCCAGATGCCCGAAAAAAGGGATATCTGCAAGGAGATGACATTAATTAACCCAATTGCGTTTAATAAAAAGCCCAAAATGTTGGGCTTTTTATGCCTGCCGTTAAAAAATTGAATATCAACTGTAAACGTTCATTTCTCGTGCTCTATAATGGTGTAAAGAAGCATTTTTTCTTCTTTTAATGTGCGTTATGAGAAGTCAATAACTTCCTATTATAAAGGAATAAGCCTTTTTCTCTTTATTGGAAGCAATGCACTTAAATCAAAAAATATTTGATTTATTTTAACATCCTCCTCTATCTTTTTATTAAATCTACGTAGAAACTCATAATACTTAAGAAATATAACAATATACAATAAAAAAACATATTAAAAAATATGCAAATAAATATCAAATTATTTAACGTATACACATAAACTATATTTAGCACCGTATAAGGCGTTACACTTTTTAGTGAATATAATAGTAATATTTTCTGCATAAAGTACCCACAATACATTAATAATAAAATAATTATATAATACGTAAATTATACATTTTTAATATATATCTCTATTTATACGTTACACTATAAACAAAATAAATTATTTTACAGCTTTTTCATGAGGATTTATTATTATAATAATTGCGTTTTTATTATAAATAAATACTGGAAAAACTTAAATATAGATCCAAAAGGGAAATACTTCATGAAAAGCGAAACAAATCTATCAAAACATGATACAAGAAAGCGTATCTTTGCTATCATATCTAGTGCATCAGGAAATCTCGTGGAATGGTATGATTTTTATGTTTATTCATTTGCGTCCATTTATTTTGCATCACAATTCTTTCCTGCAGATGATGATATTGTGTCTCAACTATTGAAAACTGCAGGAATCTTTTTTATCGGTTTTCTGATGCGCCCTATTGGAGCATGGCTCTTTGGGCATATTGCAGATCGTTATGGACGCAAACGCTCCATGCTCATATCTGTTTTTATGATGTGTGGTGGCTCCTTTCTCATCGCCCTACTTCCTACCTATGAAACTTTGGGCATCACAGCAGCAGTTCTTTTGCTTCTCGTCCGAATGATACAAGGGCTTTCAGTCGGTGGAGAATATGGTACGGCAGCAACTTATATGAGTGAAGTTGCCCCTAAAAAGCATCGTGGTCTTTTTGCTTCTTTCCAATATGCCACAACCATTACGGGGCAGCTTCTCGCTAGCTTTATTATATTTATTCTAGAGCTTTACCTTACTGAAGGGCAGTTAAAAGCATGGGGCTGGCGTATTCCTTTTGTGATTGGTGGAATAGGAGCAATTGTTGCGATTTACCTGCGTCGCTCTCTCCACGAAACAACGACCAAAGAAAGCCGCTCTCAAAAACATACAGGGAGTCTAAGAGAACTTCTACGCAATCACAAAAAAGCATTCTTTTTGGTTATTGGTTTTACAGCTGGAGGATCGCTTACATTCTATACATACACTACTTATATGCAAAAATATCTGATCACAACAACTGGATTTGATAAACATACTGTTACAATGATCATGACCCCCGCGCTCTTTATTTTTGTCTTACTTCAACCTATATTTGGTTTTCTTGCTGACAAAATTCAAGCAAGAGCATCTCTTATCGCTTGGAGTATTTTGTCCATCATCTGCACAATTCCTGCCCTTAGAATCATTGGTAGCACGAACGATACTTGGGTTGCATTCTTCACTATTATAGGAATGCTCTGCATTATGAGTCTTTATACCTCTATCGCCGGTATCATAAAAGCAGAACTGTTTCCTGCTACAATCCGAGCAATAGGCGTTGGGCTTGCTTTTGCTATTGGAAATGCTTTATTTGGTGGCTCTGCTGAATATGTCGCACTTATGTTAAAAAATATAGGACATGAATCGATCTTTTACTTTTACATAATCTTTATGATGATCATTGCGCTCATTTCTATCCTTCTGATGCCGGATATAAACAAAGGGGGATATCTGAAAGATAATGAAACTCTTTGATTTCCGACATGAAGTATAAAAAGCCCAAATATTTGGGCTTTTTTTCATTCTGCAAAAAATTAGTTTTGATATCATTTAAACTCTGTGAAATTTATTGCATTCTTTAGAAATACAGCCATCAAAACAGTACAGCTTTTTCTTTTTCCTCAAAACATTCTTTATGCGATATTTGCTACGATGAATTTAGTCACTTTTTCATTAACACTTAAAATATCATAAACGCATCTTTCAACATGTTCCCTAAAGCTAATATAGCAATTTTTATTCTGCTATAAAATAACTAAAATAAATCGTTTTAACTCATTTGCATGAGGAGTCATTTTTGTATAGTTGATTTTTATCAAAACAAATCGTAATCATTTTAAATCGATAAAAGGGGAATACTTCATGAACAGCGAAACAGCTCTCGTAGAACATGATACAAGAAAGCGTATCTTTGCTATCATATCCAG
The DNA here is from genome assembly GCF_040545155.1 of Bartonella silvatica. NCBI lineage: Bacteria > Pseudomonadati > Pseudomonadota > Alphaproteobacteria > Hyphomicrobiales > Bartonellaceae > Bartonella > Bartonella silvatica. The sequence goes on from NZ_JBEPLI010000003.1 coordinate 97,669, forward strand.
CGCATCAGGAAATCTTGTCGAATGGTATGATTTTTATGTCTACTCATTTGCATCAATTTATTTTGCATCACAATTCTTTCCTTCAGATGATGATATTGTGTCTCAACTATTAAAAGTCGCAGGAATCTTTTTTATCGGTTTTCTGATGCGTCCCATTGGAGCATGGCTGTTTGGATTTATTGCGGATCGTTATGGGCGCAAACGCTCCATGCTTATATCTATTTTTATGATGTGTGGTGGTTCCTTTCTTGTCGCCATACTGCCTACTTACGAAACTCTGGGCATCACAGCACCAGTTCTTCTCCTTTTAGTCCGAATGATGCAAGGACTTTCAGCTGGTGGTGAATATGGTACAGCAGCAACTTATATGAGTGAAGTTGCTCCTAAAAAACATCGTGGTCTCTTTGCTTCTTTTCAATATGCTACACTTATTACGGGGCAACTTCTCGCAAGTTTTATCATTTTTATTTTAGCACTCTACCTTACGGAAGACCAGTTAAAATCGTGGGGCTGGCGAATTCCTTTTGTCATTGGCGGATTTGGAGCAATAATTTCAATTTATTTACGTCACCTACTCCACGAAACAACAACTAAGGAAAGCCGCTCTCAAAAACATACGGGGAGTCTGAGAGAACTGCTACGCAATCATAAAAAAGCATTCTTTTTGGTTATTGGTTTTACAGCTGGAGGATCGCTTACATTTTATACATATACCACTTATATGCAAAAATATCTGATCACGACCACCGGATTTGATAAACACACTGCAACAACAATAATGACTGCGGCTCTCTTTATTTTTGTCCTACTTCAACCCATATTTGGATCGCTCGCTGATAAAATTGGAGCAAAAGCTTTTCTTATTATCTGGAGCTCTTTATCCATTATCTGCACAATTCCTGCACTCAGAATTATTGGTGGCACAAACGATACTTGGGTTGCCTTCTTCGCCATTATAGGAATGCTCTGTATTATGAGTCTTTATACATCTATTGCCGGTATCATCAAAGCAGAATTGTTCCCTGCCTCAATCCGAGCGATAGGCGTTGGTCTCGCTTATGCCATAGGAAATGCACTCTTTGGAGGTTCTGCTGAATATGTCGCACTTGAATTTAAAAAGATCGGATATGAATCCGTCTTCTCTTTTTACATCATTTTTATGATGATCATTGCTTTCATCTCTATTCTCCTTATGCCTAATATAAACAAAGGAGGATATTTGAAAGAAAATGAAACCCTTTAAGTTTCTGGACTAAAAAGAAAAAGCCCAATTATTTGGGCTTTTTTTCATTCTGCAAAAAATCAGTTTTGATATTTCTTAAGCTTTCATAAAATTGGTTTAGCTTGTCTGGCAACAAAATAACAAAAAGCCATATGATCCTTTCTGCAAACTCTAGAGATTGTATCTACAGTTATTGAAATAATTTTTTGAGTAACTTTCTCACAAAAACCGAAGATATCACAATTGCATTTTTATACACTCCCCCCTCAAGTCCTATATAACAATTCTTGCTTTACGACAAAGATACCCCAAATAAGTTATCTAAAATAGTTTTCATAAGAAATTATCACTATACAATTAAGTTTTTATGATACAAAAGCTAAATAAATTTAAAGAACAATAATTATAGATAAAAGGGGAATACTTCATGAGGAGTGAAACAACTCTAGTAGAACATGATACGAGAAAACGTGTTTTTGCTATCATATCTAGCGCATCAGGAAATCTCGTCGAATGGTATGATTTTTATGTTTACTCATTTGCATCAATTTATTTTGCATCACAATTCTTTCCTTCAGATGATGATATTGTAACTCAACTATTAAAAACCGCAGGAATCTTTTTTATCGGTTTTCTTATGCGCCCTATTGGAGCGTGGCTCTTTGGACATATTGCTGATCGTTATGGGCGAAAACGCTCCATGCTCATATCTATATTTATGATGTGTGGCGGATCTTTCCTCATCGCCATACTTCCCACCTATGAAACATTAGGCATAACAGCAGCAATTCTTCTCCTTTTAATCCGAATGATGCAAGGGCTTTCAGCCGGTGGTGAATATGGTACGGCAGCAACTTATATGAGTGAGGTTTCTCTTAAAAACCATCGTGGTTTCTTTGCTTCTTTCCAATCTGCTACCCTCATCACGGGTCAACTTCTGGCTAGTTTTATCATATTTATTTTAGCACTTTATCTTAACGAAGATCAGTTAAAATCATGGGGCTGGCGCATTCCTTTTGTGATTGGTGGAATAGGAGCAATTGTTGCAATTTATCTACGCCGTTCACTCCATGAAACAACAACGAAGGAAAGCCGCTCTCAAAAACATACAGGGAGTCTTAAGGAACTTTTCACAAATCATAAAAAAGCCTTTTTTTCGATAGCTTTATTTGCATCGGGGGGATCTCTCACTTTTTATACCTGTACAACTTATATGCAGAAATATCTGATCACAACAACTGGATTTGATAAACACACTGCAACAACAATAATGACTGCCGCTCTCTTTATTTTTATCCTCTTCCAACCTCTAGCAGGTATTCTCGCCGATAAAATTGGAACAAAAACCTTACTCATCATCTGGAGTATACTCTCTACTATTTTTACATTTCCTGGACTTTTTATTGTCGGCAACACGCATAGTGCATGGATTGCTTTATCAACCATTATTGGAATGCTTTGTATTATGAGTATGTATACATCTATCTCTGGTGTTGTAAAATCAGCAATGTTTCCTGCTTCCGTACGAGCACTCGGAGTGAGTCTTGCGCATGCTATGGGCAATGCAATATTTGGCGGCTCTGCTGAATATGTTGCACTTGGATTAAAAAATATGGGGCATGAATCAGTCTTTTATTTTTATGTTACCGGTGTGATGATTATTGCATTTATTGCGCTTCTCTTCGTACCGAGTATGCGTAAAGGAGGCTATCTCCAAGATAGTGAAACCCTTTAACTTCTTCCATGAAATATAAAAAAGCCCAACTCTTTGGGCTTTTTTACTCTTGTATGACTTTTTAATATTGTTTAAACTTTATTAAGCTTGTTTAAATATTTAGCTAGCAGATAATAAAACGTTAGGCGACTTTTTCTACGATCCCCAGACATCATCTCTGCAACTTTTAAAACAGCTGTTTTAGCACTCTGCTCATCAACACTTAAGACATCTTGTGCCCATTTTTCAACGCGTTCTAACTCTTTTGGATCTGATACCGAAACGAGTGATGCATCCTGCTTTTGCATCACCAAAGCCAAGCGACGGCTAAGCCGTTCTACTGCTGCTTCATCAGGATTCTGATCATATAATTTAATATCTTCTAGATTATTTTTCATTCTGCTCCACCTCCTCTTTTAAGAATGAGCGGACATACTTTACAACCGCATCATATAACTTCATAAATAATTAGAGGACTAAAAATATTAACAACCCCCCTTTTCCAAAGACCATTCTTCATCTATATTTATAGAGCTGGTTTACCAGCTATGGTAATAAATGGACGGTGAAATAAACCTATTGGACCCGGGGGCGGTACCCGGCGCCTCCACCAAAGTATAATCTCTATTGATCATATTTTGGTGGGGGCGAAATAGGATCGACAAAGGCGTAAAGATCGCTCTTTTACTCGGCATTGTACCACCGTTATCGGACTAAATGAGTAGTTGCAAATGACAACTATGCGGAAGCACGTCTCGCCGCTTAAGGTGGTGTGAATGTTTCAAATTTAGCCTTAAACCGTCGCAGGTTTAAGCGGGGTTCGGAGGCACCTGGCAACAGAAGCCTTCACTTTTATAAACATTACTGATTGATCTTTTAGACATTGTTTATCACAAACTTTCGTCTTCTCGTTCAACGAATTTAGGTGCATAGTAGACAAAATATTGCTAGCTTAAAATGACATTCTATTGCACAATATCATACATATTCATCTACTACGTAAAATAAAAGGAATAAGTTTCGATGATTCAAGATCAAATCCGTTACGATATCCTCGTTCAGGAGGCACTTCGCGGAGTTATCCGTAAAGTTTTATCGGAAGTTGCCAAAGCAGGTCTTCCAGGAAGTCATCATTTTTTTATTACTTTTTTGACAAATGCTCCGGGCGTCAAAATCTCTTCTCGACTTAAAAGTCGTTACCCAGAACAAATGACAATCGTATTACAACACCAATTTAGAGATTTAAGCGTTTCAGAAACGGCCTTTGAAGTAACACTTTCCTTTCAAGAAATTACCGAAAAGCTCGTAGTTCCTTTTACATCTGTTCAAGTATTTTATGACCCCGTGGCCTCATTTGAAGCAGCATTTGACTTGCCCTCAAATCTTACCTCTCAAGAAAATGAAAAGCCGGAAAATACCTCATCCACCCCTCTCAAGCTATCGAACAAACCACAAAAAGAAAATACAATTGCAAAGGAGCCAAACCTTAATATGAACCAGGAACCCTCAAATAATGATACTAAACCAAGTGCTGATGTTGTCTCCTTGGATTCTTTTCGAAAAAAATAAGCTCGTCATGACTGAACTCATCAACCTTCGTCAATTTCGGAAGAAACAAAAGCGTACGGAGAAGTCTAATCGCGCAGATGAAAATCGCTACCGTTTTGGACGAACAAAAGCTGAAAAGCTTTTCGAACAAAAAGCATCTTTAAAAGTACAAAAGTTTCTTGATCAAAATCGTTTATGCAATGACGAATAAGGATCAAAACAATGCACGAAAATAATTTTATCGACTGGTCAAAGGCAGTTCCTCAAAAAATATCTGTTCGGATTGATGGACATGCAACGAGTGTATCTTTAGAACAACCTTTTCTAGATATTCTCAAAACTCTAGCAAGCAAAAAAGGACAATCTTTAGCCTCTATAATCACCGATATTGATAGCAAACGACCACAGAAAGTGAAACTTTCAGCTTCATTACGTGTTTACGCGCTTCAAACTGTTCTCACTCAACGCCTTTAGTATTTGTTTTTTTATTCAACAGAAGATATTATTCGCTTTTTAAAGAAAAGGATTTTTATCTCTGGTGTTCAAGTGAAAAAAATACTAAACACAAAGCATAATGAATAATTTTCGCGACCACATACCATTCTTTGAAAAAAATGCCTCTCCTCTCCATCATGAAAAGAGTTCTGAGCCTACTCATCACACTATAACAATAAACAAACAAACAAAGTGTAATACCGATTATTTAGAACAACTCAATCCTGAACAACGACAGGCCGTTATGAATACAGAAGGGCCTCTTTTAGTTCTTGCAGGTGCTGGTACTGGAAAGACGCGTGTTTTAACAACCCGTATTTCACATATTTTACGCTCTGGGCTTGCCTCACCTCAGCAAATACTTGCTGTAACTTTCACCAACAAAGCCGCACGCGAAATGAAAATGCGTATTGGTGAACTTATCGGTGAGACTGTTGAAGGTATGCCTTGGCTTGGAACTTTTCATTCCACTGGTGCAAAAATTTTGCGTCGTCACGCCGAACTTGTTCATTTAAAAAGAAATTTTACAATTCTTGATAGTGATGATGTTATCCGACTTTTAAAACAGCTTATTCAAGCTGAAGGATTGGATGATAAACGTTGGCCTGCACGTAACTTTGCAATGATGATTGATTCTTGGAAAAATCAAGGGCTTTCACCAGAACGTATTCCAGAAAGTGATGTTCATTCCTTTGGCAATGGCATGGGACGCAAACTTTATCAAAATTATCAAAGTAGATTAACAAGCCTTAACGCTTGTGATTTTGGTGATCTTCTCCTTCACCCTATTTCTATCTTCCAAAACAATCCAGATGTCCTTAACGAATATCACTCCAAATTTCGCTATATTCTTGTTGATGAATATCAAGACACAAATATAGCACAATATCTTTGGCTTCGCCTTTTGGCACAACAGCCTAAAGGACAGCATATCAACCTTTGTTGTGTTGGTGATGATGATCAATCTATTTATGGATGGCGTGGAGCTCAAGTCGATAACATTCTACGTTTCGAAAAAGATTTTTCTCCCGCAAACATTATTCGTTTAGAACGCAATTATCGCTCAACATCACATATTCTCAAAACCGCTTCTTATCTTATCTCTCATAACAAAGGAAGACTTGGGAAAACACTTTTTTCTGATCAAGTGAATATTGAAGAAGAAAAGGTGAAAATTCATACTGCATGGGATTCGGGAGAAGAAGCACGTGCCATTGGAGAAGAAATTGAACAAGCGCAACGCGTTGGTCGTTCATTAAATCATATGGCAATATTGGTGCGCGCATCGTTTCAAATGCGTGAATTTGAAGAACGCTTTGTAACACTTGGTCTTAATTACCGTGTCATTGGTGGTCCACGCTTTTATGAACGAATGGAAATACGTGATGCCATGGCTTATTTACGCGTTGTTGTACAACCAGAAGATGATTTGGCTTTTGAACGCATTATCAACACCCCCAAACGCGGCTTAGGAGAAGCAACCATGCGTACTCTTTATGAAAGTGCACGTGCACGCTCTATTCCTCTCTTTTCTGCCGCTGCAGCAATCATTGAAACAGATGAGTTAAAACCTAAAGCACGTAGTGCTTTACGGGGTGTTGTTGAAGACTTCCGCCGTTGGCAAAATATGCTGCAATGCACTCCTCATAAAGAGCTTGCCGAAATCATTCTTGATGATTCAGGTTATACAACCATGTGGTTAAAAGACCGCTCACCAGAAGCACCAACACGATTAGAAAATCTTAAAGAAATGATCCGCTCTATGGAACAGTTTGAAAGTCTTCATAGCTTTTTAGAGCATGTTGCACTGGTGATGGATACCGAAAATAATGACAATACCGATGCCGTCAATATAATGACTCTTCATTCCGCCAAAGGACTTGAATTTGAAACAGTTTTTCTGCCTGGTTGGGAAGAAGGACTCTTTCCCCACCAACGTTCAATGGATGAAGGTGGTAATTCAGGATTAGAAGAAGAACGACGTCTGGCTTATGTCGGACTGACAAGAGCCAAAAAACACCTCCATATATGGTTTGTATCCAACCGAAAAGTTCACGGACTTTGGCAATCAACGCTCCCCTCACGTTTTCTGGATGAGTTACCAGAAGAACATATCGAAATTGTACAAAGCGAAACATCTTATGGTGGTTATGGAAAACCACACTTTAAACATCACAATCCCTTTTATAATGATTACGCAACACCAGGATGGAAGCGTGGACAAAAAAATATTGAAGGGAAAATCATCACTCAATCAATTTCTGAAGCACCATCAAATTTTTCAATCCATGATCGGATTTTTCATATAAAGTTTGGTTATGGTCATATTACAGCGATAGATGACCATAAATTGACCATTATGTTTGAAAAAGCAGGAGAAAAGCGTGTACTCGACAATTTTGTCAAAAAGGCCTAATCAATATAATAGAAACATCTTACCTCAAAAGTCATCTTTTTATTTGAATCTGAATATTATTTCCATTTGTGAATAAAGGCTTCAATTGGTAAGATTTTCATGTCAGACAATGCGTTGTAAATTTTATCCAGCGGCCAATCCCACCAAGCCATCTCTAAAAGTGTTTGAATGACATGATCAGAAAAGCGCATCCGTAATGGTTTTGCAGGAATGCCAGCAACAATCGTATAGGGTGCAACATCTTTTGTTATCACAGCATTCGCACCAATGATAGCGCCATGCCCAATTGTGACCCCAGGCATAATAACTGCACCGTACCCAATCCATACATCATGCCCAATAAAAACACGTTTCGCACAACGCTTTTCACGGAAAGAATGATCTAACGCTATATAGCGGAAATATTCGTTAGGACGATATGTTATTTTATGTGTTGAAAGCCGTTCGACAGGATGTTCTAATGCATTCAGACATACATGAGGCGCAATAGAACAAAAGCGCCCGATATCACTGTAAATCGCTTCGCTGTGACGTTCAAAATAAGAAAAGTCTCCAACCGTTACATCACGCAAAACCACCTGCTCATTAATTTCCACATAGCGCCCTAATTTACAGCCGTGCAAGCGCGCTGTCGTATTGATACGAGGCTCACTCTTACGGAATCGAAGATCTTTCTCAATATCCATTTATCTTTCACCAATTGTTTTATTTTTCAAAAATAATATAAAAGGCAATAACAACTCGATGAACAAAAACAAACACAAAGATTGCAAAGTGAACCCGCCAATGTTACAATTCTTCCGTTCATCTAAGAGAGAAAAACTATGAAAAATGTAATACGCATCTTTGGGCTAACAGTCATATTTCTTGCGGGTGTTTTTATTTACGATGCACTCAAAAATAAGCCTTTGGGTGATCACTTTACACTCATAGATTCTAATGGAAAAACCATCACTGAAGCTGATATTAGAAGTAAACCTTCAGCCATTTTCTTTGGCTTCACGATGTGCCCAGAGAGTTGTCCTACCACACTCCTCAATCTTGATCGATGGTTAACAGCTCTTGGTCCAGAAGCTGATGAATTAGGTGTATGGTTTGTTACTGTTGATCCTGAGCGTGATACACCAGAAGTTCTCCATGAATATCTTAGTAATTTTACCAATAAAATTATTGGTATCAGTGGAGACCCTGAAAAAGTTCATAAAATGGTAAATTCTTTTAATATCGTTGCTGAAAAAGTACCGGGCACGGATGGAAACTACACTTATAATCATACAGCAGCGATTTTTTTACTCAAAAAAGGTGGAAAGCTGGCTGATGTTATCCCTTATGAAACAACAGAGAATGATACTGAATTAAAAGACAGTATTGCTATTAAACAACTAAAAAAACTCGTCTCTCACTAGACAGCCGGTCAAAAGAAGGAAGAGAATGTCACAGCAAATTCGTCTATATTGTACGGCTTCAAGAAATGAAGCAGAGCAGCTTTATGCTCTTATGGAAGCAATCTTTGACGAAGAAGGATACCCCCTTGCACTTGCAGAAATAGATGAAAAAAATGCACTCTATGAAATTTCACTGTATGTCGATAAAGAAAAACAAGAACAGGTTTCAAAACGTTTTGCACAAATCATTTCTATAGATCCTGATGACGTTAACTATGAAGTTTTACCCGATATTGATTGGGTTAAACAAAGCCTTGAAAGACTAACACCTGTACGTGCTGGTCCTTTTTTTCTACATGGAAGCCATAACCGAAACGAAGTGCCACAAGGTGCTTTGCCTATCGAAATTGAAGCGAGTCAGGCTTTTGGCACCGGACATCACGGAACAACGGCTGGTTGTCTGGAAATGATTGCCAAGGTCATGCACAATGAAGATCCCCAAAATGCTCTTGATCTTGGTACCGGAAGCGGTGTCCTCGCCATTGGCATTGCAATGCTTAAACCTATTTCTGTACTTGCATCCGATATTGATCCCATCGCTATTCAAGTTGCACAACACAATATCGAACTCAATAGCGTAAAAGAATATATCACAGCTGTTACAGCAACAGGTTTTTCCCACCATCAAATTGCATCGCGAGCTCCCTTTGATCTCATCGTTGCTAATATTCTTGCCAACCCACTTATTGAACTTGCACAAGAAGTGGTACAAGCACTTCAAAAAGATGGATCGCTCATACTTTCTGGAATTCTTGAAGAACAACATGACCATGTACGAGAAGCTTATGTAAAACAAGGTCTAAAACATATTGAAACGTACCATCGTCAAGGATGGGTTACGGTACATCTCAAATAAATGAAAGGGGCGTTTTTATGTATCAATCTTTTGAAGAGACCGCAAATCCCACTCATGCTCTCGAGCGCATTGCCTCTCTTCGTAAAGAGCTTAATCGTCTTGGATTAGATGGCTTTCTTGTTCCACGCAATGACGAACACCAAGGAGAATATGTTCCCCCACATGCTCAACGCCTTAGCTGGCTTACAGGCTTTACAGGTTCATCAGGTATCGCACTTATTTTAAAGCATAAGGCCATTATATTCACAGATGGGCGGTATAAGCTCCAAGTTCGCCAACAAACCGATCCTCATATTTTTGAGTACGAAGATCTCGTAACCTATCCGCCTTCACAATGGCTTGAAAAAAATGGGCAAGATCTTGCCATTGGCTTTGATCCATGGCTTCACACCATCGCCGCTACAGATACATTAAAAAAATCATTAGAAATAAAAGCAGATGGAAAGCTTGTCGCTGTTCAACAAAATCCTATTGATCTTATCTGGCATGATCAACCCCCATTACCGCAATCTGCCTTATCGCTTCATCCTCTCAAATATGCAGGATGCGATAGTGATGAAAAGTTAACATTGATTCAACAAAGTATTGAACAAGCCCATGCAGATGCTTTTATTTTTACAGACCCCTCCTCTATTGCATGGATATTCAATATCCGTGGTCATGATGTTTCTAACACGCCTTTTGCCCTTTGTTTTGCTCTTATTCCGATCACAGAGTCCCCTATCTTATTCATTAATAGTCAAAAATTGAATATCGAACAAAAGCAATATCTGGAACGCTATGCAAAATTATATGAACCAGAACAACTTATCCAAACGATTAAAGATTATGTTCAAAAAGGAACAATATTTGCCTTAGATCCGCGGCTAACGTGTGAAAAATTACGTGCTGTTATTGAAGAGCAAGGAAGCTCTTTCATTAAGCTGACAGACCCTGCTTCTCTTCCACGTGCCATTAAAAACAGCACAGAACTCAATGGTGCACGCAAAGCACATTTGCGCGATGGCGTCGCTCTAACCCGCTTTTTTTCTTGGTTAGAAAGACAAAAACCGGATACACTGAATGAAATTTCTACTGCTCAAAAGTTAGAAGAATTTCGTATAACAACAGCAAAAGAAATGGGAGAAAAACTTGAAGATCTCTCTTTTGATACAATTTCAGCAGCAGGAGGAAATGGTGCGATTGTTCATTATCGTGTAACGACTAAGACAAATAAAAAACTCAAAGCTGGTGAGCTTTATCTTGTTGATTCAGGGGGGCAATACCGTGATGGTACAACAGATGTCACGCGCACAGTGGCAATTGGAGATATTGGAGAAGAAGAAAAACGCTGTTTCACTCTTGTCCTCAAGGGCATGATTTCTCTCTCGACTGCACGTTTTCCAAAAGGGACACGTGGGCAAGATATTGATGTTCTAGCACGCATCTCTTTATGGAAAGCGGGCTTTGATTATGCCCATGGGACAGGTCATGGTGTTGGATCTTATCTCTCTGTACATGAGGGACCGCAAAATCTTTCGCGTTATGGGTGTCAAGAATTATTCCCTGGAATGATTATTTCTAATGAACCTGGATATTATCGCGAAGGTGCTTTTGGTATCCGCATTGAAAATTTACTTATTGTAAAACCAGCGCAAAATATAAATGGTGGCGATATAGAAATGCTTTCGTTTGAAACACTCACCCATTGTCCCATTGATAGAAAGCTTATTCTCCCAGAACTCTTAACACAAGAAGAACGGCAATGGCTCAATGATTATCATGCACATGTTTATCAGGTTAATGCACCTTACTTAAATGAAGAAGATAAAAAATGGGCAAGAGCAGCAACAATGCCTCTTTAGGTTAATGATACAACTTTTTATTCTTTCTACCTCACCTCTTAAAAAAGAGGCGTCTATATCGCTAAAGAATATAAGAGATTGTTCTCCATGTTAACTGTTTTTCTGCAAAAATGAAAAGTCATAGTAACTCAAAAAATGAAATTTATATCTTGTATAAAAGTACCAATCATAGAATATTTAAGAAACTATTGCGAGCTACTGCTTTTAAGAATAGCATCAACTATTGTATTGCCAATTTGCAATATTGCCACCACTGCTTGAATTAGTAAGGTTATCCACACACTTTTTCTTCTTGTAACATACAAATAAATGGCTTTTTAGAACTCTGAATAAGAGAATTTACGATAAAAAATACTGCTTTATTTATCACATTAGCCCGAAATAAAAAAGCGTACGTATTTTATAAATCAAATTATTATATCTAAAAGTATATTCATCATTCTTGAAGACAGCTTAAAGATTACATCTTCTCAACCAACTGTACCCAAGCCTCTTCATCGATAACCTCAACGCCTAATTCTTTAGCTTTAGCTAATTTCGATCCCGCTCCAGCTCCAACAACAAGAAGATCAGTTTTTTTAGAAAGAGAACTAGAGCTCTTTGCACCTAATCGTTCTGCTAACGCTTTTGCCTCATCACGTGACATATGTGCCAAAGTTCCTGTAAAAACAACAATCTTTCCTGCAACCGGTGAAGAAAAAGGTGCCATGACAGGTTTTTCATCGAGAAGTGTGACTTCCTCAAGTAAGGCAGATAAAACTTCATGGTTATGCGCTTCTTGATAAAAATCAATAATTGCAGCCCCGACCTGTGGTCCAATCCCTTCAATGCTCGTAAGCTCTACCCAAGCATCATTGCCCTCTCCATTCTCCTTATCACAAGATATAGCTGCTGCCATTACCGCAGTTTCAAAAGCTGTATAATTTTGATAAGCACGTGCAAGACGCCGTGCATTCACCTCTCCGACATGACGAATTCCCAATGCAAATAAAAAACGACTTAAAGAAATTTCTCGACGTGCATTAATGGCATCATACAATTTACGAACTGAAACAATGCCAAAACCTTCCATATTTTCTAAACGTACCAAGGACTTTTCTTGACGACGCTGCAAAGTAAAAATATCAGCTGGTGTATGAATACAAAGAGCTTTATCTTGAGCATGAAAGAAAAACTCCACCTGCTTCTTTCCTAGCCCTTCAATATCAAAGGCATTGCGTGCAACAAAATGACGAATACGCTCAATCGCTTGTGCAGGACAAATAAGCCCACCTGTACATCGACGTATAGCTTCTCCGGCTTCACGAACAGCATGACTTCCACAAGCTGGACAAATATGAGGAAAGACAAAAGCAGAAGAATCTTTTGGGCGCTTTTCACAAATTATATCAACAATTTGAGGAATGACATCACCAGCACGTTGTACAATCACTGTATCACCCACACGAATATCACGCCCTTCACGGATAGGCTCCCCTTTATGACCAATTCCCTTAATATAATCCTCATTATGCAAACTTGCATTGGTCACCACCACACCCCCAACTGTAATAGGAGCAAGTCGTGCAACAGGAGTTAATGCTCCAGTGCGCCCCACTTGAATATCAATGCCTTCCAACAGTGCCATAGCTTTTTCTGCCGGAAATTTATGTGCAATAGCCCAACGCGGTGAACGAGAAACAAACCCTAAACGTGTTTGAAACATCAAATTATTCACCTTATAAACAATGCCATCAATATCATAGCTTAAGGAATGGCGGCGTTCTTCAATATCGTGATAATACGAAATAATCTCTCCTATACTCTTAAAGACTTTTGTTAATGGATTGATAACAAAACCATATTCTTCTAGTTTTCTCATCATTTCCATTTGACTTTCTGCAAATATTTCACTCACTTCACCACAAGCATAAGCAAAAAACTGAAGTTTTCTGCTGGCTGTTATTCGTGAATCAAGCTGACGGAGAGAACCAGCTGCAGCATTCCTAGGGTTAGCAAAAGTCAACTTGCCTTTTTCCTGTTGGCTCGTATTAAGTGCTTGAAAATCTTCCCGCCCCATATAAACTTCACCACGAACTTCAATAATATCTGGAAACTTTCCTTGCAATTTTTTTGGAATATCAGAAATTGTTCGTGCATTTGCTGTTACATTTTCACCAACATATCCATCACCACGCGTTGCAGCACATACAAGATATCCCTTTTCATAGCGCAAAGACAAAGATAAACCATCAATCTTCGGCTCAGCTGTTATTTCCAATGCTTGTGTTTCAGAAATCCGTAAAAAACGGCGAATACGCTCAACAAATTCACCAACATCTGCAGCACTAAAAGCATTATCAAGTGAAAGCATTGGTTGTGTGTGAACAGACTTTTCAAACTTTTCAGAAACCGGTGCACCAACTTTGTATGAAGGTGAATCTGCGCGAATGAGTTCAGGAAAAAGAGCTTCAATTTCTGCATTTCGTCGGCGCAAAGCGTCATACTCTGCATCAGAAATTTCAGGTTGGTCATGACGATTATACAGGATATCATGACGCGCAATTTCTTTTGCCAACCACTCTAATTCATTTTGTGCTTCAAGAAGTGTCAGTTCTTTAATATTATTCTTGCTCATAAAATCTATTCCAAATGGTGGGCTATGGAGTTATAAGAATGCCAACTTTCTCTCACGCAGTGAATTCAAATAAATTCGTGCCCATTCATATTTTTGCTTAGTCAAGTCTCTTTATGTGAGAAGCTTTTGAGCAGCAGCTCGCGCTTCTTTAGTGATCTGCTCCCCTGCCAACATGCGCGCAATTTCTTCTGCACGCTCATGCTCTTCCATTTTATGAACAGCTGTAACAAAACAACTTTTATCACCACTTTCAACCTTTGAAATAAGAAAGTGACTGTGCGCTTTTGATGCAACTTGGGGTGCATGTGTAATAGCAAACACCTGAACATTTTCTGATAAAAGCTGCAATCGTTGTCCAATGGCAGCAGCAACTGCTCCCCCCACTCCAGTATCAATTTCATCAAAAATGAGCGTAGGTGCTGATCCGAAATCGGACAAAACAACCTTTAAGGCCAACAAAAAACGAGATAACTCACCACCAGAGGCAACATTCAGCATTGGTCCAGCACGTGTTCCAGGATTAGTCCGGACCCAATATTCAATACGGTCTATTCCCTCTGCACTGCGTTTTTCAGCATTCGTTTGCATTTCAACGATAAACTCGGCCTTTTCCAATTTCAATGCTGGCAATTCAGCCATAACGCTTTCAGATAAATGCTTTGCTACTTCTCGACGTTTTACCGACAATGCCTGTGCTAATGCATCATAATTTTTCTGTGCTTGCTTTGCCTCTTCTTCAAAACATTTTAATGTCTTCTGGGCTTCCTCAAACTCAGCAAGTTCAATTTCCATTTTATCATGTAATTGAATCAATTCATCCGCAGAAACATTGTATTTACGCGCAAAACCGCGAAGAGCAAAAAGACGTTCCTCTATTCGCTCCAACTCTGTAGGTTCAAAGTCCAAAGCACGCATTGCTACCTCAATGCCGTCTTGTGCCGTTGCAAGCGCATGGAGTGCCTCATCAATAGATTTTACAACAGGAGTTATGAGCGCCTGCGCCTCGGGAATTTTGCGTTCTAAACGCCTCACTAAATTGGAAAGAACTGGAATTGGCGATTTTTGACCACTTAAAAGATCATCAGCTTCCTTAATATCCGTCGCTATTTTTTCTAATTTTAGCATATCTGCACGACGAAGAGAGAGCGCTTCCTCTTCACCGACTTGAAAATCAAGCTTTTCAAGTTCTTCCAAACATGACCGGAGATAATCAGACTCACGCTCCGCATCCTCAACTTTAATACGCTGTTTTTGCAAACGTTCTTCATATTCATGCCATACCCGATAACACCGACGTAAATTTTCTACATCATCTTCGAGTCCACCAAAAGCATCGAGTAACTGACGATGTGTTGCAACATCCACAAGCGCACGATCATCATGTTGCCCATGGATTTCAACCAGCATACGGCCAACTTTACGCATCAATGCAACACTCGCTACCTGATCATTGATAAAAACGCGACTACGGCCATCACCTGATTGCACACGCCGTAAAATGATATCGCCTTCATCATCAAAACCATTCTCACGAATAAGTTGGCGCACAGGATGTGAAACAGGAACATCAAAGACAGCAATCACTTGCCCTTGCACTGCACCATGACGCACAAGCGAAGCATCACCTCGCCCACCAAGAGCCAATGATAAAGCATCAAGTAAAATAGATTTGCCAGCACCCGTTTCACCAGTTAAAACCGACAAACCCGCCGTAAAATAAATATCGAGCGTTTCGATCAAAACAATATTATGAATCGAAAGCTGTACCAGCATATAAAATCAACGAACCTTATTCTTACCACCACTTAAAGCATTTGAAATCCAAGAAGATTTATGCTCATGCGGCGATACCCCACTCTTTTGTAATAAGTTATAAGAAAATTTATACCACTCACTTTTAGGATAATTACGCCCTAAAATAGCTGCTGCTGTCTGCGCTTCCGCTGTTAAACCAAGAGCAAGATTAACTTCCGTTAAACGGAAAAGCGCTTCCTCAATTTGATTGGTATCGGAATACTCCTCAACCACTGTACGAAACCTTCGGCTCGCCGCAAGATAACGTCGACCTTCTTCATAATAACGGCCAATCTGCATCTCTTTACCAGCCAACTGTTCTCGTCCAAAGCGTATTTTCGCTTTAGCATCAGCAACATATTCAGAGTTTGGATAACGCTCTATGAGAAGCTGCATCGCTGCGATAGCGCGTTCCGTATCACGTTGATCCCGTGTAACATCAGGAATTCGACGAAAAGAAGAAAGACCAATAATATAATAAGCATAAGCAGAATCATCTGCCCCCGGATAAAGAGTAATATAGCGCTGAGCCATACTAATTGAATCATCATACTTGCCTAAGCGATAATTTGTAAAAGCACCCATCACTAAGGATTTACGCCCCCAATCCGTATAAGCATACTGCTTCTCAATTGTCAGAAACTTTTTTGATGCATCTGCAAGGCGTCCACTCTCAAGACTAGCAAGCGCTTGATTATATAAAACATCTGGTGGATCTATTTTTAAAACATATGCAGATGGATCAAGAGTATTTTTCTCTTTAAACAAACATCCCGCTAACATACAAGTGCTCCCCAAAAGCACCACCCCTAATACCCTGTACACAATGTCAGATTTTCTATATGCTATATTTTCAATACACACATGAGATTTTGTCATAGTTCTTCCGGCCTCCAGAGCATGTCACCTTGTAGCAAAAATTATTTATTAAGAGTTTTTATCTATACCACTTTCAAATCCATTAAACAATCTCGTGATGCAGATCAATCATCCCCTTAAAAATCAAACAAATTACAGAAAATTTTTTAGTTTTTCTTGCACCCTCACTATAAATAACTCTTCTCATAACACGATTCGTCGGCCAAAATAGCTTTCACCAATTGTGAATTAATTTTATGCCCACCACAATAGGAACGAAATAAACCAATAAAAGGTGCACTAAGCAAAGCAGTATCGCCAATTGCATCAAGCGTTTTATGCCGCACAAATTCATCCTGCCAATAAAGACCATCTGGATTCATGACTTTATTATTAAAATCAATAACAAGAGAATTCTCTAAAGAGGCACCCATCCCTTTTCCAGAATTCCGTAATTTTTCTACATCTTTGAGAAAACCAAAAGTACGCGCACGCGACAAATCATCTCGAAATCCCTTTGTCGTGAGATCAAAACTCAAATACTGTTGACCAATAGCAGGAGAGGGAAAAGAAATAGTTATATCAAAACAACGCCCATCAAACGGTAAAAACTCTGCAATACTACTCCCCTCTTCAACCCGCAGGGGCTTTTTTATAATGAAATAAGAACGCAATGCATCCTGCTCTACAATGCCAACCTCTTCAAAGGCTTGGCAATAATGCCAAGAGGAACCATCCAAAATAGGCATCTCATGACTCGATACTTCAATAATAAGATTATCTAAATTATAAGCAACAATCGCAGCCATTAAATGCTCAATCGTTTCAATTTTTATATCTCCATCCCCAAGTGCCGTTGATAACTCTGTTGTTCCTATTTGCGATGCATGTGCTTGAAGTATTACTTCTGTTCCATCTAATCTATAACGTTTGAAAACAATACCACGCCCAACAGCAGCTGGAGAAACTTTTACAACAGACAAACACCCACTGTGAACACCATAACCTTTAAATGTTACGGCTTTTTTTAGAGTAGACTGATATTTTGGCCCTAG
Source organism: Bartonella silvatica (assembly GCF_040545155.1). Taxonomy (NCBI): domain Bacteria; kingdom Pseudomonadati; phylum Pseudomonadota; class Alphaproteobacteria; order Hyphomicrobiales; family Bartonellaceae; genus Bartonella; species Bartonella silvatica. The sequence goes on from NZ_JBEPLI010000003.1 coordinate 115,533, forward strand.
ATTCATCACATCACTTCATTGAATGAATTTTTATATTTAAAAATAATCATAAAACTATAAAAATGATATGTATAGAAAATAATAAACCCACTTATTATTAAGTGGGTTTATAAAAAACAGAGTAATTTTCAAAAACTACAGTATATTTCACTCTAAAAAATTTTTATGCATATAAAGATATAAACTTTTCTTTTTCTCTCACTCTTTTCCAATTTTTTTTAATTAATTTGCCTGACGACGTAAAAAAGCGGGTATTTCTAACTGGTCTTCCTCACTCATAAAATTACGCTGATCTGACGAAGCACTGGGGAACAATTCACCAGAACGACATGGAGCATAAACAGAAGAATCTTGAGATAGAACCTGAGAACCTTTATTATGAACACGTGTCTCCTGCTGCTGAGAAGATTTCACAGCAGGTTCCAGTCTCGCTTCTGGCTCAGCTTCCTCGCGATGAGTCAAACTTTGTTTCAAACGTTGCCAAAGATTGCGCGGTCCCGGATCCACAGAAGATGCCCTTTCGCGTTGACTATGAGCAACAGGAGGAAAATCCTTTAACTCAGGCATACGCATAGATGAACGTGTTTGCACCTGTTGTATTGGCTTCTCTTTTTGTTTCACGGCCCCCACTGTCTCATCAAGAGCATGTGCTGTCGCCTCCATACTCACTGGTGCAATCATAGATGGTTGTGAACTACGGTTCGCTTGCATACGTGGTGCATTCGATACCTGTCCATGCAGGTTTACACTGTGAGAAGAAACATTCGCACTTCTTACAGCCCCTGCCTCCGCTGGCTGTGCAAAAATTTGACTTTTAGGACGGAACTGTTCTCCAACAGGCTTTCCTTTTTCCACTTCCAGTGCTTCCATGACTTCTACCATTGACTCAGAACGCAACGGTGCTGACTGAACGTGAAAAGAACTCTGCCCAGAATCACTCTTGCGAATTGAAGACGCTGGTTTTTGCAGTTGAGGATGGGAAGACTGAACCACATCACTCATCTCACGGTCAATACCCGTTGCAACCACAGATACACGAATAACCCCTTCGAGTGACTCATCATCAATCGCTCCAAAGATAACATTCGCATCCGCATCCACTTCTTCACGAATACGATTAGCAGCCTCATCGACTTCAAAGAGTGTCATATCACGACCACCCGTAATGGAAATAAGTAATCCACGCGCCCCACGCATAGAAGTATCATCCAATAATGGGTTCGCAATAGCAGCCTCAGCAGCGTTCAAAGCACGCCCTTCACCAGATGCTTCACCAGTTCCCATCATTGCTCGCCCCATTTCGTGCATAACAGAACGAACATCGGCAAAATCAAGATTAATCAGCCCCTCTTTAATCATTAAATCTGTAATGGAAGCAACACCAGAATAAAGCACTTGGTCAGCCATCGCAAAAGCATCAGAAAATGTCGTCTTTTCATCGGCAATACGGAAAAGGTTTTGATTGGGAATAACAATTAATGTATCAACAGATTTTTGTAATTCTTCAATACCAACCTCTGCTGTTTTCATACGACGAGCGCCCTCAAACTGAAATGGCTTTGTTACAACACCAACGGTCAAAATACCCTTTTCACGTGCAGCACGCGCAACAACAGGTGCCGCTCCAGTTCCAGTTCCCCCGCCCATACCAGCAGTAATGAAAATCATATGGGAATCTGCCAAATGATCGATAATTTCATCGATACACTCCTCTGCAGCTGCCTGTCCAACTTCTGGTAAAGCGCCAGCACCTAGACCTTCTGTCACTGCCGCACCAAGTTGTATAACGCGCTCAGCCCTTGACATAGCCAAAGCCTGTGCATCTGTATTTGCAACAACAAAATCAACTCCCTGAAGCCCAGCATTAATCATATTATTCACGGCATTTCCACCACCACCGCCAACGCCAAAAACGGTAATACGTGGCTTTAATTCCGCGATATCTGGCCGATGCAGATTAATCGTCATTTTCTTTTCCTTCTCCTAAGACCATCGCAAGCCAAAGCGATGAAATTTATTACCTCAATCAACTTACTTAAAAACTCTCACGCAACCACTGACCAACACGCTGAAAATACCCACGCGTGCCCACTGAAAAATGATTCACTGCAGCTTTCATTGTTTTTTCTTCAAACCCCACCAATTGTGGATAAATTAACAATCCAGCTGCAGATGTAAACGCCGCCCCTTTTGCAAGAGAAGGAAGCCTTGAAATACCTAAAGGCCGCCCTATACGAACATTTCTTCCTAAAATAGTACGCGCCATCTCTGGCAATCCTGTTAATTGGCTTGCACCTCCAGTCAAAATAACACGCTTACCAATAACATGAGCAAAACCAGAACGGTTTAAACAATCACGAACCATCTCTAAAATTTCTTCAATCCGTGCACGAATGATACGACCAAGAACTGCACGAGGATATTGGGTCTCACGATGCTCACTGCCAATTTCTGCAACATTAATCATATGCTGCTCATCAGCACTTGTCAGAAATGTTGAGCCATAAACAACCTTTAAACGTTCCGCCTCTGTCAACGACATAGAAAATCCACGTGCAACATCAAGAGTCACATGCTGCCCTCCAACGGCGAGTGCATCGGCATGAACAAACTTTCCCTCAAAAAACACTGAACATGTTGTTGTTCCAGCGCCAAAATCGATACATGCTGCTCCTAAATGCGCCTCTTCATTCATCAAAACAGCAAGACCACTTGCAAAGGGAGTGGCCACCATTGCCTCAACACTCAAATGCGCACGGTTAATGCACGTTTCTAAATTACGCAAAGCCGCTGTCTCAGCTGTTACCACATGTACATTCACACCAAATAATTCCCCTGCCATTCCAACAGGATCAGAAATTCCTTTATCTCCATCCAACACATAAGAAACAGGCACTGAATGGATAACATGACGCTCAGTGTCAAAAGCTTTGCGTGAAACATCTGAAAATGCCACACGCATATCACGCTTGGTAACTTCACGACCTTTCAACTGTACGGTGCCATTTATAAGAGCGCTTTGTAATCGGCTTGAAGAAAAATTCACAATGACTGAATCCACGACCAAGCCAGCCATTTTTTCTGCTGCATCAACAGCCAACCGTATTGATTGCTCTGCTGCCAACATATCTACAACAACCCCAGACTTGATACCGCGTGAGCGCTGAACTCCAAAACCTAAAATTTCCATAGAGTGCGTACGACCATGTAGATAATGCGCATGCTCCAAAGGACGCAGACAAGCAATAAGACAAACAACCTTACTTGAACCGACATCCAGAACCGTTAAAAAACGTGCCTTACGCCCCCCCCCATGATGTGATTTGCGTAACATCATAGGTGCCCTGCCTTCCATGCTTTTAAAATGCGTTCTTCTTCTGCTATAGCAGTGCGATGACGCTCCAATGCCTCATCGGACAAAGAAACTGTAATGCGATCAGAAAGACGTAAATCAATCGTTAGAACATCGCGAGATAGAAGATCTTGCATTATTCCTGTCTTAATAAGAGAAGAAAGTCTTTCCAGAGCTCCTTTTTCCGGCAACATAATGCGCACTCCATTATCCAAAACAAGATCCCAACGCCGATCACCAACGCGCACAAAAGCACGAACACGACTGCACAGCTGTGGATACCCCGAAAGGGACTGAATAAACACTTTAGCTGAAGTTTGCGCACCCCGACCAACCACAAGAGGAAAGTTTTGAACACCTTCTCTATTAAAGGGCACAATGACGCGACCTGTATTATCAACAATATCCATTACACCATCGTGCTGCCAAATTGCATAGGGCTCACGCTCAATGAGTGTAACACGCACTTTGTTGGGATAAATTTTCTGAACATTCGCCGCTTGCACCCAAGCTTGCTGTTCTAAAAGAGAACGTGCCCGATCAACATCAAAAGCGAAAATGGACGCTGCGGCATCAAGTCCCAAAATTTTTAAAACTCTCTGTTTATGCAAACGCTTATTACCACTTATCTCCACATCAGAGACCATAAAACCAGTATCCGATACTGCTGCCTTCATAATCAAATCCATATGACCACTCGATAAAAGCCCATAAAGCAGGATCACAAAGAAAAAAAACAAAACAGCAAAAGAGCCAAAATGGCGTGAAACGTGAATACGAATAAAGACAAACTCAAATATAAACCGGAGAAAGCGACGATAAAGTCGTGGCAAAGCTGGCACTAACAGCACCTCCATCGGAACATTTGTCTTATCAAAACTCAACGCATACACGACGCGTCCTCCACCATCCATTGAACAATATCGCCATAAGTACGACCACTTGCTTTTGCAATATCAGGCAAAAGAGAAGTGGTTGTCATGCCGGGCTGCGTGTTAATTTCAAGCCAAACCAATTCTCCCGTTTTTTCATCAAAACGAAAATCAGAACGACTAACACCTCGACAACCGATCGCCTGATGTGCTGCTAAAGACATTCTTTGCACATTTTGGTAAATATTTGATGAAAGTTGTGCAGGACAAATATGAAGAGAGCCACCAGTTTTATATTTCGAGTCATAATTATAGAATTGGAAGTGCTGATCAGGAACGATTTCACAAACATCTAGCACCTCTTTTCCCAAAACAGCACAAGTCAGTTCACGACCTGGGATATATTTTTCAACTATAACGTCATCTGCATACCCCCACTCTGCCCCTACAATATTGTGTGGCGGCGTGGACTCATTTTCCTTGACAATCAAAACACCAAAGCTCGACCCTTCACATACAGGCTTAATCACATAAGGAGGCTCCATAGGATGAACTTTCCCCACAGAAAAACGGCTCATAACAACAGAAGGCGCAACAGAAACTTCAGCACTGGCAACAATAATTTTTGCACGCCCCTTATCCATTGCTAGTGCCGATGCCATAACACCAGAATGCGTGTAGGGAATTTTCAAATATTCAAGAATACCTTGAATACGGCCGTCTTCACCAAAGGGCCCATGCAAGGCATTAAAAACAATATCAGGATGCAATTGTTCAAGGACAGAAGCAATATGACTATCAACATCTACACGACTCACACGATACCCTTGTGTTTCAAGAGCATCAGCACAAGCAGATCCTGAAGATAAACTTATAGACCGTTCGGAAGAAAAGCCTCCCATTAATACAGCTACATGCTTATCTTTCATAACAACTCACCCTCTTGCGTATACTATATATAGACCACATAGAAACAACGAACACCATATACGGGAAATGCTAGGATTTATCTTTGCGAATCAATAACCTAGCACTTTGTATAATGAATCAGACTCACAAGCCTGATGCAAGAGGTTCTTTGGTAATTTATTGATTCTTAATAGATTTTTCTCATTATCTCTTTGAAATGACTCAATATTTTTATTCATTTTTTTTGTGACATTGAATCGATCAATGAGACGGGTCGAAAAAAGGAACAATACGACCTTGTTCAAACTGGCCAATACGCTTTATTTCCCACTGTAAAAGGTGAGCTGAATGAGCAAAAACACGAGCACGTACTTCTTCTCCCAAAGCTTCAAGATCATAACCTGTTGCTTGCCCTGTATTGATCATAAAATTACAGTGCATTTCACTCATTTGAGCACCACCAACCCGCAAACCACGGCACCCTGCTTCATCAATAACACGCCACGCAGATGTATTTTCAAGATTTTTAAACGTGGACCCCCCTGTTTTTTCGCGAATAGGCTGTACTGTTTCACGATGCCGGGCAACCGCATTCATATCTGTGCGAATACTATCTTTATGTCCTGGTTGCCCCTCCAACAAAGCAGCGGTAAAAATAAAACCTTCAGGAATGCCACAATGGCGATAAGAATAGTGCATATCTTTCACACTCAAGGTATGACGCTGCCCTTTACGGTCCAACGCATAAACCTCAATAACACGAGCCGCTGTCTCAACCCCATTCGCTCCTGCATTCATTTTAAGGGCTCCTCCAAGGCCACCGGGAATACCGTGGTAGAAATGAAAACCTGCTATTTCAGATTCTAAAGCTGCGGCGGCTAAATGTTTATCTGGTGTCGCAGCCCCCACCCAAAAGCGCGTTGAAGAAACTTGCTGTACTTTTCCAAAATTTTTAACCGAAAGACGCACAACAACACCAGGAATCCCACCATCACGCACCAAAAGATTAGAACCAATCCCTACAATTGTTACAGGAATCTCCTCAGGAAGATTTTTAAGAAAAAAAGCTAAATCTGCATCATCAGCAGGCTGATAAAAAAGCTCTGCCAACCCACCTGTGCGAAACCATGTCACCTTACGCATTTCCACATTAGGCATAAGTTTCCCTTTTATTTTGCACAGCAACGGTTGTAATTGCGCCAATAGCGCTTCCCCATCAATGATCTTGAAGTCTGTCATGATTATCAAGTACCGCTAAACGATGAGGCAATGCACAAGCCCACTGTGTAATATTGCCAGCACCTAGAAAAACAATATAATCCCCTGATTTAGCAAATGTAGACACAACCGAAACAACATCGTCCAAACCATGAATCAAGCGCACATCACGATGACCAGCCATTTGAATATGTTCTACTAATTCCTTGGCATCAAAACCAGAAATTGGCTCTTCGCCAGCAGCATAAACAGGTGTAATCAACACCGTATCTGCATCATTAAAACAGGAAGCGAAATCATCAAATAAATGATACAAACGCGAGTAACGATGGGGTTGGGCGATGGCAATCACACGTCCCTTTGCGCTCTCACGTGCAGCACGTAAAACAGCCTTTATTTCAACGGGGTGATGTCCATAATCATCAAATATTTCAATACCATGCCAACTCCCTGTTTGGGTAAAACGCCGCTTTACACCACCAAATTTTGCCAAACCACTTTTTATCGTTTCACTTGAAATGCCTAGTTCATGGGCAATAGCAATCGCCGCTGTTGCATTAGATACATTATGCTTCCCAGACATTGGTAAAACCAAATTTCTTAGCTCAGTCTTTTTTCCTGTCTTTCGCGAACGAATAAGAACATCAAAATGCGTTTTTTGACCATCCATAGAAAGATTAAGGAAACGGACATCTGCTTGAGGATTTGCACCATAGGTAATCACCCAACGATCATCAATACGACCAGCCAGTGACTGAACCTCTGGATGATCAAGACACAAAACAGCAAAGCCATAAAAAGGAACATTTTCTACAAATTGTTGAAAAGCCTGACGCAATGCATCAAAACTTCCATAATGATCCAAATGCTCAGCATCAATATTGGTAACAACAGCAATATCAGCGGGCAATTTTAAAAAGGTACCATCACTTTCATCAGCTTCAACAACCATCCAATCACCTTCCCCCATACGCGTATTTGTGCCATACGCATTGATAATGCCGCCATTAATCACTACAGGATCAAAAGAACCAGCATCAAGAAGTGCTGAGATCATTGATGTGGTTGTCGTTTTACCATGCGTTCCCCCTACAGCAACGGCCCGACGAAACCGCATAAGCTCCGCTAACATTTCTGCACGTCTTACAAGCGGCAAGTGCCTTTCCTTCGCAGCAATATACTCAGGATTTGTTTTTTTAATGGCAGTAGAAAAAACAACAACCTCTGCATGCCCTAAATTTTCAGCACTGTGCCCAATATGAACACTAATTCCTTTGTCTCGTAAACGCGCAACATTTGCACTTTCAATTTGATCTGACCCCTGAACTTTATAGCCAAGATTATGAAAAACCTCCGCAATCCCACTCATGCCAATACCACCGATTCCAACAAAATGGATAACGCCTATATTAAGTGGCATTTTCATCAAAAAACTCCTCTTTTATATCTAATAATGACCGCCCCACAACCAAAGCCTCAGCCAAATTAGCGAGACGACTGGTTGCATGAGGTTGTCCGATTTTTTTTGCAGCAAGCGCTCGTTTTTCTAATAATTGAGGCATACCGCAGGCTTCTATTAAAAGAGATGAAAGTTTTTGTGCATTTAAATCTTTTTCTGATATGATTTGAGCACTTTCCACACGGACAAGCAGTGCAGCATTTGCTGCTTGATCATGATCAAGAGCATAAGGATATGGAATCAGTAAAGCTGGTCGACCAATCACAGCTATTTCACAAACCGATAAAGCACCGGCACGCGATAAAATAAAATGAGATCGCGCCATACGTTCAGCCATATCATCAAAAAAAGAAGAAACATCTGCTTGTACACCCATTTTTTGATAGGTTTCTATCAAATCTCGCGCATTCCCCCGTACTTGTTGTACAATCCGTAAGCGTTTACGGTTCTTATCATCCAACAAAGCAACTGCTGCCGGAACAATTCGCGAAAAAGAAGAAGCGCCTTGGCTTCCACCAAAAACCAAAAAATGAAATGGCTCCTCACCTCTTGAAGGATGATAAGGGATTTCTGCTGCTTTGAGAACCGCCTTACCTATAGGATTTCCAGTCAGAAATGTTTTATGAGCATAAGTATTATTTTGCGGTAGCAAACCACCCGCTATGGCATGTACAAAGCCTGCCAACATCCGATTGGCACGCCCCATAACAGCATTTTGCTCATGAATAAATGTTTTACGCCTCGTTAAAATTGCGACAACAAGAGGAGGAACAGTAGGATACCCACCAAATCCACCGACAAGAACAGGACGCAATTTATAAAAAAGTGCCAATGATTGCCCCATCCCTTTTAACAAAGCCCAAAAAGTTTTTATAAGTGCAAACAGATTGCGTCGTGTAAATGTTGCTGATGAAACGATGTGTAGGTGTTTTTCATCAAAACAGCGTACAAAACCTCGCGCTCTTTCATCTGTTATCAAATGAACATCATACCCACGCCCCCTTAATTCAACAGCAAGTGCTTCAGCAGGAAAAAGATGCCCACCTGTACCACCCGCCACCAAAACAATAACTTTTTTATCAGTCATAGGTTGTATCCAAGACAGAGGAAGAAGAAAAAGCTGAAAGACGTGCTTCTGGCCAGCGACGCGTTAAGCTAAGCAAAATCCCCATTGAAAATGCAATCGCAACCATAGATGAACCACCGTAAGAAATAAACGGCAATGTCATACCTTTTGGGGGGATCAAATGAAGATTAACGGCCATATTAATTGATGATTGAAAACCAATCATCATGGATACGCCAGTAATACCAAGGCGTATAAATGAATCACGTGTATTCAATGCTATATATAATGAGCGTATAATAATAAAGGCAAAAAGCATTAGAATTAATAAACAGAGAATAATTCCATATTCTTCAGCAGCAACAGAAAACACAAAGTCTGTATGGCTATCGGGAATGATACGTTTTACTGTTCCCTCCCCTGGTCCTTGCCCAAACCAACCACCATTCAAAATAGCTTCACGCCCAACATCTACCTGAAAGGTATCGCCCTCACCTGTTAAAAAACCATCGATACGTTCACGCACATGATGAAGAGAAAAATAAGCAAAAACGATCCCTGCAATGCCTAAAATGATAAAAAGAAAAATCACAGTCAGGGGCACACCAGCAACAAAAAATAACCCTCCCCATGTTGCACTGATTAAAAGTGTTTGACCAATATCAGGCTGTAGAACCAAAAGCACACAACAAACAGCATAAAGTACAATAGCAAGCGTATAACCGAGAACACCCCGCCGCATAGAGTCCGAAAAAAGCCAAGCCGACATCACAACAAAAGCTGGTTTCATAAATTCTGAAGCTTGTACAGAAAAACCAAATATCTGAATCCATCGCCGTGCTCCTTTTAATTCTGGTCCCCAGAATAAAGTTGCAACCATAAGACCAAGGGTTGCAATGAGCAAAACAACACATAAACGGCGAATATTACGAATTGAGAAAAAGGAAACTGTAACCATCACAAAAAATGCTAGGATACTAAAAATGATATGCCAGCGAACAAAATAAAAACTATCAGCAATCCCAATTTTTTTTGCAATAGTAGGGCTTGCAGCAAAAGATAGCATAATGCCAATCCCGATTAAAATCAAACAAGCGGCAAAAATGGAACGATCAATCGTCCACCACCAATTCGCAATTGGATCTCTATCTGCACGCGTAACCATCATATCCACCTTATCTTTTTTACAATTTTACTCAAAGTGATATGGCTCCCTATTTTTTAGCAAAACACTTTAAAAATTGAATTACATGAAAAAAGATTCTGGAGTATTAACGCAAAATATTTTTTTAAAGTTTACTCTTCGTTTAATTGCATAACGAAAGAAACAAATGCTTCCCCACGCATTTCGTAATTTTTAAATTGATCATAACTTGCACAAGCGGGTGAAAGAAGAACAACAACCTCTTCTGCCTCACAACGCATTGCATCAAAAGCGGCTTCACGCACTGCATTTTCCAAAGTCAAGCTCATCGAAATGGGTAGAGTAGACCCAATAACATCAGCAAACTCTTGCACTGAACTTCCAATCAAATAAGCTTTATGGATTTTATGAAAAAAAGCTTTAAGAGAATCAATGCCACCTTCTTTTGCCAGCCCTCCAACAATCCAAAAAATATTCTGAAAAGCAGCAAGTGCTGGTGCTGCTGCATCTGCATTGGTTGCCTTACTATCGTTAACAAACAAAACTGATCCCATTTTACGCACCAACTGCATACGATGCGCTAACCCTTTATAACTTGCTAAATACTTGTTCATATGTGGATCCGTTATTTTTAAAGCCTGCAATGCTGCCAGTGCCATAAGGGCGTTTTGCGCGTTATGACGACCACGCAATGCAGTCACAGAATCAAGATCTGCAAGCAAATGACGCCGTCCCTGAAAAACAGAAAAAAGCTTCGTCCCATCCGCATAAAAACCATTTTCAACGAAATGGTCTTTGGAAACCGCTTCAACGCGACGCCCTTCATCTTCCAATTGTTGATATAAAGCCTGACAAGCAACATCATCTACTGAAATAAAAACACGAGAAGCATGAGAGACTAAACGCTTTTTGGCTTGCACATAATGAGTAAAACTCCCATGGCGATCAATATGATCAGGTGCTAAGTTCAATAAAATCCCAACAGTTGGCTGAAGAGAGGGAGTGAGATCAATTTGAAAAGATGAACATTCAATCACATAAATACGTTTTTTCACAAATGGCTTAAGCGTTAATATTGCGGTTCCAATATTCCCTCCCATTTGCACATCATAACCCATTTGTTCCAACAAATGAGCAAGCAAGGCTGCCGTTGTCGACTTCCCATTTGTACCCGTAATCGCAATAAACGGAATATCTTGATCACAAAAACCATATTGTTGTAAAAAGTGATTACGCGCCCGAACAAATAACTCAATATCCCCAACAATTTCTACATCAGCTTGGCGTGCTTTATCAACAATCCAGTGGGGCTTAGGATAAGTTAAAGGAATCCCCGGCGCTAAAATCAATGCAACAAACTCAGACCAATCTTCGTGACGAAGATCTCTCGTTGGAATATTTTTCTGAGAGGCTTCTTGTACACAGGCAACATTCTCATCCCAAGCCACTACTTCTGCACCGCCACTCATCAATGCCTGCGCCGTAGCTAATCCCGATCGCCCCAATCCAAACAGTGCCACTTTCTGACCTTTGTAACATGTAACAGAAATCAAAATCTCACCGCAACTTAAGTGTTGAAAGACCAATCAAAGCGAGAACAATCGAAATAATCCAAAAGCGTATCACAATCTGGCTTTCAGTCCATCCTTTTTTCTCAAAATGATGGTGTATGGGTGCCATCAGAAATACACGCTTTTTTGTTAACTTGAAATAACCCACCTGAATAACAACTGAAAAACCTTCTAAAACAAAAAGTCCACCAATAAAAGCCAAAACAATTTCATGCTTTGTTGCGACAGCAACACTCCCTAATAATCCACCAAGAGCCAACGAACCAGTATCGCCCATAAAAATAGCTGCAGGTGGTGCATTAAACCATAGAAAACCAAGCCCTGCCCCAACAACAGCCCCTAATAAAACAGCCAGTTCTCCTGTTCCGGGCACATAACGAATTTGTAAATAATCAGCGAAATTTATATTACCAGAAAGGTAAGCAATCAGGGCAAAAGAAAGAGCTACCACCATTACAGGAACAATAGCAAGTCCATCAAGACCGTCCGTCAAATTAACTGCATTACCTGTTGCAACAATAACAAAAGCAGAAAAAGGAATGAAAAACCAGCCTAAATTGATGAAATACTCCTTCACAAAAGGCAAAGCTAATCCAGGAGAGCCAACTTGTAAGAGTGCAAAAGCAGCAATTATTCCCACAAAAAACTCCAAACTTAACCGCGCTTTACCTGAAAAGCCTTTATGTGTTTGTTTTGTTACTTTAAGATAATCATCATAAAAACCAATCATCCCAAAAGAAAGCATAATAAAAAGCGACACCCAAAAATAAATATTCGATAAATTACACCATAAAAGCGCTGATACTAAAGTGCTTGTTAAAATCATCAACCCGCCCATAGTAGGCGTTCCGGCTTTTTTAAAATGTGTCTGAGGGCCATCGGCGCGAATTGGCTGTCCTTTTCCTTGTCGCAATTTAAGAGAAGCAATAATGCTAGGGCCAAATAAAAATACAATAAGCCCTGATGTAAGCGTAGCTGCTATCGTGCGAAAAGTAATATAACGGAAAACATTGACTCCTGGAAGCCAATCACTAAGCGAAGACAAAAACAGCATCATGGTATAAAAAACCCATTTCAATTATAGAGAAGATATCTTATAGTGATCAAATAACGCAGCCACGATATCTGACGAAGAGAGACTATGTGATGACTTAATCATCAAAAGATCTCCATTGGAGATTTCTGTAAAAATAGATGATAAAATTTTTTCAACATTTTCAGCATAATAAACCTTAACATATACAGAGAGATCAGTGGCTAAAGCCTTCATTTCCTCACCAAATAAAAAAACGGGATTAGCGCCGGAAAGATAGACTGGCTTTACTAGATCACGATGCAGCGCTTCACTATGCACTCCAAGCTCTAACATATCCCCCAGAATAGCAATCCGCCGCCCCTTTTCCCCCACTGGCCCTATCGCAAGCAAATCAAGAGCAGCACGCATAGATGCGGGGTTAGCATTATAACTTTCATCAATTAAATAAAACTCTCCCCCATTGGGCAAAGATAGCCGATAACGCATACCACGTCCCTTTTGAAGAGAAAAACGGCTCAAAGAAAGTAAAATAGGTTCTAAGTCAACACCAATAGCATCACAAACAGCAATAATTGCTAAACTATTTTGCACAATATGTCGCCCAGGAGCGCCAATTTTAATCTCCCTATCCTGCCCTAAAATACCAATAACCATAGAGGAGTAGTCCGTTAGAAGACGTATATTTTTTGCCTGATAATCAGAATTTTTAGTTTCACCAAAACTTAAGATTTTGTTCACACCACATTGCTTTGCTTTTTGAACTAAATAAGCAAAAAAATCATTATCTGCGTTTAAAATGGCAATTCCCTCTGTATCTAGCCCTTCAAAAATTTCAGCTTTTGCATCTGCAATTTCCTCAAGACTGTTAAAGAATCCCACATGCCCCGCAGAAATATGTGTGATAAGAACAACATGCGGATGAACCAACTTGACCAGAGGGCAAATTTCATCCCTATGATTCATACCAATTTCAAAAATACCGTAATCACTCTCCTTAGGCATTCGCGCCAAAGTAAGGGGAACTCCCCAATGATTATTGAAAGAAGCAAGATTCGCATGAACTTTTCCCACAGTTGCAAGCACTTGTTTTAAAGCTTCTTTTGTTGTTGTTTTTCCAACAGACCCTGTTATTGCAATAATTTTAGCCTTTGAGCGCTTACGTGCAGCTTTCCCAAGTTTTTCTAGGGCTTGCAAAACATCCGGAACAACAATCAATGGAGCGGATATTTTTTCCATATCAGTCAAACGACTTTCCGCAACGACAAGAACACCTGCACCTTGTGTATAAGCTTGTACAGCAAAATCATGACCATCAAGACGTCCCCCTTTAATACAGAAAAAGATATCCCCCTCTTTAAGGGTTCGACTATCAATAGAAACCCCAGAAAAAGTTTCTGGAAGACATCCCACGACAAAACCACCAATTGCGGCAACAAGTTCTTGTTGATCCCATAACACTGTCATCTATTACGTTCCTGCAAAGCATGAATCGCTTTTAAACGATCTGAAAAAGGATATGTTTTTTGCCCTATAATTTGACCATTTTCATGACCCTTTCCAGCAATAATTAACGTATCCCCTGCTTTTAAAAGCCCAACAGCATAAGCAATAGCTTCACCGCGATCTGCGATTTCTATGGCTCTTGGCGCTTCTTGTAAAATATCCTTACGTATTTTTTCTGGTATTTCTGTGCGAGGATTATCATCTGTTACAATAACAATATCAGCTTTATTGTCTGCAATTCTTCCCATCAAAGGTCTTTTTCCTTGATCACGATCACCCCCACAACCAAAAACAAGGATTAAACGTCCTTGCGTAAAAGGGCGAACAGAAAGCAAAACCTGCTCTAAAGCTTCTGGTTTATGTGCATAATCGATATAAACAAGAGCATTATTTTCCGCTTTTCCAACCAACTCTAACCTTCCAGGTGCTCCCTGCAAAGTTTCAAGCGACCGAAACACCTTGTGAGGAGAAACACCCGTTGCAATCGCTAAACCCGCTGCCATAAGAGCATTACTGACCTGAAAATCTCCAGCTAAAGGTAAATCAAATGTATAAATATCGTTTTCTACACGACACTCAACACACTGTTTTGAACGTTGATGCTCAACACGATTAAGAGTAATAAATTTTCCTTTACGTCCAATTGTCAAAACACGACGTCCAGCTTGTGTAATCGTATCAATAACCTTTTGTGAGTAAATATCATCTGCAAAAACAAAAGCGGGAGAATCTTGCGGTAAAAGTCTATCAAACAAGCGCATCTTAGTACGTAAATAGTCTTCTACACTTGTGTGATAATCCATATGATCACGTCCCAAATTCGTAAAAGCAGCTGCCGTTAAATGCACTCCATCAAGTCGGCTTTGATCAAGACCATGCGAAGAGGCTTCCAAAGCCACATGTGTAACACCTTCACTGGCTATTTCAGAAAGGAGGCGCTGTAAAACGATCGGATCAGGTGTTGTAAGAAAACCATCATCATTTCGTTTAGGGGAAACAAGACCAACCGTCCCTATGCTGGCAGCACATAATCCAACATGCGTCCAAATTTGTCGAATAAAAGAGACAACGGATGTTTTTCCACTTGTGCCTGTTACAGCGACAACAGTTTCAGGTTGAGAACCGTAAAAACGTGCTGCTGCCACCGCTAAACTATGACGAACATCAAAAACACGTAAAATGGGAACAGGTACATCCTCAAAAGTAACATGACAATCTGTTACAATTGCTCGTGCACCACGCTTTATAGCATCATTGATATAATGTTTGCCATTGCTTTTATTTCCTTGAACAGCAACAAAAACATAGCCTGGCAAAATTTGTCGAGAATCTGCGCTTATTCCTGTTATCTCCATTGAAGCAAGGTCTTTATCTTTTATACATTCTGTAAAAACTGTTCCAAACAACACCATAACATACCTTTATATTAACTTTACCGTTGTCTCATGGATCTTGAATTATTTTTTGCACTCAAAATAGGCTCATACTCTTTTTCAAAGTCTGGTTTTACTCCCAAAAAACTTGCTGAACGACGAATAATATTCGCAAGCATTGGCCCTGCGTTCATCGCTGCTGTTGCTGAGTACTTCCCATCTTCAGGATGAGGTTCATCGATAATTGTTAAAACAACATAAGAAGGCTTTTCAATAGGAAAAGCTGCAAGAAAACTGTTGAAATTCTTCGTTTTAGAATATCTTCCATTTTCAGTTTTTTCAGCTGTTCCTGTTTTCCCACCAACTCTATAACCCTCTACTTTTGCATTACGTCCAGAACCAATATCACTATTTAACTTATAAAGATAACGCATATCTTGACTTGTTTTAGATTTTATGACCTGCTTTGCATATTTCAATGCTTCTTCTTTTGTGCGTTTCAAAAAGGTAGGAGCAATCCACAAGCCATCATTCATCAAAGCAGCAGCACCTACAGCCGTTTGCAAAGGTGTTGTTGCCATACCGTGCCCAAAAGAAATGGTCATAGAGTGAATATCTCTCCAACGATGTGGCAAAATAGGGTGAGCAACTTCAGGCAATTCCGTTGTCAATCGATCAAGTAAACCAAGTCGTTTTAAAAAATCACGATGCCCGTCAATCCCTATCTCCAACGCCTCCTTAGCAGAACCAATGTTAGAGGAATAAATAAAAACTTCCCAAAGCTTTAAAGGACGATTTTTTCCATGAAAATCACGAATAAAATAATTTCTACTTGCTTGAAGAGGTTTTGAAGCATCAATAACACTATTTAAATGAAAAAGGCCTGAATCAAGAGCCATTGCAGTGGTAAAACTTTTAATGATCGATCCCATCTCAAACGTTCCAGCAGTCATTCGATTGAAACGATCACTTTTCAACGATTCAGCAGGATTTGTAGGATCAAAATCAGGTATAGATGCTAAAGCCAAAACTTCACCCGTGTGGATATTTAAAATCACTGCACCTGCAGCAATTGCTTTATAACGCTTCATAGCCTGTATAAGTTCATCATGCACAATTGTTTGAACACGCAAATCAATTGAAAGCTGAACAGGCTTTAATGATTCTTCTGTTGCAAGACCAGCAGCACGCAGAGCACTTAAACCAGTATCGTCAATATATTTTTCCATACCGGCTATACCTTGGTTATCTATATTAACCATACCGAGAATATGTGAAACCACGGATCCGCTTGGATAAAAACGACGAATTTCAGTACGAAAACCAATCCCAGGAATACCCAGAGCCATAATTTTTGTTCTTTGTGTTGGCGTCAACCCACGCTGTATCCAAGAAAAACTAGATTTTCTTTTAAGACGTCTATAAGTTTCCTGCCAATTGAGATTAGGTAAAACTGTTGAGAGCAATTCAATGGTTTCATCCACATCAATAATACGTCGCGGTTCAGCAAAAAGCGAGTAAGTTTTAATATCCGTTGCCAGTAAACGACCATTCCGATCAAGAATATCGGGACGCGCCGTTAATTGAAGATTTCTTGGCCCTTTTGCTTCGGCAATCTGTCCACCTTCAAGCCCATATGAAATAAGACAAACTCCCATAATGCCGTATAAAGTGAAAAAACAAAACAAAGAAAAAACCAAGCGTGAACGTCCAAAATATGGTTGAGTGGTAGGAAAATTATGGGAATCCAACGCGTCATTTAAGTGTTTATTCTTGTGCAAAAATCGAGAAAATAATTTCATTATCGCACACCTTTTTGAACAATACTATTCACCTTTGAAGAACGGTTACTTCTCCCAATATTCTTACTAACTTCCAAAACACTTTGTTTAATGGCTTCTGCAATTGGATCATGAATAGGTAATGGAATATCTTCAAACCCTATAATCTGATGTGGTTGTATGATTTCTAAACCAAGTTCTTTTTGATAATGTTTGGCAAGTTTCTGCATACGTGAAGGTTCTATCATCACTGCCCATTCCGTATGAAGCAAACTCACCGTATTTTTTTCTGCCATAATTTTATGTTCTAAGTGGCGAACTTCACTCATCCGTTTTTGGACATCATATTTTACTTTATAAGTAAGACCAGCCATACAAATCATAATCATAACTAACATCATATCAAATGTACGAAAAACTGTCATTTCTTACTACCTTCAAAACTGCTAATCTCTGCTAAACCAAATAATTTCATATCTGCAGAGGAGCTTTCCGCATCGGTGCGTATACCAACACGCAACTTTGCAGAGCGTGAACGAGGATTTTTCTGGATCTCTTCTTCATTTGCCGTGATCACTCCTTTAAACAAAGGAAAGAATGTTGCTGGAGCTGTCTCTATTTCAGGAAGATGACGCGATCTCACATGATCTCTTGAACGTGCTGAAAAAAATCTTTTAACCATACGATCTTCAAGGGAGTGAAAACTTACAACCCCTAGACGACCTCGTGGCTTCAAAACGCGTTCAGCAGCAAATAAGCCACGTGCAAGTTCACCAATTTCATCATTAACATAAATGCGAAGTGCTTGGAATACACGTGTCGCTGGATGAATATGATCTCCGCTTTTACGTCCCACCAACGCTTCAATAGCATGTGCTAGATCAGCTGTGCGCAAAAAAGGTTGAACAGAGCGGCGCTTTTCAATCATCCGTGCAATGCGGCTCGCATAGCGTTCTTCTCCTAATATCTTAAAAATTCGTGCTAACTGATCACTTTTTAAACGATTAACAGCATCTGCCGCAGTAAAACCCGTTTGAGCCATTCGCATATCTAATGGACCATCTTTTTGAAAAGAAAATCCTCTCTCAGCTTCATCAAGCTGCATAGAAGAAACACCAATATCTAAGATAACAGCATCCACTTTCTCTTCAACAACACAATCTAATTGTGAAAACTCCGTCTGCACCAAACGGAGTCGTGGAAAAAATTCATCAATAAGTGCTTTTCCATCGCGAATAGCATGAGGATCACGATCAAGAGCAATAACCTCAGACCCTGCATTTAACAAAGCACGTGTATAACCACCAGCGCCAAAAGTGCCGTCAATCACTCTTGCCCCGACCAATGGTGCAAGCCCATTTAAAACTGGCTGTAACAATACTGGAATATGACCTCCAGCTCTTTGATCCTGCTTTTTCAAAATAATCCGTCTTGATTTATAATTTTTCAAATCAACAGCCATCAATGAACATTGATGTTAGAATAACCAAAACTTCTATGCTTCCCTTTCATAATGAAAGAAAATGAAGCCAGAGTTAATCCAATGTATAGCTTAATGCCTTATACTTAAAAAAAGCTTATGATTTTAAAAAAACGCTTGCATTTAAGAAGCTATTTTAAAATAAATTTACCATAGATAGAAATTGTATGACACTGCTGTGGATACACTATCTGCACAAAATTATGTTCATTTACGAAAGATCAGTCGGCCTATAAGCCGGGTTCTGTATAGTAGAGTTTACACTCTACATGGCAACCATTCATCTGGGACGGATGTTACCACCCGCCTCGTGCAACCTACCCGAATGACTCGCCCGGAAAGCGGCTGCAAGTTAAACCTTGCACGTCATTTCTATTTGGTCTTGCTCCCGGTGGGGTTTACCTTGCCACATTCATTACTGAATGCGCGGTGGGCTCTTACCCCACCCTTTCACCCTTACCTATAAAAATAGGCGGTTTACTTTCTGTGGCACTTTCCCTAGGGTCGCCCCTGCCGGGTGTTACCCGGCACCGTTTTTCCATGGAGCCCGGACTTTCCTCACCTAGCACCTTTAGATACGTGACAAGCGCGGCTGCCCAGCCGACTGACGTGTCATTTATAAAATATTTTTCATCATGTGAAAATAGCTCTCTCAAGAAATTTCATAGAAAATATACCGTTGCCAAGATCATTTTTATTTTAATGAGGCCAGATATGTTTTCACTTTTAAGCAATATTTTGCTGAAATAGAATTCATTTTTTTAGCAGCATGACCTGCATTATATTTTAGAATAGTGCCGCACGTATTTCCACCACTAAGTTTATGTGCCCGCGCTAAATAACGCATACCATATTCAAGATTGGTTGCAGGATCATAAAGATCTTGTATAGAACCACTAAACCCCATTCCTCGGGCTGTAGATGGTTTAATTTGCATCAACCCTATTTCACCAGCCGCTCCCTTTGTTCGTGCTTTATAATTACTTTCAACTCTTACAACAGCATGTGCCAAGTTAACAGGAACACGATACTTATTTGCAAATTTTGCAATAAGAAATTCATAAGGACGAACAGGAATCTTAGAAGCAATACTCCCTGAAACTTCATTTGAAGCTGTAACATTTAAAGCGGTATAAGACAAACTTATATCAAACATAAAAAATACAGCAAATGCCGCACTTAAAAAGACTTTCCTAAATTGCATTTTCTTTCTCTTTATTAAATATTCTCAACCCCTTAGCTTCAACAGCTCGACGGGTGTATTCTACAAAAAAAGAAAGCTAAAGATCGGCTTGAAAGTGAAAATATTAAGACAATTTCAAGATATTATTCCTAAAATAAAAAGAAACTTCTAATATTATTGATTATATATCTCTTTGTTTCATAAAAATATTAAACAATAAAAAAATATAAAAGAGATATAAATATACCCTAAAAGTGATATACTTTATCAAGATTTAATAAACCTATCACGCGATTCACTTTGAGAAAAAACAGCACCTCAGATACCTCCGCCATTTTTATATAAGGTTAACCTTTCATTGAGACCAATTCTATAACCGCAACAAGCGCCCCTGACTGAAACGCCTCTATGAACGCTCTCTCTACTGCAGAACAACTATTAAGAACACATCGCTATCAACTCTGCCCATGGTTGATAAATACCTGCAGTAAAAAACTATAGTCAACAAACCATTTATCACAATAAACCATTCCAATGGGACATCTTTGAATATGTATATTCAACATATAAATTTCCGGCTGTGTATCATAACTTAGAAATTATTTCTATATGTTTTTAATCTAATAAATGAAATAAATACCTGAATAAAAATTGATATCACACCGCCCCATTTTAATATTTTCCCCCATGCTATGAACTATTCATATCCTTATACCCCATCTCTATATTTCAGAGTTATATAACAAATAAACATTCTAAATCCTGCAAGAAGAATGAGGAGCTTAAATACTCTGCCACATTTTATCCCACTGTAATATAAAATAAAAAACAAATACTATAACGCTCTTGCTTACTTTTCAAAACTTCGCAAAGAAGTAGAAAAAGTGCCTTCAATGTTAACTATAAATGCACAGATAAACAAGAGAATTAAAAATAATCATCAGCAAACGAAGGACGAGAAACGAGTTTCAATAAAACCACAGAAATCATCCGACCTAGCTCCTGAGCTTGTTCACTATTTCTCCCATTTGAATAGGCAATAATAACCACCTCACGACGCACTTGCTCAATAAACTGCTTCTGTTTCTCAGAATCCATCTGAGAGAGATGCGCTATAAGACCTGGAAAAGACACCGCCACTCTCTCTAAAACATCTTCTTCTGTTACACTAACCTGCTGAAGAGGAAGAGAGGGGTTAAGTAAAAAATGCTTCAAAAAAGCACTTCGAGGAACAAAAAAAGCAGCAAAAGAGACTGAGAACACAAATAAGATAAAAACAATACGATGTCTCAAAAAGTCCATTGTCCCCTACCACAATATCATAGCATGTAAAATACTACGACGGCATTCATTGAGTTTATAATCAAAAATTAAATTACTGCAAAAAAACGATAACTTCGCCGCTCTTCAGCTCTTAACGCTTTTCCCCTTATTCACACTCCATAAAATCTTAACTTACAAAAATGCCTGACTGAGAATTCTCTCAGCCAGGCCCGACAATCTAGGGGATCCACGCGGGGGGGGGGGGAGGAGGTTCCCCGATTGTCTTCATTGCATCAACTGCTTAAGTGACTGATGCAATATCTTTGCTATGGAATAAAATATTTTAAACGACAAGAAATTCTTATCATCTCTCACACAAAAAAACATAAAAAAATTATAAATTGTTTAAAAACGGAAAAATTAAGGCAAAAAATATTTAAAATGATCCAATTTGAAGCAATTTTATTTCTATAAGCTAAGAATCTATGATCACTATAATTTTCATTATAGTTTTCCCAAAAAACCTCCGTGATAAGAAAATTTTCAAATACAAGCGATTTCTGTAAGATTCTCTATGAAAAGCATAAGCCTTTTAAATTATGTATAAAATGAAAACTCTAAACGTACATCATTTAGAATCACTTGTGATCAAGAGCTAAAACAACAAACCATTTTATAACCAATAAAAGATTCCGATACACGACTATAAACAACAGTGAATAGAGATATTCTTTCTTCTTCATAACTTCATGTCATGAACTAAAAAACAATAAAAGTATAATTTTGTACCTAAAAATTGCAGAACTTTGTAAAAAAAACATTATGCACAACCTTCTTTTTTACTGTCCACATTTCTTTAGTGCAATCATCCCCCTTCTCACTAAAGAAGAGGACACAACCATATGACTTCTTCACTCATTCTTTAATAGACATCTTACTCTCCTCTCAAAAGTCTTCAGAAAAATATAGCAAGGGCCCCATTCAAGACCAAAACTTTTATACTAATAAAGTTAAAAGCGATCACAATCAATATTTCCCCCTCTTCTCTGCGTTTAGAAAATATATAAAGGTATTGTTTCCCTCTATTTCAAACAGCTTTATTGCATATTGATCTTCAGTAATTTTTCAGCAAACATCTTCTTGATTGTCTATTCAAGATATTGATTTATAATGATAATTCACTGTTTTGTATGTTGAATGAGAGTCCCGAATAACGTAGGATTCTCTCATTTCAAACCTGCTTATCTTGAATCAATCAAAACCACTCATTTGCACATAACAAGTGGGATGAGTGTGTGGATCAAATTTGTATAAGAAAGGATTAAAAAATGGCTCTTATGAACCGTCTTAATGCAAGATCTGTCGCAACATTGGGGGCTGGCAAATATAATGATGGTGCCGGCTTGCTTCTTCATAAGCGTAAAGATGGTGGTGCTCAATGGATTTATCGTTATACCATTCATGGTCGGCGCCGTGAAATGGGCTTGGGAGCGTTGCGAGATGTCTCTTTAAAACAAGCTCGTGAATTAGCAAATCAATGGCGTTCTGTTTTGCATGAGGGGCGTGATCCCATTAAAGAACGTGAGAAACAAAAGCGTGAGGCAATAAGTAATCTCCATTACCTAAAAGACATTGCACTAGATGCTTTTGAAAGTCGTAAAGCTGAACTCAAGAATGATGGTAAAGATGGAGATTGGTTTTTACCTTTACGCCTTCATATTCTCCCTAAATTAGGTTGTCTGCCGGTTTCTGAGATTACACAAACTGAGATACGCAACACTATTGCCCCTATCTGGCATACAAAAGCTGTTACAGCGCGTAGAGCTCTCATTCGTCTTAATCTTTGTCTCAAACATGCGGCTGCTTTGGGTTTGGATGTTGATTTACAAGCAGTAACAAAAGCACAAGCTCTCTTAGGAAAACAACGCCATAAAATCAAAAACTTACCTGCAATGGATTGGAAAGATGTTCCCGCTTTTTATAAAACGCTTTGCCAAACAACAAACCCCACACAACTGGCTTTGCGTTTACTTATCCTTACAGGGGTTCGTACCAATCCCTTGCGTCATATTCGTGAAGATCAGATTGATGGAGATATATGGATCATACCTGCTGAAAATATGAAAGGAAAGCGCGATGCGACAACAGAATTTCGCGT
>NZ_JBEPLI010000004.1:0-117528 GCF_040545155.1 Bartonella silvatica
AAGTTGATTATGGGGGATGTTGTTGATGGTACTTTCATGGCAAGAGGGCATGTTAAAAATATTTATTTGGGAAGAAAAAAATACTTTATATGAAATTAATGACGAGAAAATTTTTACACAATGAGGTCGTTTTGGGCACAATAAAGTTGCTGGAAAGTTGCGGGGAAGAAAAGTTTTTAGGGAAGCTGTTTGGTAAAATGATCGTGCTCCTTTATCTCATGAAGTTTGAAAATATTTTCTTTTTTGTGGCAGTCATGATACGGGATCATTTTGATCAATATATTTCTTTTTCATTGTATCAGAAAATTTAAAGAGAGACGATGTTAGGATGTAGAATGTTTTGTTCAACTTTTTTGAAGAACCGTGAAATCTATGGACCGCTTTGTGTTGGTTTTGACCCTAGTCATAAAGTTTTGCAATCATGGAACTTGAGCTGTGACTATAAAGGACTCAAAGAGTTTTGTAATATTCTTCTCACTGCTGCTGTGGGGAATGTGGGGATTATAAAGCCACAAGTTGCATTTTTTGAACTGTATGGTGCGGAAGGTCTTCAAGTTCTCAAAGAGCTTATCAAAGACGCACAGGAACAAGGTTTATTGGTTCTCGTTGATGCAAAAAGGGGCGATATTGGCTCTACTGTTGAAGCTTATGGTCAAGCTTGGTTGGGTCCAAACAGTGCGTTTAAAGCGGATGCTATAACTGTGAATGCTTTTCTTGGCTTTGATGCTCTCATTCCTATGATAAAAATTGCAGAAGAAACGGGAACTGCAGTTTTTGTGGTTGTGCAATCCTCTAATCCAGAGGGAAAATCCATTCGAAATGCCCTTATTGGTGAGCAAACACTCTCTGTCCATTTAGCACAGCGTATTTGTGCTTATAATCGCCAGGTTTTAGAACAAAACCATTCTGTTGGTCCTATCGGTGCAGTTATTGGAGCAACATTGGGCAGTGAAGCAAAAGACACCATCGAACAATTAAAAAACAGTTTGTTTCTGGTTCCTGGTATCGGTGCTCAGGGGGGCACAATCACACAATTAACACAGCAGTTTCCACAAAGCTTATGGCAGAATATTATTCCTTCTATTTCAAGGTCAATTACAGATGCTGGCTTTAATAGTTTTGATCTCAAAACGCTCATTCATAAATTTGCACAGCAGGCTAAAAACACTCTTATGCCTTGAGAATTTTGAACTATGTGATCAATTTAAGAAGCTTTTATAAAAGAACTTATTTTTAGGGGGGAATTTGTGCTTAGCTCAAGTTGATAGCAGCTTTTAATGTTTTTAAAGGTGTTGCTGTTGTTTGTTTGATGTTGGGGTGAGGATATAACAGGAAAAGACCTTATGATCTTTGAGGCTTTGATGTCAGAGAATAAACAATAGCTTTTCTTTACCAATCAACATGCTCTTAAAAAAACATATACATAGATGTTTCTTATCGTGACATGCAGTCTGCTTTTTTAGAGGCGTTTTTTTATGATGATCATCCTAGCGTCTCTAAGATATAAGTTGCAACAATGTGGGCGGCATTAAGTGTTAAACGTGCATGACGAGGGAGGAGACGGCACTGCTTAAGCTGTTGTTCTGATTTGCCATGTGCAGCACTTTTTCGGTTTCTTAACTGCATGATATTATTTACGACTTCGTACAAACCAGAGACTATGTTTCTGACATGTTTGTCGTCTAGCTTTTTCGGCTGTATCCCCATATGTTCAATGATAATTTGCCATAAATTGGAGATGTTCGCACCGTTTTCATTATATGGTATACCATGGTGCTCAAGATAAATTTTACAGGATGCTTCTCATGCATTTGCTGCAAAGAGAATGGCGTTCGTTGGATCTTTTTCTATTTGTTTCAATGCTCTTTCGATTTCCATATGGACGGCGGAGAGTCCATTCTTTTCAACAAGTTTTTTTAATTCTTTTGTCGATAGAAAGCCGCTCTTGGTGATGTATCTTTCACTGTGGTACTCAAGCCCTCTTTTCTCTAAGGCTTGTAAAATGTGCGCTTTATCTTTTTCTCATTGTTCTGCTTTATCGCGTCATTTCGAAACATATTCATCTTTGAGATAGTATTCTTTGTCCATAAGTTCTCTTAGTAAACTATCAAGAACTTCAAGCGGCTTATCATATTCACGATTCATTGCATATAACCAGTTTTTAGCTCTGATATCTCGTGTATAAAAATATGGGTCGATTGGAATATTGGGAATCTTATGAGAATCTGAGAGTAACGAATATAAGTTGTCGAAGTCAATCTCATCATAATGCTCTGACAACATTTTAGATAGTCAATCAATGATTGCTGTGAGGATTTTGGGGGAAGGAAGATGTTTTTGTGAGGATGAATATTGCATCTTGAGTCTATGATTAGAAAGTGTGTGATAATTTATGGGGGTATGCCTATCTTGATAGAAAATTACATGGTCGCTTCTTGATTTTCTCGTATATTATCTTTTGTTTTATTTTTAAAGAGTCTCTTTTATTTTTGATCTTCTTTCTTTGATCATTTTGTTCTCAAATCATCTTACATTCCTTCTCATAAGAAATAAAGAGACAGAAAGGAATGGATCACATTGAAGATAGAAGATGATGATGTTTCTTGTTTCACGTTTATTGAGGTTTCAAGTTTATGAGACACTTTAACCGCTGGGGGAGCCATTTTTTTGGCGGACAATTGGCAAATTTTATCTTTTGGAAGGGAGCCATATCATGAAATTTGAAAATATTTTCTTTTTATAAAAGTTCATGTTGTGGGGCGTTTTGAGAAATGGCGTCCTTTTTGATGATACTAGAAAATTTAAAGAGGAGGGGAGGGAGCCCAGAATTTTTTATCAATAAATGGAAATGCTTCTCGACAAATGTAACAACATATTGATTTATAATGATCATTTAGCGTTCATTCATATTGAATGAGACCCCCGAATAACGTAAGATTCTCTCATTTTAAATCTGTTTATCTTGAATCAATCAAAATCATTCTCTTGCACGTCATAAGTGGGGCTGGTGTATAGGGTAAAATATAGATAGAGAGGACTAAAAATGGCTCTTATGAACTTATCTTCGCAAGGACTGTCACAACACCCATGGGCTGGCAAATATAATGATGGGGCCGGCTTGCTTCTTCATAAGTGTAAAGATGGAGGTGCTGGGTGGCTTTATCATTATACCCATTCATGGTCGACGCATAGAAAGGGATAGAGCTTCTTGAGAGGAGTGGACAAGCGTTCTCAATGGTAGATCGTATGAGGCAGATCGTTTGGAAGTATTTTGTTAAGTCAAAGCTGGTTCTATTATAAGGTCGTTTTGATGGATAAAGTCATTGCGGCGTTTGTTTCTATAAGATAAGACACATATAATCCGTGAATACAAATTATTGCTAGAGAATAACATGTCATCGAAACAGGAAAAAACCAAAGCGCGTTTACCTCGTGGTTTTGTTGATCGTACCAGTGCACAATTATATGCGGCTGAAACCATGATTGCTCAGATTCGTGAAGTTTATGAACTTTACGGTTTTGAAGCACTTGAAACCCCCATTTTTGAATATACAGATGTGTTGGGTAAATTTTTACCGGATACGGATCGCCCAAATGCGGGTGTTTTTTCACTGCAAGATGATGATGAGCAATGGATGTCTTTGCGCTATGATTTAACCGCACCTCTTGCGCGCTATTTTGCAGAAAATTTTGAAACTTTACCAAAACCTTATCGGAGCTATCGTCTTGGTTTTGTTTTCCGTAATGAAAAACCTGGACCTGGACGTTTTCGGCAATTTATGCAGTTTGATGCTGATATTGTTGGAACACCAACAGTGGCTGCGGATGCTGAAATTTGCATGATGGCGGCGGATAGTTTGGAAAAATTAGGTATTCAGCATCATGATTACGCTATTCGTCTTAATAACCGAAAAATTCTGGAGAGCGTTTTAGAGTTAATTGGTTTGAGAGAAAATGAACAAGCTGAACGGCGCTTAACTGTTCTTAGAGCGATTGATAAACTTGATAAATTTGGTCTTGAGGGGGTGCGTTTGCTTTTGGGTAAGGGACGCTTAGATGAAAGTGGTGACTTTACAAAAGGGGCAGAGTTACAAGACAAAGATATTGATCGTATCCTTTCGTTGTTTTGTACAGGGGCTGAAACAGCAGAGGAAACGCTTGATATTCTTAAAAAGGTGGTTGGTCATCATGCTCAAGGGTTGGAAGGTCTTCATGAACTTGAAGTGATGCAGAAAATTTTTGCTGAAAATGGTTATCAGAACCGCATTACAATTGATCCTTCTGTGGTTCGGGGATTAGATTATTATACGGGACCTGTTTTTGAGGCAGCTTTGCTTTTTGATGTTTTTAATGATGATGGACAAAAAGTTGTTTTTGGGTCTGTTGGTGGTGGGGGGCGCTATGATGGGTTGGTGGCACGCTTTCGTGGTGAAAATATTCCAGCAACGGGTTTTTCCATCGGCGTTTCACGTTTGATTGCTGCTTTGCAAAATCTTGGGAAATTGCCTTTGAAAGAAAATACTGGTCCCGTTGTGGTGTTGATGATGGATAAAGAGCCAGAAATGGTGGCAGGCTATCAAAAAATGGTACAGCGATTGCGCAGTGCTGGAATTTGTGCTGAACTCTATTTGGGGGCAGCGGGGATGAAAGCACAAATGAAATATGCAGATCGAAGACAAGCACCTTGTGTGGTGATCCAAGGTTCACAAGAACGTGAGAGTGGAAAAATACAGATCAAAGATCTGATTGAAGGGGCGCGTTTGTCTCATGAAATTAAGGATAATCAGACGTGGCGTGAAAGCCGACCAGCACAAATAACGGTTGATGAAGAGCAATTGGTGCAAGCTGTAAAAGATATTTTAGCTGCCCAAAATGTATAAAAGTTTTCATAATTTAACACTTTAAGATTTCTTGGTCATTATGATCTTAAGATCATAAAATTAAGGGTGGATGATTATGAGAGCTATTTGCAAGTTTATCTGCTTTTGAGGGACGCTGTGATACACGCTTTTTTACAGTGATCGTTGTCTGATACTATCTTTAATGATCTGCTGGGAATGCATGGATTGATGTTGCAAGTTGCATCATCACTCTATTTGCCCATTCATGGGTAACAGTTCTGACATCGAGACGATTCATAAGAACTCTTTTTACGCCTTTTTTATAGTTTTTATCCACATGCTTACCTCGCTTGCAGGGTCAAATGAATGGTTTTGGTAAATAGGTTTGAAATGAGAGAATCTTCGGTATTTTGGGCTCTTATACAACATAAAAAACAGTAAATTATTATTATAAACCAAATTGTTGTGTCGATATGGCTCTGTTTTAAGATGGTCATATTATTTCTATTTTCAATGATAATGAATAATAGGCAAAAGTTGTTTTTTTATCCGAGGGGGCGATGATAGGTTGGTGGCAGGCTTTTGTGGTGAAAATATTTCAGCAACGGGTTTTTCAATTGATGTTTCACGCTTGATTGCTGCTATGCAAAATATCACTGCTATGTAAAATATTGCTGCTTTGCAAAATTTTAGAAAATTGCCTTTGAAAGAAAATACTGGTCACGTTGTGGTGTTGATGATGGATAAAGAGCCAGAAATGGTAGCACGCTATCAAAAAATGGAGAGCAGCTATGGGAGTGTTGGAATTTGTGCTGAGTTCTCTTTGAGAGCAGCGAGAGCAGCCGCGGACGACATGTGCAGAGGAAATATGCAGAGTGTTGTGAGGTATTTTGTGTGGTAATCCAGAGTTTATAAAAGCGTGAGGGCGGAAAAACATCAATGGCAGTAATCCCTTTTTTGAAGATGTTGCTGCCATAGAATATATTCATTGCATGAATTGGGCTTAAAATCAGCCTTGTAGGGTTTTTAAAACATGTTGTGGTGAAGAAAATTCATAAGGGTCTGTTTGGCAATTGTCGGAATAGCCTTTTTCTTCAAACCAATGTTCAATAACCCCGTCATTAATGACGGCAGCATAACGCCATGAGCGCATGCCAAAACCGAGATTGTCCTTAGCAACCAGCATACCCATTTTACGGGTGAATTCACCAGAGCCGTCAGGGATTAATTTTACGTTTTTGACACCTTGTGATTTGCCCCAAGCATTCATAACGAAAGCATCATTGACAGAGAGGCAATAGATTTCATCAATGCCTAGTTTTTTAAATTCATCATAGAGTCTTTCAAAGTCAGGAAGCTGAAAGTTTGAGCAAGTAGGGGTAAAAGCTCCAGGCAAAGAAAAAAGAATAACCCGCTTTCCTTTAAAGTATGCATCACTGTTTTTCTCTTCCCACCGGAAAGGGTTGTCACCACCAATGGATTCATCACGGACACGTGTATGGAAAGTAGCGTTGGGAACTGTTTTTCTTATCATAATTATGCTCCTGTATTTTTTATGAATACTGTATTTAAAAGTATATTGTAGAGAATATTAAAAAAAACTTTTTCATTAGTGTGCAGATATTTCCCCGTTGCGTCAAGTAACATTAACAATTAATGGTCGACTTTGATTTATATCTCCTTTAAAATTAAATAGAATGATATTAAAGGCATTTTTATGATGATAACGACAGTTTTGACCACGGCTTTTGATGATCAAAAACCGGGAACCTCTGGTTTGCGTAAAAAAGTGTCGGTGTTTCAACAGCCTCATTATGCTGAAAATTTCATACAGTCTCTTTTTAACAGTATTGGATCGGTTGAAGGAAAATTGCTGATTCTTGGGGGGGATGGACGTTATTTTAACCACACTCTTCTGCAAATTGTATTGAAAATGGCGGCAGCCCACGGGGTTGCTTGTGTAAAAGTGGGGAGAGGAGGCATTCTTTCCACACCAGCGGTTTCGCATCTTATTCGCAAATATCATGCTCATGGGGGTTTTATCCTTTCTGCAAGTCATAACCCTGGTGGTTCTGAGGGGGATTGTGGAATCAAGTACAATATTTCCAATGGTGGACCTGCTCCTGATTTTTTGTGTGAAGCTATTTTTGCAGCATCGCAACGCCTTTCTTTTTATAAAATCTTTGAAGCGCCAGACATCGATTTAGAAAGAGAAGGCACAAGCTTTATCGGATCTATGCGAGTTGATATTATTGATCCCGTTGCAGATTACGTTGCTTTGATGCAGGAAATTTTTGACTTTGATTGTATTGCAGGAGCTGTTGAAAAAGGGCTCACTTTGCGCTTTGATGCATTGCATGCGGTGACAGGTCCTTATGCCCATGAAATTTTTGAAAAATGTTTAGGGTTTTCTGAAGGAACCGTTGTGAATGGTATTCCTTTACCAGATTTTGGAGGCGGACATCCAGATCCTAATTTGGTTTATGCCAAGGATCTTTATGATTTGTTGATGTCTGATCAAGGACCTAACCTTGGGGCAGCCTCTGATGGGGATGGAGATCGTAACCTTATTATTGGTCGTGGGCAGTTTATAACGCCTTCTGATTCTTTAGCTATTATGGCTGAATATGCCCCTTTGATTAAAGGATACCGTCAAGGTATTGTCGGCATTGCGCGCTCTATGCCTACAGCGCATGCTGCTGATTTGGTTGCTGAAAAAAAAGGATTGAATTGTTTTGAAACACCAACGGGATGGAAGTTTTTTGGATCACTTTTGGATGCTGGAAAAGTAACCTTTTGTGGTGAAGAAAGCTTTGGAACAGGCTCTCATCATATCCGTGAAAAGGATGGTTTATGGGCTGTGCTTTTTTGGTTAAATATTTTAGCGGTGACAGATAAAACTGTTGTGCAAATTGCACAGCAACATTGGCGCACATATGGGCGTTGTTACTCTTTACGGCATGATTATGAGAAAGTGGAATCATCAAAAGCTTGGGATATGATAGAGCAGTTGCGTGGGCATTTACCCCAAGCGGGGACGGAAATCGCTGGGCTTCAGGTCGAAAAAGCAGATGATTTTACTTATCACGATCCTGTTGATCAGAGTGTGAGTGCGAGACAAGGGATCCGTATTTTTTTCGAAAATGGTGCACGGCTGGTGGTGCGTTTATCGGGCACCGGAACGGTCGGGGCCACTTTACGGCTTTATTTTGAACAGTATGAATCGGATCCCCAAAAACACAACCAAGACCCCAAAACGGTTCTCCAACCTGTGCAAAATGCAGCACTGACGTTATTGAATATACAGCAACAATTAGGTCGCGCATTCCCTGATGTTGTTACATGAAAACACAATGTTGCGTTGTTTTGTAAAGGATGTGTGGAAACCATAAAGATTTTTCAAAAGCACCGGCACAGACAGCTAGCAAAACCAGCGCCTGTGAAGCCAACGCCGGTGGTTGAGCATTTTTAAAGATTGTGGTCGTTCATATTATCGTGAGAAGGTATGGGAAAGAGGAGTGTGTGTTAACAAGAATGTATCTCTCATGCCAAGCACTACAAAACACTATTGATATTCACGCGTTTGTTTTAAAGAAGCATTTTGCCATATTTCCCTTTTCATGATCGTGTTTTGGGATGGTGTGGTGGTCAAACTATTGGGCGCTATCATTTTTATATTGGGGCATGCGCAACTGGCATGATCATTGTTGTTTTCTAGCTTATGGGGTGCTGCTTCGGTTTTTGTATTGAGATGACGAGGGGCATTTGTGGACAATAGAAAATCGCGCATTGTAAAAGATGAGAGAGATTTATGGAATTTTATCTCAGAAGATTTTTGAAAACTTTAACAAAACAACTTCAATAAGATCGTTTTTGACAAAAGATATTTATGGACCCTGTAAGTTTCTGTCATAGAAACAAAGTGATAATATTCATGAATAAACTATTTAATAGAGGCATGTTGAAAAATTCTATTCCCGAATCTTATTATATCGCCCCTAGCTTTACAAAAATATAAATCAAATCAATTATCCATATAGATAAAAATGGGGCTTGTTATTTAATAGAGGAATACAGCGGTTTAATATGGTTTTACTGTGTTATATGAAAGAAATCCTTTTACTTTTGTAAAACTGAAAAATATTGAAAATTATTTGAGACTTTTTCTTCAAAAAGTGGATTTGCAGATATAAGTGCCTTTTTTACTCGTGTTTTCTCGCACGCTCGCTTTGCTTATGATATGTCAGGCGGTGTTTTGTGTCATCTTTGAAACGGGGAGGCAACCTAATTGAGAGAGAATGTCAAGCTGCAAGGGTGCAAACCTATTGACCATCTTTCCCTTTTCATTCAGCTTTACACTTTTCAAAAGTGTTTCGAAATATCTTTTTAAATAATGGAGATTACGCATTGCTTTGCGCTTTTGTTATGCATGTTCTTTATAATAGGGTCACGCCCCTTACGTAAAATCGCACGCCACCCAGTGGTACGGGTTTGTTTTAAAGAAACACCGCGCAATGTTTTCAAGCCTATTTCACGACGGCGCCCGCGAAGGATATTTTGAAGGGTATAACGATAAAGCCACCCAGCATCTCCGTCTTTACGCTTGTGAAGAAGCAAGTCGGTACCATATTCGCCAGTTCGTGGGTATTGCGACAGTCCTTGCTAAGATAAGTTCATAAGAGCCATTTTTAGTTTTTTTATACAGTTTTTATCTACACGCCAGCTCCGTTTATGACGTGCTTAATTGATTCAATATAAACAGATTTGAAATGAGGGAATCTTACGTTATTCGGGATACTCATTTAACATGAATAACGATAGATTATGATTGTAAATCAATGTATTATCTTTCATTATACGCTAACCTCGCTTATGACGTGCAAGCAAGTGATTGTGATTCATTCAACTGAAAACAAGTATGGAATGAGAGAATCTCATAATATTTGGGTTTTTCACGCAACACACAAGAGAACTCAATATCCTTAGTGTTCGATGATAAGAATCTGATTTTGAAAGAAGCGGGAAATTTTACCAAGGATTTTTTTTAATAGGGGGGCGCATGTTTGATGTTGGCATGGAGACATTATATTCAATACGTTTTGCTGAAAGCACTAAACAATGAAGACAGAATAGCTTTTGGCTTCTTCATTTGGTGAAATGAAGGCACGTGGCTTGCCAGTGAAATTTTTGTTAATATGCCCATATAATTTCTGTGAGATGAAATGAAAAAATAGAGTGTTTTGGTCAAAGGGAAGAAATTTTACTTTTGTGATTTTTTTAAGATATGTGCTTGAGTGCTGAAGATCCCTTTTTATTTTTTCAAATATTGATCATGCTTTGATGGACGATAAAAGGTTGTTTTACGACTTTGTTTGTTAAATGCACGCTTCATAAGGAAGATAGGAGCACCATGACCATCAGAAAAACGGTTCTCAACACGCATGCTCATATGTTTGTGTGTGTGATCAAGGCTACACTGTTCTTCTATTGATCTGCTTATGGGGCAGGGTGTTGCACCAGCTTTTGCATTAAGGCAATTGAGGAAGAGTCATTTTTAGTCCTTTCTTACAGGTTTTTATCCATATTTTGATTTCTCTTGAGATGAGTCAGGGAATAGTTTGTTTCAATATTAAACGGGTTTGGAATGAAAGGATTTTAGGATCTTCGGGTTTCTCATCAATATGCAAAGTGATGAATTGTGCATATAAATCAATATTTTGCCCGACTGTGAAGATTATCGATACCGATATGTTCAAGCTTGAGAAGGTTTTTCACCTTTGTAAGAAATGTGGCGTTGAGTAAATCTTTATAAGGGACGTATCATCGCATGAAGTTGTGCAAGAGGTTTGGTCAAGAGAGATGGGTGTCAATTGTTAAAAATGCAAAATATCGCACCGAGAATGGTCCGATATTTTTCACGAAAAGCTTTGTCAATATCCGTATCAGATTGTTTATGATAAAGTGGTTTATTGCGGATGGATCATCTTTTTGGGATCCACCAACCGATCATAATCTTCTGCAGAAACGCCTGCCTTGAGTGCTTCAACACGGAGCGTTGTATCGTTTTTATGCGCTGCTTTAGCAATTTCGGCGGCTTTTTCATAGCCAATTTCTGGAGTCAGAGCTGTTACCAGCATTAAAGAACGCTCCATGAGAGAATGAATATGAACACGATTGGCTGTTAACCCTTGAATGCAATGGAGATCAAAAGAGCGCATGCAGTCACCAAGAAGGGTAATCGATTGCAAAATATTATAGCCAATAACAGGTTTATAAACATTGAGTTCAAAATGCCCTTGGCTTGCGGCAAAAGTAACAGTGGTATGATTACCAAAGACTTGGGCTGCAACCATTGTCATGGCTTCACATTGTGTGGGGTTAACTTTCCCTGGCATGATAGAAGAGCCTGGTTCATTTTCTGGTAAGCTGAGTTCTCCTAATCCTGAGCGTGGCCCTGATCCCAAAAACCTGATGTCATTGGCAATTTTGAAGAGATCAGCGGCAAGCGCATTAAGACTGCCATGGAAATGTGCAAGCGCACCATGATGGGCGAGTGCCTCAAATTTGTTGCCGGCCGTTTTAAAAGCTATTCCAGTGAGTGTGCTGATTGTTTGCGCAAAAGCAACATCAAATCCTTTGGGTGCATTAAGCCCTGTGCCCACAGCTGTTCCCCCTTGGGCGAGAGTTTGCACATCGACAAGAGCGGTTTCAATACGTTGGCGATCAGCTTCTAAAGCCGCGCGATAACCTGAAAACTCTTGGGCTAATGTTAAAGGTGTTGCATCTTGGGTATGGGTGCGTCCAATTTTAATAATATCAGAAAATTCTTCTTCCTTTTTTTTCAAGGTGGTAATCAACGCTTCAAGAATAGGAAATAAATGTTGGCGTGTTTGCAATGTGGTGGCAATGTGAAGCGCTGTGGGAAACGAGTCGTTTGAGGATTGGCTCATATTGACATGATCATTGGGATGAACAGGTGTTTTGCTTCCCAATTTTCCTCCCAAAAGCATGTTGGCATGGTTGGCAATCACTTCATTGACGTTCATATTGCTTTGTGTGCCAGAACCTGTTTGCCAAACAGAAAGGGGAAAATGTGTATCAAAGGCACCTGCCAAAACTTCATCTGCAGCTGTCATGATTGCTTTTCCGATGTTTTGTGGCAGTTTTCCTTTTTCCATATTCACCATCGCCGCGGCTTTTTTGATAAGGCTTAAGGCATAAATGACGGTGAGTGGCTGTTTTTCAATGCCAATATTAAAGTTATGCAGAGAACGTTCGGTTTGGGCGCCCCAATAACGGTCTTGACGCACCGCAATCATTCCAAAACTATCCGTTTCCTGACGTGTTGCAACCATGATTTAAGATCCTTTATATATTCACAGGTTAATAAATATTAGATAATGCAAAATAGAGAAGAGAAGCAAGACTTGAAGTCTTTTAAGGTAAATTATTTTTGGGTGGTCCTTGACATTGAGAGGGGGCAATTTTATATCTTAACCAGTGTTAGCACTCAGAGTTTAAGAGTGCTAGCAAGGACTTAAAATTAATGTGATTATATTAAGTTTTGAGGATTTAAAACATGGCTAATATACAATTCCGCCCACTTCACGATCGTGTCGTTGTTCGTCGGGTTGAATCTGAAAATAAAACGGCTGGTGGGATTATCATTCCTGATACAGCAAAGGAAAAACCTCAAGAAGGTGAAGTGATTGCTATTGGCAATGGGGCTCTCGATGATAATGGAAAGCGCGTGCCTTTAGAAGTTAAAGCAGGAGACCGTATCTTGTTTGGCAAGTGGTCTGGAACCGAAGTGAAGATTAATGGGGAAGACCTCTTAATCATGAAAGAATCTGATATTATGGGAATCTTGGGCTAATTGAGACTCTCAAATTTTTTATCTTTCATTTTATACTAATTGAGATAACTCCAAGGAGAAATTAAATGGCTGCTAAAGAAGTCAAATTTGGCCGTGATGCGCGGGAGCGTTTGTTGCGCGGTGTCGATATCCTTGCTAATGCTGTTAAGGTAACGTTGGGCCCTAAAGG
This sequence comes from Bartonella silvatica, assembly GCF_040545155.1. NCBI lineage: Bacteria > Pseudomonadati > Pseudomonadota > Alphaproteobacteria > Hyphomicrobiales > Bartonellaceae > Bartonella > Bartonella silvatica. Next base: position 12,887 of record NZ_JBEPLI010000004.1, read on the forward strand.
TCGTAATGTGGTAATTGATAAATCATTTGGTGCACCTCGCATTACAAAGGATGGGGTATCGGTTGCAAAGGAAATCGAACTGGAAGATAAGTTCGAAAATATGGGTGCGCAAATGTTGCGCGAAGTTGCTTCTAAGACCAATGATGTTGCAGGTGATGGAACCACAACGGCAACGGTTTTGGGGCAAACAATTGTGCAAGAAGGTGTTAAAGCCGTTGCAGCTGGTATGAACCCTATGGATCTCAAGCGTGGGATCGATGCTGCTGTTGATGAAGTGGTGGCAAATCTCTTCAAAAAAGCAAAGAAAATTCAAACTTCAGAAGAAATTGCACAAGTGGGAACAATTTCCGCAAATGGTGCTGCCGAAATCGGAAAAATGATCGCCAATGCTATGGAAAAAGTTGGCAATGAAGGCGTCATTACCGTGGAAGAAGCAAAAACTGCTGAAACAGAACTGGAAGTTGTTGAAGGAATGCAGTTCGATCGTGGATATCTTTCCCCTTATTTTGTCACAAATGCTGAGAAAATGGTGGCAGATCTCGATGATCCTTACATTCTCATTCATGAAAAGAAATTGTCGAATCTACAGTCCTTGCTGCCTGTGCTGGAAGCTGTTGTTCAATCTGGAAAACCACTTCTTATTATTGCTGAAGATGTGGAAGGCGAAGCTTTGGCAACATTGGTTGTTAACAAGTTGCGCGGTGGTTTGAAAATTGCTGCGGTGAAGGCTCCAGGATTTGGTGATCGTCGTAAAGCTATGCTTGAAGATATTGCTATCTTGACATCAGGTCAGGTAATTTCTGAAGATGTGGGCATTAAGCTTGAAAATGTCACTTTGGACATGCTTGGTCGGGCAAAGAAAGTCAATATTTCTAAAGAAAATACAACGATTATTGATGGTGCTGGACAAAAAGCTGAAATTGCTGCACGCGTTAATCAGATCAAAGCACAGATTGAAGAAACAACTTCTGACTATGACCGTGAGAAATTGCAAGAAAGACTTGCTAAACTCGCTGGCGGTGTTGCTGTTATCCGTGTTGGTGGAGCCACAGAAGTTGAAGTGAAAGAAAAGAAAGATCGTGTTGATGATGCCTTGAACGCAACACGTGCTGCTGTGGAAGAAGGGATTGTGGCAGGCGGTGGAACCGCATTGTTGCGTGCCGCAAGTGCTTTGAGTGTTAAGGGAAGCAATCCTGACCAAGAAGCGGGTATTAATATCGTTCGTCGTGCTCTTCAGGCACCGGCGCGTCAAATTGCCACCAATGCCGGTGAAGAAGCGGCTATTATCGTTGGAAAAGTGTTGGAAAACAATGCAGATACATTTGGTTACAACACTGCAACGGGTGAATTTGGTGATTTGATTGCTTTGGGAATTGTTGATCCTGTGAAGGTTGTGCGTTCTGCTCTTCAGAATGCTGCTTCTATTGCGAGTCTTCTTATTACCACGGAAGCAATGGTGGCTGAAGCTCCAAAGAAAGAAGCTCCAGTTCCTCCAATGCCAGCTGGTGGAATGGGTGGAATGGGTGGAATGGATTTCTAAGCCTTTTCATAAAGATAAAGCGAAACGGGCCTCTTTGGCCCGTTTTTTTTGTATTTGTTCGTCTCGTGTATTCTCATTGATGATGCCTTGAACGCAACACGTGCTGCTGTGGAAGAAGGGATTGTGGCAGGCGGTGGAACCGCATTGTTGCGTGCCGCAAGTGCTTTGCGTGTTAAGGGAAGCAATTTTGACCCAAGAAGCGGGTATTCATATCGTTCGTCGTGCTCTTCAGGCACCGGCGCGTCAAATTGCCACCAATGCCGGTGAAGAAGCGGCTATTATCGTTGGAAAAGTGTTGGAAAACAATGCAGATACATTTGGTTACAACACTGCAACGGGTGAATTTGGTGATTTGATTGCTTTGGGAATTGTTGATCCTGTGAAGGTTGTGCGTTCTGCTCTTCAGAATGCTGCTTCTATTGCGAGTCTTCTTATTACCACGGAAGCAATGGTGGCTGAAGCTCCAAAGAAAGAAGCTCCAGTTCCTCCAATGCCAGCTGGTGGAATGGGTGGAATGGATTTCTAAGCCTTTTCATAAAGATAAAGCGAAACGGGCCTCTTTGGCCCGTTTTTTTTGTACTTGTTCGTCTCGTGTATTCTCATTGATGATGCCTTGAACGCAACACGTGCTGCTGTGGAAGAAGGGATTGTGGCAGGCGGTGGAACCGCATTGTTGCGTGCCGCAAGTGCTTTGCGTGTTAAGGGAAGCAATTTTGACCCAAGAAGCGGGTATTCATATCGTTCGTCGTGCTCTTCAAGCAATGGCGCGTCAAATTGCCACCAATGCCGGTGAAGAAGCGGCTATTATTGTTGGAAAAGTGTTGGAAAACAATGCAGATACATTTGGTTACAACACTGCAACGGGTGAATTTGGTGATTTGATTGCTTTCAAGAATTGTTAACCTCGTGAAGGTTGTGCCTGACTACGGATCGACACAACCTGTCGCATTCTTATGCTTTTAAAAGCGTTCATTTGGATCAGAGATTAATTGTAAAATGGCTTTGCGTTTTATAGAGTTAAGAATTCTAAATCTTTTGAGCAGAATATATTCTTCTTTGTTTGAGGCAATCTCATCATAATGGTAGGCAGTGTCTTGTTTTGTTGCGTTATCGGCATAAAAAAGGCAATAGGAACATGGAGGATATCGGTAATTTCCTTTAAACGCCGAGCAGCGATACGGTTGAAGCCTGTTCATATTTTTGCGCTTGTTGGGAATTTACACTTAAAGACTGTCTTCACTGATTTTAAGATATTTTCAGCGTGTTTTGTCTAAAGCAAATTTTTTTGCCAATGAATTTGCCTACGAAAATATCGTTATGAGGATTTTTACTCTGCACCTTCCCCCCCCCCACCGGTTGCGAGCGCCCGTACATTGGGTTTCCGGGAGTTAAAAGCACTGAACTCGAATCAACATTTTGCTTTTAGTACTTAAAGCACCTGGACATAACAAAAACTCCCGGAATCCCAAAGATGTTTACAGAGTGTGCTCATTTTTACGCTAGAACTTAGGGTTTTCAAGGTATTCTTGATCATTGTGTATGCTATTAAAATATCTTTTAAAGTGTAAAGTCATTTCATGAAACTGGCAATAAAAATGAAAACAGTGTTTCTCAATGGATGATTTTTTTAAATGAGGTTTTTTGCTTCTCGTAAAATTGAAAATAACAAGATCGCTATTTTGCGCATAGGATATTGTTTATCAAAGTAAATGATAGGAAAATGGAATATGTTTTCAAAATGAAAGCACTTGTTTTTATGAGAGGGCTGCTTATTCAGAAGTAAGATGACCTGAAGCTTGCGAAGGGAATTTTAAAGGAGGGCGTCAAGAGTGATTTTTCTTTAAGAAGCCAAATTGTTTCCCTGTTATATGGGGGGTGATGGGGAAGGAACATTCTTTGAGATGTGGAAAGGAGGTAGAAAATGGAGAATCCCCATGCTTTTTAAGTTTTTATATTTTATTGCTCAAGTAATGATCTCAAAGCCCGATTTGTTGAGAGAACAAACAAACCTCGGTTTTGGAGGGCAGGGAAACAGGGTGCTTGAGAGCGCCTATTTTGGGCCCATAAATCGTTTGTTTTGTCTTTTTTTATGCGGTTGTGAAATCATGATGATAGGGGGGATCCTCTTATAGCGCAACGGTCTCTTAAATATATCCCATAGAAAAATGATGATGTCTTTTGTATGGATATGATGATAAAAATGGAAAAATCTTTTATCGTTTTTTCTCAATGATTGCTCGTTGAATCTTTTTCTCGACGATTTTTATGATTTTCCCATTTCAAGCTTTCTTAGAGTGAAGCAATGAACGGTTTTCTTACATATTCAAGCCGGAATGGTGTGTTAAACTCCTGACAATAAGCCGTACAATGCTTGATGCTCTCAAATGCCAAAGTTTGTTATCCAACTGTTATGTCGTAAAACACCGAGCGGTGAGGCATATAAAGTTTATACATATGGCGTTAAGAGTTTGGAGCAGAGCTTAAAGCCTATGAAACATCACCTAGCGATGATACGAAGTCACAGGGGAAAATATAACATAAAATAAAGCTGTTTTTCGTGAGACAATGGACAATGGGGCTTTCTTGCTCTATGATTCTTTAGAGAAATGATTTTTCTTGCATGAAAGAAAAAATATATGAACCAAAATTCTCAATGTCCTCGCTGTGGTGGTCTCTATACTTACGAAGAGGGGGAAAATTTTGTGTGTCCTGAATGTGCACATGAATGGCCACAAAAGAGTGAAGATCCTTCTGATGATATTGTTTATGATGCTAATGGTCAGGTTTTGGCAAATGGCGATAGTGTTCTGCTGATAAAAGATCTTAAGGTAAAAGGCGCTGCATCTGTTCTCAAAAGTGGTACGAAGGTGAAAAATATTCGTCTTGTGGATGGGGATCATAATATTGATTGCAAAATTCCTGGGATGGGGCAAATTGGCTTAAAGTCAGAATTCGTAAAAAAAGTTTAGCGGTTATACAGCTTTTAGAATTGTTTTTTATTCTGAATAGGCAATGATCCATACAATCCCTTCAATTGGCTCTTCACGCGTAAACGTATAAGGGCCTGTGCGAATAGCTGTCAGAGGCAATTCATGCAAAGCCAATTGTATCACGATTGTTGTTTGGAAACGTGTTTTATAAAAGCTCTTTCTTCAATTTATTGCTGGCATATTCTGCGTTTTATGGCGTTGTTTCTTCCTAAGAGAGGGCGTGTTTTTGTTATTGCTTATCAATCCATATTTCAGATTAACGCTATAGCGTGTTTTATGAAAAATATTTAATATAATTCAGTATGTTATGATCTATATTAATTTTTGTATATCAGATAAAAAAGAGCGTATTGTGTCTATCTATGTGGGGCATTTCTAAAACAGAAAGACAGTCTCATTTTGAGAGAAAATGAAATTTTCATGCTTTGTATTTCTGAGGTTCTGGGAGCATGCTTTAATGGGAAAATGTTCTTATGTACAACAGAGTGCCATTGTGTTGTATCTTCATGCGTTTGTTTGAAGAAACATGTCCCCAAGACTATTGATGATATATCTGTGAATAGTATAGCGCAAAAACTATTGAGCACCGCTACTTTTACGCTTATGAAGGGGCAATTTGGCATTCTCAATTCTCTTTGCCAATGCGTGGATATTCAACCCGCTTTTATGTTGTACCCGCTTTTATATGGAGGCGATTTATCAGAGGTCTTTTTAGTTCTTTCTTATATCGTTTTATTCACACATAAGCTTCGTTTGTGATGTGAAAGAAAGTGGTTTTGCTTAATGTGGGTGGGATTATGATGAAAAAAGTTTACAAAATTGCGGCAATATTCGGGGGTATGATTTAAGTTGTAAACGGTATACTATCCTTATAAATCAATATCTTGACTTGATAAAACATGTCCCTATGCTATTGGATCATCCCCATTCTTGAGTGAGAAACGCACAGGTGTTTTCAGATAATTTTATGTGTGGTTATTTCGTCCGTTCACATTCTCTCAGAGAAATTTATATATTGAGGATGTTTTTCACGCTAAGAGATATGGATATCATGCGTTGTGGTGGTCTGATTTTGTAATAACGCTGGGAACTCTTTCCTCCTTTTATTTTGAGCACAAGATTTCGTTTTATTGTGGCATGGCTTCAACGCCTAAAACTTCTGGAATAAAATGCCGTAAAAGATTTTCAATACCATGTTTTAGGGTTGCGGTTGAAGAGGGACATCCAGAGCAGGCACCACGCATATTGAGGTAAACAATACCGTTTTCAAAGCCACGAAAAGTAATATCGCCACCATCATTGGCAACGGCTGGGCGAATCCGTGTGTCAAGAAGTTCTTTAATGGTTAAGACAATATCAGCATCTTTTGCATCATAAAATTCTTCATTCAGGGCGTGGGTTTGTGCTTGTGTTGTGGCGTTGGTGACAATAACGGGATCATTAGAAAGAAAATGTTCCATAATTGTGCCTAAAATAACAGGCTTAAGATGTTGCCATTCACCTTCTTTTTTGCTTACAGTGATGAAATCATAGCCCAAAAAAACGCCATTGATATTTGGGATATTAAATAATTTAGCAGCTAAGGGTGAATTTTTAGCGGCTTCTTCACGATCACGAAATTCTAAGACGCCATCGGAAAGAACCACACGACCTGGCAGAAATTTTAATGTTGCAGGATTGGGTGTGGTTTCAGTTTGAATAAACATATACTCTCCTTTTATGGTTAGAGACTTTTTTAAACCTTGTCTTTTAGTGTTCCTGTACCGTGAGGAATAAGGTTATTGCATCTCGATACTGTGTTTAAGCGATTGCTTCAATATCCTCATCAGCAATATTGCTCGGAATGACGGTGACGGGAATTGAAAAAGCCGTTCCTCTATTGGCAATTAATTGAACCAGTGGCCCTGGTCCATCTGCTTGCTCACTGGCTGCTAAAACAATCAGCGCGATACTCTTATCTTCGTCGATTAGTTTAGAAATTTCATCAACTTTTTTACCTTCACGCATAATAATTTCTGTTTTAAGAGCATGGGTGGCGCGGACTTCGTTAGCAATTTCTTTCAACACTTTATGCGCGCTTTGCGTTGATTCGGTTCGCATGATATCTTTTACACCCAAAAAGTGTTGAAATTCTACACTATCAACAACACAGAGTAAAACCAGAGTTCTTTTGGTATTTTGGGCGTGTTGTGCGGCAAAAGCAACAGCACGTCGACATTCTGATGTCTCATCGATGATAACCAAAATTTTTTTCTTATGATTTTTTTTAAGATTTTTTTTCTTAGAAGTCATGCGTGTCCCTACTTTTCTTTATTGTTTCATGTATCATGCAAAAAACCAACAATTTCACGGACTTTTTTCATATTTTCTTCTGCCAGTGCACTGGCACGTTGTGCGCCATTGTGCAAGACAGAGTCAATGTAAGCACTTTCTTTCTGCAGTCTACGTAACTCTTCTGTTATGGGGGCAAGTTTGTGGACAGCAAGGTCAGCTAAAGCTGTTTTGAAAAAAGAAAATTGCTGCCCTGAAAATTCTGCAAGCGCTTTTTCTTTGCTTATTTCTGCAAAGGCTGCATAAATACCAAGCAGATTGTCGATTTCTGGTCGTCCTTCTAGAGCTGTTAGGGTGTCAGGAAGAGGGGCTGAGTCCGTTTTTGCTTTGCGTATTTTTTTTGCAATAAGATCCGCGTCGTCTGTCAAATTAATGCGCGAAAAATCTGAAGAATCCGATTTTGACATTTTTTTGCTCCCATCGCGCAATGACATAATGCGCATGGCTGTTTTTCCTATCAGTGCCTCTGGAATTGGGAAAAAACCTTGTCTTTTTTCTTCATCCATTTGCATTGAAACACCAAAATTGAGCTCTGCAATGCGGTGAGCATAGTCGTTATTGAATTTTTGTGCAATATCACGTGTGAGCTCAACATGCTGTTTTTGATCTTCCCCCACCGGAACATGTGTGGCACGATAGAGTAAAATATCGGCAGCCATGAGACTTGGATAAGCAAAAAGCCCAAGAGATGCTTTTTCGCGATCTTTCCCGGCTTTATCTTTAAATTGAGTCATCCGTTGGAGCCAACCAATACGCGCAATACAATTGAAAATCCATGCAAGCTCAGCATGTTGAAAAACACGAGATTGGTTAAAAATAATGTGTTTTTGAGGATCAATTCCAGCAGCTAAAAAGGCTGCTGTGACCGCTCTTGTCGATTCAATCAAGATTAGGGGATCTGGGTTGACCGTGAGGGCATGCATATCGACAACGCAATAGAGGCAATGATAGGATGTTTGGAGATCAACCCAATGTTTAATGGCTCCAAGATAATTGCCAAGATGTAAGTGACCACTCGGTTGTACGCCGGAAAAGACAAGCGGTGTGAAAGTGTTCATCGGAGAATTCTTCCTTCAATAAAGTTATTCATTTTTTATTTTTTGATAAAGCGTTTTTCTGAAAGTAAGGTAAAATATTAGAGGCGTTTTTTAAAATTTTTAAGGGTACGGAAAAAGGAACGTGTATCAAGTAAAAAATAGGCACTCAAATAAACGAAGAATACCACAAAGACGATTCCTACTAGGGTGCTGATGCGTAAGAGAAATGAGGCTTGTGAGGATAAAGGGAAAGACAAAAAGCCAAGCACATCAAGAAGATAGTGAAGTGTCACTATGCTTACAAAAGTGACAATCATTAAGCATATAATGCGTTTTATCAATTGTGCATCATATTTCCAATAGCCACGTTTGAGAAGGACAGCACCAAGCAGTAGAGTGTTGACCCACCCAGAGGTGATTTCAGCGATCACGATTCCTCGTGCTGATAAAATGGGGAATAATGTTAAAGCAAGACCAATATTGATGAAAACGCAAATGCCCGTAAAAATCATTGGTGTTTTGGTATCTTCATGGGCAAAAAAATTAGGAATAAAAACTTTGATCAACACAAAGGCTGGGAGTCCTAATCCATAAAGTTTAAGTAATTGTGCAACATGGTGTGTTGATTCACTGGTAAATTGTCCACGCTCAAAAAGCAAACTAACAATGGGGGGGGAGAGCAGTAAAAAAGCAACGGATGCTGGGAGCGTTAATAACAGAGTTAATTCAATGGAGCGACTTTGCAAATCATGGGTTTCTTTATGATTTTTGCTCCGTAGAGCCCTTGTTAATTCTGGTAAAAGAACTGTTGCAACGGCAATTGCGATGACCCCCAATGGCAATTGGTAAAGACGATCCGCATACATCAAAGAGGAGACGGCACCTGATTGGCTGGAAGCAATGTTGGTGTTGATGAGCAAATTGATTTGCGTAATGCCCCCCGTGATAGCTGCAGGAAAGGCTAAATTTAAAAGTTTGCGAACATTGGGGCTAAAACGGGGGCGGCGCAGGAAAATTTTCATTCCACTTTGACGCAAAGCAACAGCAATTAAAGTGAGCTGCAAAATGCCTGCAGCTAAGACACCCCAAGAAAGATTTAAACCAATATGCCAAGCGTCAAGCTGGTATATCCAAGCATAGGAAAGGACACCAATTAAAATAATATTCAAAAAAAGAGGGGCAATGGCTGCGATAAAGTAGCGTCGCAGAGCATTTAACATTCCCCCCATCATGGCTGCTAAAGACATGCAGGTTAAATAGGGAAACATGATTGCAGTAAAATGAATCGTCGCATTAAACTTTGTGGCGTCTTCTGTAAATCCTGGTGCAATGATGGTTCGCACTAAAAAAGGCATACTTAATTCCATGGCAATGGTTAAAAGTAACAGGAGAGAAAACAAAACGCCAAAGACTTCTTCTGCAAACTTACTTGCCATGTCTTGACCATCTTCGGTGATTTTTTTTGCGAAAAGAGGAACAAAAGCTGCGTTAAAGGCGCCTTCAGCAAAAAAACGGCGGAATGTATTGGGAAAACGAAAGGCTGCGTTGAATGCATCGGAAACAGGACCGGTTCCTAACGCTGCTGCCATTAACATTTCACGAATAAAGCCAAAAATGCGGCTCATTAAGGTTCCAGAAGCAACCGTTGCAAATTTTTTAATCAGGATCATAAAAATACATCAAAGTTGTCATAAAAAGAAGAAGATGAAAAAAATAAAACCATTTTAGGTCGTGAAAATCTGATTAGCATGCTCATATATTTATCGTGTTTTACGACGGTGTTTATCCTTCTGTCAATAAGAGGACAGGAAGAGTTTTAAACGGCGTTTTTGGGTTTTTTACACGATCACTTTTATTGTCTCCATAAAAGACATTTGTTTTTGAAAGACATTTGTTCTCGTAAATTTTCCTATATGGGGCAATGTGGAAAACAAAAAAGGGCGTGGAAAAAATAGGAAAGCCAATGGCAGCACAAGTGTTTACCTTAATCGCTTGTTCGGTTGTATTGGTTTTGGATACGTTGTTTTTTTCACAGATTGAGTGGATGATATGTTTTGTATGTGTATCGACTTTGCAACTTCATCATCAAGCTAAAGAGAGTTTGGAAAAGTTTAGATTATTGTTTGTTGTACAAATTTGTACGCAGTTGATTAATGTACCAATATCCTTTGCAAAATTTTTGTCATCATCTTTCATCTATATTCGCAGTTTAGGAGATTACCATAAGGTATCTCGTTTTTTGCTTTGTGAATAGAGATCAGGTTTATCGCTCTTTTTTCTAAAAGGTTCAATCAATTCTTTTTTCTTAAAAATCAGCATAAAAGTCGTGCTGTCATTTGTCGATGTTAAGAGGATATCGCATATCTGGTTCATTCAACTGTTTTGCAAAAGAGATATTGATGAATATGTTTTTAAAGAGAGGGAATAAAACTATTTTGGTGTGCGCTTTTGGTTCAGTTTGCTTAATTCTTCTTCATAAGATTATTTTTCCTTATTTTTGAAGTAGGAATCTGATCTTTCTTTTTAAAGACCTGCTATTGCTAGAGTCAATATTATGCTCTTATCTATTGTTTTTATTGTAAAAAACTACATGGGTAGACTGATAATTTGGGGCATTCTGCTCGTATAGAGGGGGAAATCGTTTGGCTGTTTTCTTTCACGCTCTCTCAAGATCAATATTTGCTTTTAAAGCTTTTTGAAGAGACTCTCTCTATAAAAGAAATATCTTTTAACGTAACGCCAAAAATCTCATTTTATGATGCTGCGCGTGAATAGTATCAGGGTAAAGCCATGAGGCATGACCATCTTTACGTTTACGGAGATATAAGCCGGTAGCATCATTCAATTTTCTCACTCATGGGGTATTGTGGCAGCTCTTGCATGAAGACTCTTTGAGTTAGAGGCATTTTAGGTGTCTTGCAAATGGTTTTGCCTACATGCCAGCCTCGTTTATTGAAAATGAATCGTTTTATTTAGATTCATATGGATAAGTTTGACATAAGAGCATGTTATGAGAGGTTCTTGTTTAAGACTTAAATTATAAATTATCTTTATAAATCAAAGTGTTAACTTTATTGTTTCTATGCAAAGAATACCATTTTTTTACGTAGAAGATTTTGCATGATCCATAGGGGCAATGATCATAGAAGCAGTGTTTGCACTGTTAAGGCAGTGCTGTTGTGAAGATTGATATCTTATTAGGGACGTGAGGAATATTTCGTTTAGATACTTTCTGCAGCACTGTGCGATATCCTTTGATGCGTTCTTGATCAAATAATTGCATAAAGAGATATCGCGACTAAAGTGGTCATGAAACAGCTAAGATTTATGTTTTTCTAAATAGCCAAGGCTGATGCTTTTGAGGTTTCCACTTTCTGTGAGCGTGTGTTATGTGATCTGTTTTCTGCTTGTCTGGAGGTCTCACCGGTCTCATGATGCATGTTTGATGGTGTGTGCTCAGACAGTTTAGGAGACTTTAAGGTTTGTTGTTTTGATAAACCTTGAGCTTGCCCTAAAGATGCTTCATGGTGTTTTTGTTTTGCCTGATGTGTTTCTAAAATGTTTTCTTTTGCCTGTTTTACGGCTTCCGCATAGCCTTCAATGGCTTCACTTAGGGGAGCAAGACCATTTTCAGCCAGTTTGCGTGCAGCGTTTTTAAAGCCATGGAAATTATGACCGGCGAGTTTACCAAAAAAGCCCGGATGTGTTGTGACTTGCCATGCCAGCTCTTCACTCATCTCAGGAATTTTTTGAATATCTTTTAATCTTTCCTGTAAAATATTGGGATTTTTATAAACAGTTGTGCACCAATATGTGATTTCTGAATGACAATATTGGACCATCGTATCACTGACAACTCTTTGGGTAAGTTCTTTATCTGAAAGAGGTGCCCATTGTTGTTCAGGGGTACGTGGTTTTTTCAGGACTTCAGCCATTTGCTTTAAGTCTAGCGTTCCTCTAGGCAATGTTTGTTCCGATTTTTGTCTTTTATCAATGCCATCTTTCACCTGTTTTACAACATGGGTAAAATTTTCAACGGCAAGTGCTAAATCTGGAACTTTCTCTTCAGCATTTTTGCGTTCTTTATTTTTTATGCCAAGAGTTTTTTTACCAGTAAGGGGAGCCATCGTTTTAGGGGTTGCTGCAACTTGCCAAATAAAATTATATCCAAGCATAGGATTTCTTTCAATTTCCGCAAGTTTTTCGTTAAAAATATTTGCGTTGCCATAAACTATTTTACAGTAATGTCTGACTTGATCTTTACAGACTTGAACTAACTCGTTGTTTTCAACTTTGCGGTTTATTTCATCTTCAGAGAGAAAAACTGTTTCTGTTGATAAAGAAAGCACTGTTTGTGAAATTGCGGCTTCTCGTAGGGGTGCGTTTTTTAGCTCTTGGTCTTTTATGCGTGGTGGTCTTTGTGGTGATGTCACTTTTGGATTTTGCTGAGCGTGCGTGTTGCTCTGGTCTTGGTTTTTCGTGCGCAGTGGCACTGGTGGGGCTACTTTGGGGTTTGTGCCTTGGCTTTGCTGAGCGTGCGTGTTGCTCTGGTCTTGGTTTTTCGTGCGCAGTGGCACTGGTGGGGCTACTTTGGGGTTTGTGCCTTGGCTTTGCTGAGTGTGCGCGTTGTTCTGGTTCTGAATTTTCGTGCGTGGTGGCACTGGTGGGGCTACTTTGGGGTTTGTGCCTTGGCTTTGCTGATTGTGTATGTTGTTCTGGTTCTGAATTTTCGTGCGTGGTGGCACTGGTGGGGCTACTTTGGGGTTTGCGCCTTGGCTTTGCTGGGCGTGCGTGTTGCTCTGGTCTTGGTTTTTCGTGCGCAGTGGCACTGGTGGCGCAACTTTTATGTTTGCGGACTTTTCTGCGGTCGTATTTTTGTTTACGGACATTGCAGGCGATTGCTCGTTCTGTTTTTCAAATTCTGCGATCATGCGTGCTACAAAAGAAGAGGGTGGGCTTTTTTTCATATATGCTTCCTTTCAAGCCTTTACAGTGATTAAAAAACTCTTTGATGCATTCTCCCCCTTTGAATGATCTTAGAAAATCTTGTGTGAGGAGCGCGTAACCTATTTCGTCTTTATGACTTTTATAAAGTTTTTTTGTGAAATTTTATCAATTAGTTATGTCAAATATGGACAGTTCTTTTTGAAATTTTATTGTGTTGTCGCAAAAAATTTTTTGGCGCAATTGATATACAATCATTTGCGCCAAGAGATCAGATCAAAGATAAAGTTTATGTGTGCTTAGCTGGCGAAAGCTAATGTTTTTGATGTTTTAACTTTTTGTCGTTGTGCATCTTGTGATTCCCCACTTGCGTGTTTGGTGTTTTCAGTGGTATCGCGACATGTAAGTTTGAGCGGAAATCTCTGTTTTTCAGTTTCTGATAAACTGTGCTGTTTATGGAAGCTTTGTTCCAGCCCAGTCAATTGTGCATGCTGTTTGTATTCTTCCTGATTTGTTTGTGTAAGGCTTTCTCTTAGCTGCTTTATAACATCTGCATAATTTTCAATAGAATTTGCTAGGTGAGAAACGCCCGCTTCAGCCTGTTTACGGGTTCTATTTTTTAAACCAAATGCACTTAACCCCGCCAATTTAGAGAAAGACTGAGGATATGCTTCAACTTGCCAAGATAACTCCGCTTCTCTATAGGGATGTGTTAAAAGAGCTTTCACTTGTTCTTGCAAAATATCTTTTTTGCCGAAAACAACTTTGCTCCAGTGCGTGATTTGTGCTTGGTATCTTGTAACGACAGGATGTTGTTGAATTTGCTCGGTTATCTCTTCTTTTGAGAAAGGTTTCTTTTCCTGTGTTGGGGGCTGTGGTTTTTGGAGCATTTGGGCGAGTGTTTCACTGTTCATCGTTCGTTGATAATATTTTAATTCTGCTTCTGGGGATCGCCGCAAGTTCTCTTGTGCATATTTTACAGCTTCTATATAACATTCTACAGCAGCATATAGAGAAGGTGTATGTTCTTCAGCATCTCTGCGTGCACGATTTTTTACGCCGCATATGTGGGAACCAGCAAGTTTAGAAATACTTTTCGGGTATTTTGAAATTCTCTCTGGTAAATCAGTTGGCATATAGGGGTCTTGTTGAATCTCTTCTACTTGACTCTGTAAAATATTGGGGTTGTCATAAACAGTTTGGCATAGACGTTGAATTTCTGCTCTGTATGTTTTTACCAATGCATGCTGAGAGGATAAGAGTATTATTTGTTCTTCTGAAAGATTTATGTTTTTGGTTACCAATACAGAAGATTCTACTTGTATGGTTTCGTTTACTTCATGCCTTATGACATTGGTATCTTTTGGGTGCTGTTTTTTCTCTGAATGTTTTAATGCCGCAGACGCAACGTTACTTTCTTTCTGGAGTGTCTTTCTATTTAGGCGTGATGGTTTTGGTGGGGCAACTTTTGGGGACGTGAAGGGAGAAGATGCAGCGGAAACAGAGGTTTCACTTGTGGTGGCATTTCTATTTAGGCGTGGTGGTTTTGGTGGGGCAACTTTTGGGGACGTGGGGGGAGAAGATGCAGCGGAAACAGAGGTTTCACTTGTGGTGGCATTTCTATTTAGGCGTGGTGGTTTTGGTGGGGCAACTTTTGGGGACGTGGGGGGAGAAGATGCAGCGGAAACAGAGGTTTCACTTGTGGTGGCATTTCTGTTTAAGCGTGGTGGTTTTTGTGGAGCAGTTTTTTGAGGAGTGGAAAGGGATTCTGCTCCCAATTGTTCAAAATGTTGCGTTAATTCTCTTACAGAAGGATGTGTGGAGGAAGATGGTGAGTTTTTTATCATGCCTGTTTCCTTTCAATCGTTTAGAAAACGTCTTTGGGGAATTCTCCTTTCTTCTTTATACAAAAGAAGATCTTAGAACGCTCTCCAAAGATTATGCGCTATTCAGGAGTATTGTAATGGGTGTTTGTGTCTTTTATAAAGTTTTTTTATGAAATTTTATCAATGGGTTACATAAATTTACAGTCACTATTTTGATATGTGTTTTTCATCATTTTTATGTAAAAAAAACCCCCAGCGCAATTCTGATAACATGATTTGCGCTAAGGGTCAGATTAAAGGCAAAATGATGGATGTTTACATAGCAAAAGCCATCCCTTGTCCTTGTCTTTCATGTCTATGTTGTTGCGTTTCTTGTTGGCGAGTATGCTGATGCCTTTCTCTTTGGTATTGACGGCTGTATTCATCATGTCTTCCATAAGCATGACGTCTTTCTTCTGCACCAAGATTGTGTTGAAGCCTCTCCTTGGTGTTTTTTACAGAATCTGTGTAGCCTTTAACGGCTTCAGATAGAGGATGTACACTCTCTTCTGCATGTTTGCGGTCATTACTTTTTATGCCAAATACGCTACGTCCAGCGAGTTTATGAACAGACTTAGGATTTTCTGCAATGTCCTGTGCAAGTCGGGTGCCATTCTCAGGGTTGCGTAGAATATCATCCATCTTTCCGTTCAAAAGGTTTGGATCGCCATAAGTATTTTTGCACCAATATTGAACCTCTTCTCTAAAGGCTTTAACGCGCTCATTTCGCTCAGTTCTCTTCGTAATCTCTTCACTTGAGAGAGAGTGTGCTCCTCTCTGGTGCGGAGAAACTGTTGCGTATTCTGTTTCTCCAGCTTCTGGGTGTTGCCTTCTATGCCCACCTCTGTTTACATCAGCATAGACGACGTCATCTGGACGTTGTGCGTTATGGGGTGCGCGTCCACCAAAGCCGACATCAGCATAGACGACGTCATCTAGGCGTTGTGCGTTATGGGGTGCGCGTCCACCAAAGCCGACATCAGCATAGACGACGTCATCTAGGCGTTGTGCGTTATGGGGTGTGCGTCCACCAAAGCCGACATCAGCATAGACGACGTCATCTAGGCGTTGTGCGTTATGGGGTGCGCGTCCACCAAAGCCGACATCAGCATAGACGACGTCATCTGGGCGTTGTGCGTTATGGGGTGCGCGTCCACTAAAGCCCACATTTTCGTAGATGGAATCTCCTGTCTGTGGGGTTTGTTGTGTTTGTCCTCGTGGCTTCTGAACCTGTGCGTAGAGTTCTTCTTGGTTAACGCTTGGAGAATGGATTGGACGATTTTTTTTCATGCATGTTTCCTTTCAGTATTTTTAGAAAACCTCTTTGGTGCATTCGCCACCTGTATGCTTTGATCACTTTTGTACAAAGGAAGATACAATTTGAATGTACAAAGGAAGATACAATTTGAACGACCTCTAAAGATTATACGCTATTTGGAGGTTACCATAATTGGTATTTATGTCTTTTATACAGTTTTTTTGTGAAATTTTATCAATATGTTACATAAAATTATAACAACTGTTTTGATATGTTTTTTTATTTATATAATGCAAAAAAGACTAGCGCAATTTATATCAAATGAGTTGCGCTAGTAAGATTAAGTCAAAGATAAAATGGACACATGCTTATATGGCAGCATGTTCATAGAGCAAAGGCCGCTGCTCCTCTTGCGGGAGAATTTTCACGCTGTTGGCGCTCTTCTCGCTCAGGAGAGTGTTGACCTTGACTTCTTCTGTGATGATGATGCCTGCGTTCAGCGTCTTTTTTTTGACCTTCTGGTTCGCATCTCTGACCATGCTCTTTTGCATACTGCCGGTTAAGGTCCTTGTGTAGATTTTGTACTGTTGATACATGCCTTTCAAAAGCAGCACAAAGGGGCCCAAAATCCTCTTCAGCCTCTCTGCGTCCTGGGCTTTTTACACCAAAGACTTCTCTTCCAGCAAGTCTTCCACCGGTTTCAGGTTTTTCAAGCAGCTCATATAAGACGTCTTCAGCTTTTGTAGGATTTTCAAGAACTCTAGCAAGCTGTGTATCTAAAGCACTGCTGTTGCCATAAACAAGTTTACACCAATGTTTAACTTCTGCTTCACCATACTGAACCTTTACATGTTCTCCAAGGGCTTTTGTGATAGAGGCTGCTCGGGAAGGTGATGTTGTCGCTCTCGGATTCATTTCTTCATAGAGGCCCTCTTCTGGATTTTTCAGACCTTGTCCCTCTTTGTCAAATAGATCAACTACCGCGTAGGGACCAGTTCCTACCCCTGGAGGATCTTGCCCGTCATCTCCAAAGAGATTTGTGACCAAATAGGGGCTAACACCTCTTTGAGGGTGGGGGGGTCTTCGAGAGGTTGGGGAGGGGGGCATGACTACCCCTTGCGGTCTATATCCACTACCCTCCGATACTGGATTGAGGCCAATGGGGTTTTGAGATCTGTGGTAACTTTGATTAACCTCTTCGTAAGGGTTTTCGTCTGGTTTTTTAGGACCTTGCCCATCTTTGTCAAACAGATCAACTACCAAGTAGGGTTCAACACCTCTTTGAGGACGGGGTGATCTCCGAGACGTTGGGGAGGGAGGCATGACTACTCCTTGCGGTCTATATCCACTACCCTCCGATACTGGATTGAGGCCAATGGGGTTTTGAGATCTGTGGTAACTTTGATTAACCTCTTCGTAAGGGTTTTCGTCTGGTTTTTTAGGACCTTGCCCATCTTTGTCAAACAGATCAACTACCAAGTAGGGTTCAACACCTCTTTGAGGACGGGGTGGTCTCCGAGACGTTGGGGAGGGAGGCATGACTACTCCTTGCAGGTTTGGTGTATTCCTTGGTATCGAGTAGGGGTTCTCGACAGGTCTTTGAGAGGGGACATCACTCTCAGATATTGAACTGGGACCCGCTACTACACCTTGAGGATTTGTCTCCATGCCAAAAGTTGCATGGACAGATTCCACAGGTTGTTGGAGTGGCCGTCTGCTGCTTTCACCTGTGTCAACTTCTTCCAGTGGCTGTGAGGGGTGCCCTCGGTTTTGTTTATTAACTTGGGTGTAGAGTTCTTCTGGGTTAAATCCTGGGGGACGGGATGGTTGATGCTTTTTCATGCACGTTTCCTTTCAATATTTTTAGAAAACATCTTTGGTGCATTCTTCACCTTTAGACTGTGAGCACTTTTGTACAAAGGAAGGTATTAATATGACCTCCAAAGATTGTGCCCTACTTACCACTACTGTAATGGGTGTTTGTGTCTTTTATACAGTTTTTTTGTGAAACTTTATCAATAAGTTATATAAAATGATGCGATTTGTTTTTATAAAATATTTCTGTCATATTTCATAACCATTTCATAGAATTATTTCTATGAAATGGTGCACGTTAAGAGACCAGATGATAGGTTAGAGTACGTGTTTATCCCTTTAGCCTGTGAGAGCCATTGATGAGGAGCGACTGACTTTGAGATTTCGTGCTTGATATTGGGCTTCTTTCATGTGCTGCATTGTTTGAGAAATTTCTTGTGCTTTGCTTTCTGATACACCAAGCAGGCAAGCAAGTCGTGTATGGTCATTTTCTTGTATAGCTCTACGGTCCTCTGATGACAAGCGCGTGCTTAATTTGCGTGAAAAATGATGGAGTTTTTGTTGCAGTTCACGGGAGTGAGATAAGGTTTCTCTTTGTTGATCGGATGATTGGTTAAAAAGATTTTGCAAGTCTTTTTCTGGGGCATCAACAGATTGTTCTAGACGCTTTTGTTCTCTGTTCTGTTGTTCTAAAATATCGCACTTTGCTTGACCTACTGCTGCTGCGTAACATTTAAGCGCTTCTCCTAGATCTGCAACATGTTCTTGTGCATGAATACGCGCTGATGTTTTCAGACAAAACATGTCCTTTCCTGCGAGCTTATGGATCGATTGAGGATTTTGGGTAACGTGTTGTGCAAACACTTCACTCAAGTTTGGATCTTGCGTGATCATATCGATTCTTGCATTTAAGGCGTATCGATTACCATAAACCACCTTTGACAAATTCTCGACGTTTGTTCTGCGCGCTTGCACAACGGGATTGTTTGTCGCTCTTTCAGATAATTCTTCGTCGGTGAGAGGCGCTAACTTTTCGCTTGGAATGAGCGTTTTTTTGAGATTTTCAATATTTTCTTTTGTAAAGCAGATGCGGATACCATTTTGTAATGTTTTAATTTGTTCTGGGGAAAGGTCATCTTTGTGGGCAACGACAAAACCCGCTTCTACCTCTATGACAAAGCCTTCCGCGGCATGACCTCTATAAATACCTTCATAAGTCTCACCTTCTTTTGCAGCGATCACAAGACGATTGTTGATTTCGGAAAATCTAGCTTGTCGCATTTGCAAGATGAATTCTTTTAAAATAAGTGATTTTTGCGGATGTGTCATATCCTCAAAGAGATGTTGCATCGGTTCCTTATTGCCATGTTGCATTGCTTGAATACTGGCTTGTAACATGCGTTCTTTGGTGATTGCAGAAAAGTCAATTTGGTAACCAGCTGCTTGTCCCAGCTTTTCCATAAACATTCGTTGTGTGCGTCCATTCCCTGTTCTGAAGGGATGTATGCGGTCGAGTGCCATAAAAATCTCTGCTGCTTCTTGAGCAAAGTCTTTGCGCGATAAACCTGTTAAATTATTCTTTGTACTGAGTGTTTTTTCTAATTTAT
This sequence comes from Bartonella silvatica, assembly GCF_040545155.1. Classification (NCBI taxonomy): domain Bacteria; kingdom Pseudomonadati; phylum Pseudomonadota; class Alphaproteobacteria; order Hyphomicrobiales; family Bartonellaceae; genus Bartonella; species Bartonella silvatica. The sequence continues at coordinate 32,274 of NZ_JBEPLI010000004.1, forward strand.
GCAGCTCTTTTCTGATTTGTGGGCCGATAGCAAAAGGGGTCTCATAGCCTTTCGGGCGCATCGCTGGCATATACGCTTTACTGCCGTCTTCAAATGTAAAGATCTGATCGCGGGTTTTCCCTGCCCATTCAAAGCTATTATGGAAGAGGCTCCAGTGAATTTGTTTCAAGTAGGCAGCATCAAATTTATTGGGGAGTGGTTCATGGCGAAAATGGGCTGCGGCTTTAGCTGTATCAAGGGCACAGCGTTGGTAAAGCCTTTGGGGGTCTTTGATATGATATTTATTTTTTAGGGTGTTGGTATTTTTATACAGATAATTCTGCTCTAACATGGGTTCTCTCCTTATCGGGTAGGGGGGGTAATAAGAGTGTGATAAACGCTTTATGTAAGAAGTCTCCCCTCGCGTATTTTTTAAGGAAGTATGACCTCCTCAATGGCATGAGTATTGTTCGTTGTAGGGATATTGTGACCTGTGCAGGTGTTGTTGGTTGCTTCAACCGTTTTACGGTGTTTTTGTTATTCTGTTGTCGTGAAGGATAGAGAATTTGAATTACTTTCATACATATTTCCTCATTATTTGAGAATGAGACTCTCTTTTATGCGTTTCACCCGTGAGGTGTTCATGTTGAAGGTGGTACGATGATTGTTGTGACTGCTGTAGGGGGGGGTAAAAGCAACAAAATGAGTTTTATAAAAAATGAAAAAAAATTGGAGGACTTTTTCTTCCAAAGCGCTTTGATCTTGATTTAAAGTGTCACAAAGGGGACGATGCGTTTTGCTAGGGGTATTCTTGACTATTATGTTTACTGGCGTGATTATTGTGCTTACTGGGGAAGCTGAAACATTGGATATAGGAGCAATATGAAAAGCAATCATGTTTCTTTTTCACCGTATTTTTGTGGCATGAGGGAATGCCTTGTGAATGGGGTTTGATGAAATAGAACCTGTGCTTTAGACCTTTTATGCTGTTGTTATGGTTTTTATGCTCAATTTCCGTAACGTGTTTTTCAGCTTTTCTTTGCTTTGGGGGCAAAGCGGTTTTTTGCAGCAGCGGCTACCATTTCCTTTCTTCTAAAATAGATCGCTCGACCGCATCGTAAAGGGGGGTGTCCTTGCATAAGAATAATTTGTTCATCTTGGCGCATCTGTTGAATCACTTCATGCGGTAAAATGAGTGATCTTTGTTGATAATTAAGGTTTTGAGAACCTTTGGTTAAGGCTAAACCCTTTTGCTTGGTTGTTCCCACGACTTCAATCGTCATTTGACCACAGCGTTCTGAAATCTCTTTGGCTGTTTGGAAATCTTTAATGGCCGCATAACTCACAAAGGAGCAGCTTTCAAACCATGATCGTGCTCCCGCTTCACCAAAGTGATTGACCAATTGACCTGCCGATTGATAAAAGAGCATGAGAGAGGTGCCATATTTACGACCACGGTCACGCGCTTCTTCTAGAATATTCATATAACCAAGAAGATCAACCTCATCAAGAACAAACAAAACACGTTTTTTATAATTACCATCAGCGGTAATCATCGCATTTAAAAAGGCGCCAATAATGACGCGTCCAATGGCTGGATAGCTATTTAAAATACTTGCCGGAAGATTAAGAAAAATATCGGTATTCCCATCTGTGATATCTGATGATGCGAAATCATTGCCACAGACGAGATCAGCATAATTGGATAAAGAGAGCCATTGGGTATCTTTTGAGGCCGTTGTATACACTCCGGAAAAAGTTTGTTCTGCCATTTCTGTGAAAATGCCAACCATTTCACGAATAAAAGGAGAAGGTGTTGTTTCTTGAATCATACGCAGTTGACTGACAACTGCTGTTTCTGATTGAGAAAGAATTCCACGCAATGTTTTTAAATTACGCTCATGGTCTTCATACTCATCAGAAAATATGACATGGGCAAGAAGGGCGGTTAAAAGATTATGGGCTTGTGTTGAAAAATATTCTGCTGAAGAATTATCAGATTTTTTATCTGTGAGAAGCAGTTTGGAAAACCCCACAATGTTGGCTTCACGCTGTGTTCGTGGGACGCTATCGTCTAAAAGCCAATCGATAACATTAAAGTTTTTTGTTAAGACAGAATTGGGATCAAGGACAATAACATTTCTATTGTCCATTTTTTTTCGCGCAAATCTGACCATGGGGGCAACTTCTGTTGAAGGGTCAAGGCAAACAATCGATCCGGGATATGTCAAACAGGTGGGAACCACTGTACTTGTTGTTTTATAGCCACCAGAACCTGCAAAAAAGATCATGTGGGTTGAACCAAAATCAAGATTAAAGGTCAATAAGGGGGCTTTTCCTCCTTTTCCCCATGTGCCCTTATTGCCAGGTGCAAAGGGAATGTGACGTACGCTATCTCGATCAACTCGGTATCTTTCGCCCACAACAATTTGTCCATTGGCTGGAAAGATTTTAGCTGCCTCGTTTAAATTCATCCATGCGGCATCACCAAAGACTTCCTTTTTGGCACGTTTGAACTTTTCTGAGCGAGGAGAGATGATAGCGGCTTGGATTGCTAAAAGAAAAACACCAATGATGATGCCAAAGATAACCATGGGGTCCATGAACTTTAAGGCATAGCCCCAAGTTATTCCTTGCTGACCAACATAAGGGCTTAACCGTTTTATTTCATTGACAATATGATAGAGAGCGATGATCCCAAAAAAGAAAGCTGAAACAAATGTTATGGCTTTACGCAGATGCAACTGCTGTAATAGGGCATAAAGCAGCGATATGATAGCAACCATGATCAGCTTTAATAAGGGTTCTGAACGAAGATACCAATAAAGTTGAGATTTATCTAAATCCGTTGTGATAAATAACAACAAATATGGCACAAGAAATATTGTTAAAGTCCCCAGAGCAATCGGTGCTAAAATAAGCGCTAACTGCGTCTTTGTGTATTTCATTGATGTCTTACCTTTGTTTTATCAGGGTGTGTCAAAAATGACATTTTAAAATGAGATGACGTCAAACCCCTTGCTCCATAGGGGAGAAATGCAAAATATCTCCCTCTTTCAATAGTGTCTCTTCTTCACAGTTTTTAACTCGCCATTGCCAATGTTTGTGAGCGCTGCACCTTAACCTCTTGCGCGTTTTTCTGTGCTTCTTTCGCTTTTTGGACAGTGCCTATAATTTCCTCTGCTTTGTTTTCTGGAACACCAAGGCTTTTCGCCAGTTTTTCAGAGTCATGGTGCTTGATGGCTTGGTTATCATCTGAGGAAAGACGGCGATTTAAGTGCTGCATAAAGCTGGTCAGTTCTTGTTTTAACTCAGGAGATTGCAACAAGGCTTCTTTTTGTTGTGTCGGTGGTAAGGAAAGGAGGTCTTGTAAGCTTGGACTTGGCGATGCAACGGCTTTTGCGCGGCGTGTTTGCTCAGTTTCATGTTCTTGAGTGATTTCTTTTCTCGCGTGTCTTACAGCATCTCCATAATTAACGACGGCACAGCAGATGGCTTCAACGTGGTTTAAAGCATTTGCACGTGCGTGACTTTTAAAGAACAAAAAATCAAAGCCGGCAAGAGGAGCAATGGAGCTGGGAGAGCGTTCAATTTGGTTGGCAAGTTGTTGCCCTGTTTCTGGATTTTTAGTCATTCGCACCAATTGTTTGTTTAAGACTCTCGAATTGCCATACATAATATTTGATAACTTTTGGACTTGTTGAAAGCATTTATGAACAAGAGCGTCTTCTGCAACCATTTCAGCAAGTTCTTGTTTCGTTAAAGGGGAGCTATGTTTTCCTGGGATGAGAATATTTTCAAGATTTTGTGACTCTGTCAAGGGAGTGGTCTTGGGATAGGGTTCCTTTTGTGAAAAAAGAGGGGAGGTATGTTTTGTTTTTGACTTGGCTTTTGACATTGTTCTCTCCTTATAACATTGCGTTGTTCATAAGAATATGACATTCTTCGAGTGATGTTTTTCCCCTCGCATATTTTTCTAAAATTTTGAGCGTTTTAGAATGAAGTGTTACGCTTTCAATAGTGCGTCTGTTGATGTTGTCATCAACGGATTCACAGTACTTTTCTAATTTTTCCGATGTTACTGATAAAAAATCTGGTGTCTTTTCGTGCATTTCTTCTTCCTTTCTCGTTTTTTGGGCGTTTCTCCTTAGTTTCCTCCAAAAATATTTCGTTGTTTGAATGGGTCATAATAAATTTCTGTGACTTTAAATTTTCCTTCGACTCGTTTACATTGGATGATGATATCAATCATTGAAATTAAAAGACCTCGAATATCATCACGCTCTAAATCATTGCCGCCATCACTTTCTTTGACTAAAAGAGTCATCTGTTCGAAAGCCGCAAGGGCTGTTGAGGCATGAACTGTAGTAATGGAACCTGGGTGTCCTGAGTTGACATTGCGGATATAATAAAAGGCTGTACCGTCTCGCAGCTCTTGTAAAAGAACGCGGTCAGGACGCATGCGTAATGCAGATTCAAGCAACTCTTTGGGACCAACAGAGGCTAAACCTTGTCCATCTTTTGAATAGATCATAGAAACATGGTTTTGTTGAGGAACAACCAACTCTTGTGTATCTTCAATGGTGATAATACGCTCATCCTTAGGAATTTTGGCGATTAAGGCTTTTGATAATGTTGTTTTTCCAGAGCCGGTCTTTCCGGAAATCAAAATGTTTTTCTGGCATTTGACAGCTTGATTTAAAAAGGAAACAAAGTCTTTATCACAGTAGGTGGTGGCTAAGTCATGCTCAATGCTTTTGAGTTCGTTAAAGCGTGAGGGATAATCATTTAAAGAGGTGAATGAAACTTGTTCACAAAGCGAGAAAAGGTCTTTGGCAGCAAGATCTTCAAGAGAAAAGCTTTGTGATGAAGGTTTGCGGATTGTCATACTGATCGTGTCTTTTTCAACCGCCGGCGGAATGACAATTTGAATACGTTCATTATTGGGGAGGGTGGCAGATAATATAGGGTTTTTGTCTGATATATTTTGCTTGGAATAAGATGCTACAACTTTAGCAATTCCCATAAGTTCATGAAATGAGAGCGTTGGGACTTCTATTGTTTTCCATCCCTGGCTTCCTTCTGTCATCACTTCATAGGGACGATTGATGACAATTTCAAAAAGACCATCGTCTTTTAGAAAAGCATTTAGTGGTTCAAGCTTTGTTAAAACAATTGCAACGGTTTCATTGTTCAACTTTTGCAGATTTTGATTCATTTCAAGGGAACCTCAGAATTTTTATAAAAGTTTCTTGAAAGAGTGCGATGAATGATTTGCTTTTTGTTTCCGATCACTTTTAGTTTATAAACGCTGGAGAAATCTAAGTCTCGAGCGACGAAAACATTCACTAACTCTCCTTGGTTCTTGGTCAGTGTCGGAGGGATATTAGCGTAATTTTCTACCAGAATATTTGCAATATTCTGTCCAGAAGAGACCGTTTCGCCATTGCTTTCATCATTTAGTTTTTTGATAAAGCGGCCTTTCGCATAGTCTGTCGCATCTCTGATAATCGAGACAAGAAGTGCAGATCCAATTCGTTCAAACCAATGATTATCAACATCACCGTCCATACCAGAGCGTCCTAGAGCATCTGTGGCTGGTGAAGCTAATGTGATAATAACACCATTTGGGGTTTTGGCTCTTGTCCATAGCACAAAGAGACGATTTTGCCCTTTTTTTAAACCTGAACGATATTCACCAATAATTTGCGTGCCTTTATCAAGGAGAACAACGCGACCATTGTCGGATAAAATATCTCTAGAGACGATACAACTGGTAAATCCTTGTTGGTCACTGTTGATGGCAGTTTCTAAGATACAAGGAATGGACGCACCCATGGCAATGATGTAATTTCGATTGCCAAGAGTTGAGGCACGAATCCCTTCTAGGGTTGTGGGTTTGAGAATGTGATTAAAGCGTTGCGCGTCTTCATCAGGTTTGTTTTCGGTTGGCCTTAGCAAAAGATCATCATGGGTTACTATATTTTTTTTGTTCTGATTTGCACTCGTATAGGCTAATACGGGAGCACGCTGTGCTGCTTCCAAGAGTGTGTTATCGGAATGTGTTTCTGTTATTTGAGGGGTGGGTAGCTCAACTTTCGGCAATAGTGCGGTATTTTGTTCGGTTGGTTCAAGGGGGATAGGTTTGGGTTGTGCAGGGCGGAAAAGTTCTGTTTGCTTAATCACCCCTTGTTTGGGAAGTTCAGGGATGTTTTTTTTGTCTGTCGCAAGCGTTGAATAGGCTAAATAAAGACAAACACCAAAAAGAATAATAAGTGCAATAGCTTTGCCGGCATTGGTGTTTTGCTTTTTCCCTTGAGAATCTGTTATCGTATCGCGATCATTGATGTTTTTTTCATCCATTTCGTTATTCATGGTTGTTTCCTATGTTCACTTTACGTTGTACGGAGGGTGATGTTGTGCCCGTTTCAGGATTGATCCCTTCAGGTACGAACCTTCTATTAAAGATGCACAAGACATCATTCCCACGGCGTAGAATAAATTGTGCAGCGATGGCGTGAACAATGACTTTGTTGCCTTTAATGGATTTTGGCACCAAGGATTCTTGCCCATCACGTGAGACAAGATAAATGGCAGGGATTTCGGTATTGCCTAAAAATGTAAAGGTTGTGGTTTTTCCGTTATCATAAACGGAAGTTGGTTCAATGAGTCGGGTCCCTTGGGCTTCATAAGCCCAATTGCGTGGTCCGAATTCTTCATGGGTATTTAAAATATCATCGACAAAGCTTTCTTCTTGTTGTGCTGCTTTTGCTGCTTGGGCTAATCTTTTACGCAGGGCTTCATCTTCTGGATAACGGAACTTTACGAGGAAATATGTTTCATTGCCTGCTGAGACTTCACCTTCACGCACTTGTAATTCAAATTGATATGAGCGTTTTGTCTTATCTTCGCGGTTTGTAACAATTTGTAAATTGGTAATAGGCTGGTTTTCTCGTGGTTTTAAAAAAACAAAGCGACCAGCTGGTGCAACTTGCCAAGCAACGGAGTTCCCAATTCCTACATAGGCGACTTCTTCATCATCTGCAAATTCAATTTGGATAGAAGAGCGAATAGAGCCAATAATTTTTGTGACATTGTGTGGGTCATAATTGACAAATCGAATGCGGTTGTCGTTGCGGGCACTCATGGGCACGATTTCTGCAAATAAGCTGGTCGTATGACAGCTTACCGTAACCGTCAAAGATAAGAAGATTGTTTGTAAAAATCGCATTATTTTACTACCTCTGGATCGGATCTATATTCCGATACTTGAAAGCCAAGTGGGTTGATTAAACGGTCTGTTGTTGAAATTTGTGCATTGATGTAGGAAAAGTTTAAGATCGAAACCCAATGGGAAATATTTTCTTTTCCATTTAATTCTTTGACCATTCTATAATAACGCACTTGAATAAGATTTTTGTTCAAAAAGGAGATTGATTTAATCGTGACTGTAGCGGTCATATTTTGATAGATATTTTGCGGGCTTTCTGGATTGTTGCCTGCGTACCATCTTGCAAAACGGTTTTGCTCTTCTGGTGATGATAAAAGGGAGACCAAGCGGAAATTATTTTCTGCCTCTGATAGTTGAAAGCTTTCACGCGCGCGGACATATTTACTGGCAAAGTAGCGTGTTATGGCTTCATCATAATCCTTTGGTGACTCCTTTAAGGCACTTACCGTATCAATAATGCCTGTTGAACTATCAACGCGAATGATAAAGGGTTCTACGGTTTTTAAAGGTGTTAATGCTGTGACCGCTAGGGCTAAAGCAATTGTCATTAAGCCAAAAAGGATTGTTAAGCCCATGGCAATTTTCATCCGCACACGCATGCCATGCATGCGGTCAATATCAAATGAACGGGCTTCTTTTATATATGCATCAAATTCGTTACTTTTCACGCGTGATCTCCGTCATTGGATTAGAGAGTGTGTGGTGGTTGATAGAATTCAACGAGGCTGCTTTAAGCGTGACATTTGCTGTTGCATTTTCACTTTCTAACGTGTTGAGAATGATGGGCGTTGTCACAAAAGGTTTGGGCGTCTTTTCTTGTGTGATGATGCCTTTATTCTCCCAATCCCACTTATCTTGATTTAAAGCACGGGTTTGTTTGCCATTACACCGTGGCGGCTTTTTAGGACCACTTAAGGAAGCACAGCCGGTCACGATAATGGTGAGGGTCACAAAAAAAATAATTTTTCGTTTCATATTTTAAACTCATAAATTTTTTTGGAATACAAACACATGGAAGCTTTTGCTTTGAAGGATTTCATAAAAGTATGCGATGAAAGATTTTGATTGGTCTTGTGAAACCAAGTTTTTTACACAAAGTGCGTGTGGGGTGTGCACACAACGCAAAACAAAGCTTATGGTCCTTTCAATGGAGCGGCTCATATTAAAATTTACCACGACCACCTCCTCCCGTTTTGGCAGCTTTTGATGCCATATTTGATGATGCACCAGAGAGGTGAGAAAGGGCACTTTTCGCGGTATTTCCACTCGTTTTAACTCCTTGGGAGATCATCGTGAAAATTTGTCCGCCTGAAGATATACCAGCGTTGAAGTATGGTCCGCCAGAGGCAAGTGCAGAAGCAATGCCAGGAAGCGCACGGAAGAGAATGGCTCCTACGATAGAGATTACAACAACAGGAGGGAAAAGATAATAGATTGAATCATAGGTTCCTTCGAGAACGTGTAAAATGATTTTACACATCAGTGTTCCAAGCATGATGACGAGAACTTGCAAAATGGTAAAATTGGCTAAAGTCGTAATCCATGCATCGGTAAATTTTCTGGTTGCATTGAATAAATATAAACTAATGAATAATGGTCCAAGACCTATAATCATAACAAGGGCAACTTGTGCAAACATTTGCACAATAAAACCACCAATACAAAATACAATAACAGCCATAATCATTAAAGAACCAAGAAGGCCAACCACGATCTTTTCAAGGAACCAAGCTCTCGCTAAAACGTCTTGATAACGAGAACTTGCTTGTAATAAAATAAAGTCAAAGACATTAGAGCTCGTGGGGTTGCTGTTGAGTGCATTCCCAATGGCGTTGACTAAATCATTGAAGAAAATGTCTTTGACATAGATGTTAAATGTATCCGCATTCGTTGCCATGGTTGTTACAACAACGATTTTTACAACATTGTTGAGCAGACTGTGCATAGAAAGGGCAGTGCGGCCTGTCATAACATTATAGCCATACAGAAAAATGAAAATGATCGAAGCAAGGTTGAGTGGTGCTGAAATAGCAGAAGATAATCCACTCACCGTTGTGTTCATTGCACTATCGAGCGGTGCTAAAATATAGCCAGAAATGCTTTCGAAGGGAGCAAAACTAAAGTCGGACATTAGAATTCTCGAGTTTTTCTTTTAATTTTTTCGCTATATCTTCATGTTTTTTTTGCGCTGCTTCTTCACTCATCTCCTCTTTTGTTTTTGCATTTTTTGCTTGAATCATACTTAAAGATTGAATCTTTAAAGTATCTACTTGAAGCTTTGCTTGAAGAATGGACAACTCTATTTGAAGTTGCTGTAATTCTTCTGGTTTTTGCGTTTCTGATGATTGGGCATTCCTCAGTTTTTCTTGTATTTCTTGTATTTTTGCTGTGGTTTCTTTTGTCCGTTCGTAAATATTTTCAGCTGTTTCTGAATTTGCGGTATTTAATTCTTGTATGCTCTCGAGAGTTTTTTTATAATATTCATCCACATTGGTTGTCGTTTTTGACGTTGCATGAGAGATGAAAGACAAAGATAAAAGCGTGACCAAGCCGTATTTTTTCATTGTTTTTTTCTCCTTTGGTGAAATATGGGGAGCCATTTTTTGGGGTCTGTTCCATATTCGTTGATGATTTGGTTCATGATTTCAATGTTTTTGGTTGTGCCGCTTAAGACAGCAATTTCATCATCCAACCCGCGTAGATTGAGTTCTGCAACGACAGAATTTTGTCCTTGTTTGATCAGGAACCGGCGCGATTCTCTGCTTAGTTCTGACTGAATAAGTTCAAATTCACGTTCAGTTAGTTTGAAATCTTCAACATAATCGTTGTAATTTGCTTTTTGATTGGGAAAAAAGATCTGAGTTGGACATTGTTCAATAATCGTGTGTGCGATTGTTGAGTTTAAAGCATCCTTTGGGCTTTGTGTTGCAAACAGCATCATACCATTTTGTTTACGGATCGTCTTGAGACGATCTTGTGCAAAAGCTTTAAATGAATCATCTTCCAAAGCTTTCCAGAACTCATCAATAACAATAATAATACGTCGTCCATCAATCAGATCGAGAATGCGATGGAATAAATACATCATCAAAGGGCGCCGAATTTCTTCATTGTCTAAGAAATCGGTCATGTCATAACCAATAAACTGAGCATTTAAATTTAGATCATCTTGATCGTTATCAAAGACCCAGCCTAAGGCTTCCCCTCTGATCCAAGGCTGCAGTCGTATGGCAATCCCTTCTTTTGAGGTGTTATCAAAAAACAGTTGAAGTGCACCAAGAGAACGTTGGGCACGGGGCAAACTTTCTAAGGAATCAATAGCCTTAGCGATATCTTGTTTTTCTTCTTCTGTTACCGTTTGTCCTTCAGTCGTGACGAGTTTTAAAACCCAATTGCGAAGAAAAATTTTGTTCTTCTCTGTGTATTCCATACCTTTTAAAGGAGCAATCCCTGTGGGGGACCCATTCTTTAAAGGTTTATATTTTCCACCACCTGCCCGTACAAAAATTTCCGCTCCTTGATCTTTATCGAAAAAAACCATTGTTGGATTGTGTTTTTGCAATTGGGTAAGGAGAAAATTAACAATCACTGTTTTACCAGACCCTGATGGACCACAAACAAAGGTGTTGCCAAGATCACCATAATGAAAATTAAAATAATAAGGTGAACCAGCTTGTGTTTTGAGCAATGCGACCGCAGATCCCCAAACGTTGTCGTTCAATTTGCCAACGGGAAAAGAATGAAAAGGTGATAAAGCTGCAAAATTTCTGCTGGTAATGGCACCAGAGCGCGCACGATAGCTAAAGTTTCCTGGTAGTTGTGCCCACCATGCGGCTTCTAATCCTAAATCTTCTCTGGCGATTACCGCCCCACCATTGGTCAAATGAGAGCGTGCCTTTGATAGATTTTCAGACAATATTTTGGGATGATCGGCGAATACAGCAAGAGAAATATGATGCTCGCCTAAAACAAAGCGATTGGATTCTAAATCATCAAGTGCTTCATCAAGCGCTTCAATTTGTGAGCTAGCACGATCGGCCGCATTAATCATTTGATTTTGTTTGCGTCCCATAATGGCACTGGCTGCTGCCTTGCTCTTAAAGACAAAAGATTGGGTTAAAATGAATTCAAACGGTGCTGTGAGTAACTCATCGGTCATACCTGGGCGGGTTTTAGAAGGATATTCTTTCCATCCAAATATACCTACAAAACGTTCATTGCTTTCATGGCGAATTTCAATAATTTCTTTTCCAAAAATAACGCGGTCTGAATAAATTGTTGAGGCAATGGTGCCAAATGTGAGGGGAATGCGCTCACGTCTTCCCCCCACCAATTGGTGTAAAAATTCACTTTGTTCAGAAAACAAAATGCCATCATGTTCATAAATTGACAAAAGGTGCGCGCCATAGGCTTCTAAACCTTGCATGAAGTCTTGGCTTAACTCTTCAAGTCTTCGAATAGCTTCTAGATCGGGCTCAGATTGTGTTTTTTTTGCCTTTGTTAATCGTTGAAAAAAGGAGACAAGTTTTTCTGTTTTATCGGATGCTGGATTCCAGATCAGGGAAACAAAGAGATCGTTTCTATAAAGTTCTTGCGAAACCATTTTCCTTTTGTATTTTTCATCAAGTGTTGCTGCAAAAGATGAAAGAAAACGACCCTCTGGATACAGCATTTCCCGCCGGCGGATGATATGAGAATATAATGCAACACGTTCATCCGCAATGTTCTTTAAAAGCGTGTTTAATTGGTTGTGTAGCGAATTTAACTGGTCAATATCGACGGTATCAAAATTGATCCCTTCAACGGCAATCACCGTCATTAAGCAGCGTGAGTTTAAGGCAATGACGTGTTGATTGACGTGGCGTATATAGGGAATATAGTCTTCAGGCAAAGATTCCTTTTTCATGATTGACATCTTCATCGCCTTAGTTCCTTATAAGTTCGAATAAGGCATAAGGGGGATGTCGATCCTCCTCCCCATCTTTTGATATTTTTTTGTTTTCCTCGGGTATTGAGCCAAGCAAATAATACGCGAAATTGATTGTGATCATGCTTTGTTACTTCACGTAAAACAAAGTGCATTCCAATACCAAGACCAATCATGGTAAAGCCACTTGTTAGAATAAAGAGAACAGATGTTGCCATGACATTAAGAGCCATTGCTTCCATGGTGACACCAGAAAACATGGTTGGTCGTGTACAGGCAAGGAAAAGAGTATCTTCGTTCATTTAAATACCCGTCAATTTGCCTACAAGGGCAGGGGCTCCAAAGACAATCCCAATGCCAATAATGCAGTAAGCTGCTTTGCGTAAATCAATAAAGCCGTACATCCAGCCAATACCCACGGCAGCAACACAGATAATAGCAATGAGCTTTGCTGTTGTTCCCGTCATCATCTTAACAATATTATCTAAAACAGAATCAATATTCCCAAACCCACCTGTTGTAGAAACCGTAGAAGCATAAGAAGGGTCTGATATAATAACTGTGTTTAAAAGAAGCATGATAACGATAAACATGATGTTCTTGGATATATTGTCTGTCATTTTACCTCTCTAAAAAGAATTATTTCTCCATTGACATCTCTTTGTCTCTTCAGATCGAAGTCTCTTTGTTCTCATGACTTATGGCTTCAATCATTCTTTGATCATTTTTGTCGTATAAAAGTTTTGATCGTGGTTTTTGCTCACTCTCAATCCCCTTCTTCAAGAGACAGAAGATTTTCATATTGAGATTGTGTTACATGAAAATGGCAATTTTAAGTTGTGTATCTTTAAAGATAGAAATATTAAAAAGTGTATTCGTCATATTTTTCTTCCAAAATATATTGAATACTCAAAACATCTTGCTTCCTATTCCTCGTTAAAAGGAAAGAAGAGTATTAATAAAGATATGAGAGGGTAAAAAAACGATGCGTTTTTTGAGCGTATGTATTAAGCGGATACGATTTAAACTGATTATTGTTGTTTATATTATAGGATCTCTATTATGGGGAATCATACAATATATAGACTTGAGTGTTCTCAAGACATTTACGATGAAAGATGTCCAAGATATTGTTGCTATGTCTTTGCAAGAAAAAAAAGCAACGACACCGGTCAGCAAACAGCAATTAGAAAACAATAAAGCAGCTTTTAATTTACCATCCAATGTTTCTAAAGTATCACCAAATATTGCTGATATGTCGTCGAGTGTTGTTCTCAATCATGTGTCCTTCTTTGAGGGCTCAGCCTCTGTAACCAGTGGCGTTACATTTAAATTGTTCACGCCTGTTGCGCAGTCTTGGCGTACACATATTACGCGTAGTGTGCATTTATATGGTGTGGATAGTTGTGCTCCGCGTCAAAAAGCAAAGTTAAATGATCAAGAATGGCCCTGCGGGGCTGTTACAACGGCTTGGCTTGTCACCAAAACGCTTGGTCAGACTTTATCCTGTAAGCAGGCGCTCATGCATAATGGTGTTTCTTATGCACAATGTTTTGTTCAAGGTGTTGACTTAGCTGAAGCAGGGTTGGCCGAGGGTATGTTGGTGCTTGCAAAAGAGACAAAAAATCCTATTCCAGTACAATATCGTCATGCAGAAGAAGCGGCGCGCAAGAAAAAAATTGGTCTTTGGTCAAGCAATTTCACTGAGCCTTCACAATGGCGGCGCGATCATGGATCTTACAATCCTTTTTCAGGATTTTGATAGATTTTGTGAAGAGATATCGTGTGATTTTTATATGAAACATCTTAAAAATAGTCTGAAATAAATTGCATGGTAATTTTAAAATCGTTACAGAGGATTTTTATACTTTTATGCAAAGAGAGGATAATATATTTTTTTCATGATAGGTTTTGTTTTAAAAAAGAGCTTCTCTGACTTCTGTCATTCATAAAAAGAGACTGTTATTTTGACGAATAGATTTCGTCTCATTCATAAATTTCCAGTTAAACAACTCAAGAAAGCAGATATGTTTGATAACATAGATAGCGCCTTTCATAATGGTTTAAAAAATTTATCGTTTGAGCTTTTTAAACCAAGCTTTTTCAACTCTCTCGGTGAAACCCGTGCGTTAAGATAGGCTGTTGGTTGTATTGAGGCACCTCTCTTTCATTTGTTTGGGGAGCGTCTATTTGGGTAAATAAGGTGCAGATTTTCAAAAGTGAATTGAGGGATTCTGATCTCTTCTAGAGAATCTCTCCTTGGTTCTTATCTTTAGGATTTCCCCTTCATTTTCTTCAATTTTTTCTTACAGACAAGAATTGATGACTATGTTCTCACTATGAGAAAAATGCCTGTTAAAGCAGACTTTTTTGATTTTATGAAAAGCGATGACTTTTTAAAATCTTCGTATATTCACCAAAATCACGCGTTAAAACCTTGTTTTTAGAACGCGCAAAGCTTTTGCTCTTGCGGTCAAGTTAACCTTGACATGGTATTCAATGGTGGTTTTAATCCAAAGTCAAACAGATTGTTTTTACATTTCCACATGGTTTAAAAAATATGATATTTAAAGGCGTTTCTTATGGCTCTAAAATGAAAGAAATATTACTTTTTTGATATGGGTTTTATACCTTCAAATTATGTTTTCTTTTAAAAATTTATAATTGTGTTTTCCAAAATTTTTCCAAGAAAGACTTTTTGCGTGCGTTTTTTCGCTTTAGAGCTGTTTTTGTGTGATGGTTTATTTTATTAAACGCGCGAGAGGGTACAATTGGGCAGCAATATTAAGCATCTTCAGGTTTATCAAAGTTTTGGAGCTGCGTGAGAAGAACAAAATACATCTCATTTATTCTGGCACTTATTTTTGGCAAGGGGACGCCGTTCGTCTCCCTTTAGGCATTGCATTTCTCCTTCAGGGTAAAGAAACTTTTTGTCTCTTCGGTTTATGCGGGGTCATGAGAGTGTGATTTTGTGAGTGCATGAAGAAAGTGTATAAAGAATTTTGAGAGGTCATCGCCTCTTATTTCTGCAAAGATGTTCAAACGATATTATTCCGATGCGTTGAATTATTTCTCAATTGAATTCCAGTGATGATTTCAAAACATATTTTGCATGAAGACGTCTTTATGGACATGGTCGATACCATTGAAAAGTTTTGTTATATTTAAGATTTTCTCGATAAATAGTGCACCATATTTTCGTTATTTGGTAATCGTTGCATTGGTCATGAAGATTTATCGTTTCTTGCATGTTAGATGCGGGTTTTGAATTTTTGAATATCAGCGGATTTTTTGCATTTTCAGTCTGTGATTGTTGAACAAAAAAACGCGTTGGCATTTTACAAATAAGATGAGTGTGTCAATATTATTTTAAAGGCGCAAGTTTCTTATGCCTCGTTTCAATGTAAGAGTTGTGATAACACGCATGCACTGGCAAAGAGAGTAATGGTGCTCCCTTTCATAGGTAAAATTTATATTGTGTGGGTCGTATTATAAAATGGACTTGGGCGCTATAAAGGTTTTTTTACAAGTGTGCGTATTTAACGTAATAGCGTTTTTCTAAGGGTATATATCTTTAAATAATGCAAGTTATAAAAGTGTGAAGCAATATGTATTTTCTATTCTTTGTTTTTCAGTGAGGGGGCATTTAAGGGAGGAGAGCTTTTCATATTTCTCTGACAAATGATTTGCTTGATCATGCGAACTTCTAAAACTCTTGAGGATTACTTTTTTATAATATTGATTTGTTTTCTTTTATAATAATACAAACTTGAGTATTTCTGAGAAGATGCAATATCATTATTTATAGAATTAAAGTTTTATTAGTAGAAACAGTGTTTTGGTGGTTTTTTATATGCGCTATTTCAAAATTTTTACAGCTTAATGGTCACCTGTTTGTTTTGTTATTTTGCGTAATTTATCTTATGTCATGGGCAGTGATGAAGAGAAACAAGGTGAAGTGTTGAGAAAGAAGGTGACAGAAGAATTATCTTTCGATAAGTAATCTTGAAGTAAAAGACAGTGTAATGAATAGCAAGATATAAGGCACAACATGAATGAACTGACCCATATTGATACCGTTATGGCACGTTATGATGCTGTTTTTTGTGATGTTTGGGGTGTTGTGCATAACGGCGTGCACGCATTTGAACCGGCGTTGAAAGCATTATACGAAATTCGACAGATGGGAAAAAATGTTATTTTATTGACCAATTCACCACGACCACGGGAAGATGTGGCGGCTCAACTCCAAAGCATGAATGTTCATAGTGATTATTATGATGCAATTATTACTTCAGGGGATGTGACGCGTGATCTTATTCGTGCTGCGCCACGTAAAGTTTTTTTTATTGGTCAGCAGCGTGATTTGAGGTTGTTTGAAGGATTAGACTGTGAATTGGTTGAAGAATGGGAGGCTTCTGTTGTGGTTTGTAGTGGTTTTCTTGAGGATCGTGATGAACAACCATCTACTTATGAGACTATGTTTGCGCGTATGCGTGCGCGGAAATTGCCTTTTATTTGTGCAAATCCTGATGTGATTGTGCATTACGGAAATCAGGAATTTTGGTGCGCTGGTGCTTTGGCGCGTCTTTACCAGCAATTAGGAGGAGAAGTGCGTATTGCTGGAAAACCCCATGCGCCTATTTATGCGTGTGCTTTTGAAACGTTGCAAAAAATTCGTGGAACAGTGGAAAAAAGCCAGATTTTAGCAATAGGCGATGGTCTCTTGACGGATGTTAAAGGTGCTATCAATTTTGGTCTTGATGTTCTTTATATCATGGGAGGTATTCATCGTGATGACTATATGCAAAATGGTGTTGTGGATAAGCAAGCGTTACAGTCTTTTATTAAGCGCCATGGTTATGAACCACAAGCAATAATGTGGGCACTTCAGTAATGGCTGATTTTTTACGTCTTCAGGGGGTTCATAGGGTTCCTTTGGCGTGGCGGGGAGCGGTCTTGGCACTTGGAAACTTTGATGGTGTTCACTGTGGACACCAAGTGGTGCTCCAAAAGGCGCTTGATTTAGCGCGCATAAAAAATAAGCCAGCTGTTGTTTTAACCTTTGAACCTCATCCAAGGAGCTTTTTTCAGTCTTCTTCTCCTGTTGATCGTTTGACCGAAGCTGCTGAAAAAGCTGAGATTTTTAAAACTCTTGGGTTTAAGGGGGTTATTGAACAGCCATTTGATGCAAATTTTGCTGCTCTTTCAGCGGATGAATTTATTCATGTGATTTTAAAAGAAGCTTTTGATGTTTCGAGTGTGGTTACAGGTGAAAACTTTCAGTTTGGTCATCAGAAAAGTGGTAATGCACACTTTCTTTACCAAAGGGGAAAAGAATTGGGATTTGAGGTTATTCAAGTCCCTTGTGTTTATTGTACACAAGATGAGAAGTCGTTGATGATTTCTTCCAGTTCTATTCGCGATTTTCTTTCGCAAGGTCAGGTAGAAATAGCAGCTCATTTGTTGGGGTATCATTATCGGGTGCGCTCACATGTTATTGAAGGCGAAAAGCTTGGCCGCCTTTTAGGGTTTCCTACTGCTAATCAGATGTTACCTCCTCAAGTTAGTTTAGCACAGGGTGTTTATGCGGTGCGGTTGCGTCGTGCTAGCGGTGTTTTACATGATGGGGTGGCAAGTTTTGGGTGTCGTCCAACGGTTATTAAAGATGGTGCACCACTTCTAGAGACGTATTTATTTGATTTTGACGACAATCTTTATGGAGAAAGTTGTACTGTTTCTTTCTTACAGTTTTTGCGCGGTCAAGAAAAATTTGACGGGCTTGAGCCTTTGATTGCGCAAATGAAACGTGATGAACAAGCAGCAAAAGAAACTTTGGTGGCAGCACAACCATTATCGCAATTGGATAAACTGCTTACTTTTGAAAACCTATCTTAAAGTTGATCTAAGAAAGATATAAGAGCGCAAAAAGTGGCTGTTAAACTGACGATGATCACGAAAATATAGGCTAAAATATCATGAAATATATGGTGTTTTCGTTGTTGAGAGGGAGAATCTAATGCGTGAAGATCTGATTTAAGCATTCTTTTTATCTTTTTTGTAAGATTATAAGATTTTATGATTGCTTAATTTACAGTTTGTTTCTTTATGATCCGTTAAGACAATTGCTTAAAGATAAGCCAATCGCTTGGGATGTTTTGAGCATTCTCTATGGAGTGATAAAAAAGTGTGCGTGCTATTTTAAAAACTGTTTTTCACGACTACAGTTTTCCTCCCTAAGCTTATGGTTTGCTCCTTCTGATCCAGTCAGATGTGTTTTTAAAGGCGGGCCAATTGGTAAAGGTGTTTTGAGCGTGTTCCATGATGACAATAGGCAAGAAGAGGCATGGATGCTGTTTTTAAAACTGTTTTCATGGTTTCAATATCGGATGGTTTTATGACCGGTGGTACGATAGGAATATGATATGCCTTTATACCATATTCATGTGCTGTTGTTTCAATAACGGAAAAGTCAGGTTGCTGGGGATCTTCTTGATCGGGGCGGTTACAAATAATTGTTTTAAAGCCTGCTTCTGCTAATGTTTTAATATTGTCAACGCTAATTTGGGCGCTGATAAAAATATCGGGATCAATTTGTTGTAACTGCATTTCTGTTTATCCCCAATTCACCATTTTCATAATGCTTTCTGGTGCGTTAAAAGAACCTTATAAGGGTAAATGTTTTGATGATATCTTAACAAAAAAGTTTCTTTTGTCGAGAAGGGGCGATTGTATTGAGAAAAATGAATCTAAAATGGGTAAAATATTTTATTGTATCTATTTATGATTTTATCTCATGAGGCTAAATGATTTGTAAAGGCAACAGCATGTTTGAGACAAACCAACAATATGTTTGAAACAAAAGATGATTAAAAACTCTATGCGTTGTATCTTCTTTTTTTATGTCAGGTGGGGACATATGTATTGTGCCTATCTGTTTGCGTCATTTCTAAAACAGGAAGACAAATTCATTTGGAGAAAGTATAAAGCTGTAATGGTAAAAATAAACTTCCATTTTTATCCTCATCCTTTAATTTGGTTGTGTGACTTTTAAAAGTATCTCAAGTTATATCTTTGTAATAACGGAAGTTATGTATTTGATGTTTTCGCATTTTTAATGGGGCACTTCCTTATGAAAAGTAGAACACTCTTGGGTTGTACTTTCACATGTTTTTTATAGAGAAATTTTGCTCCTAGGTTTATTTCATAATGGCATTCGTGAATGCTTGCAGTAAAGTTATTTTCCATCTTGATACTTGTAAAGAAGAAAGTTAGCACTTTTACTCTATTACTCTATTACTCTATTACTCTATTTTAGATCGTGGGTATTGCGGACAATTCTTGCATTGAGATAATTCATCAGCGACATTTTTACTCCTTTCTTGTACCGTTTCTACTTACATGGCAATCTCATTTGCGATGTGTAAGATGATGACTTGCTTCAACATAAACAGACTTGGAATGTGAGGCCTCTACGATATTGGGAATATTCACTTTAACATGCCAAACAATGAGTTATATTTATAAATCAGTACGATCTTACCATTTGCTCATCCGTGAGTATTGCGACTGCTCCTGCAGTAAGACGATTCATAAGTCGTATTTTACTTCTTTCTTGTAGCGTTTTTATTCCACCCCCAACCTTGTTTGTAAGGTACAAGTGAGTGATTTTCATTGGTTCAATATGAGATGATGAAATGATTTGTCGTGAGAATATTTTACAATATTCGGGGCTATGATTTAAATGAGAAATAATGAACTATTCTGATATATCTGTTTGTTGCTTGAAATAAAGGACTATCATGATTGTCCTTTAGTTATGTAATGGTGAGGAGGGGGATATGATTGTTGTCGTAGAGGGTGGATAAAAGCTGCTTTTTTTCTGAGGTGGCTGTAAAATAAGAGACTATTTTCAATAATCTTTCTAGATTTTATGATCTCATTGAGAAATTTTGCAACAAAATGACTTTGTACATGATGTACAATGGTCACTTTAGTTAGAGACCGGAGAAAGTGCTCTTTATAGTGCCAGAAATGTGACTTTTTCTTTTTATTAAGTGGGTTTGCAGTACATGCCAAGGGTAAGAATGTTTCTCACATTCAGTGGTTACTGTATAGGGAGCATGGCTGTTGTTTTTTTGTGCAATTGTTTTGATCATGGTCTTAAGAGAAGAAATTGTTTTGCTTGCGTTTGATATTTTCCCCTTTTATTGTTTTTTGTATAATCGTAAAAACGACAAAACTGAAAGGTGTCATGAATGATTATTGGCTCCTTGAATTAAAAGGGAGGAGTGGGAAAAACGGACATTAAGTGTGAAACTCGCTGCTCGTTTTGCACGGACAGGAGAACGCGTGTTGCTTATTGATGTTGATCTGCAAGGGAGTGCGTTGGATTAGGCAACCGCGCGTGAAGGTGCTCTCTTATTTCCAGTTGTCGGTTTGTCACGTACAACGGTTTACAAAGAGATTACACAGATTGGTTATGATTACGATCATATCATTATTGATGGTGCTCCACGCGTGACAGATCTTGTACCCAGTGCTCTGATGCCTTCAGATTTCGTGTTTATTCCTGTGCAACCTAGTCCATATGATATTTGGGCTGCTGATGGTATTGTAAAACTGATTGATGAAGCGCGTGTCTATAAGGAAAATCTAAAGTCCGCTTTTGTTATTCATCGTAAAATAGTCAATACAGCAATCGGGCGTGATATGGGAGCAGCCCTTGGCGTTTATCTTGTGCATGTTTTCTCTGTGACTGTTGCACAGCGTGTGATTTTTGCTGAAGCGACAGTACAGGCGAAGGCTGTTTATGAAGTTGATAAACAAGGACTAGCAGCAGAGACTGAATCGGTTTCTGCAGAAATAAAGGAGTTCGCACGATGCGTAAAAAATTAAGATTGGCACGAAGCCAACCAATAAATCAATTCCTTTAACGGTGGATGCATGGGGGAAAAACATTAAGGTAAGAGGGAGAAAGGAATGAAGCGTCTTACGATTGATATACCAGAAAGTTTACATCGTTTGATTAAGATGAGCTGTGCGAGTTGTGGAACAAAAATAGCCGATGAGGTTCCGCGAATTGCTGGCACAGAAATACGGAAAACTGTAAAAAATGATATATGATAATCCGTATCAGGTGCGCTCACATGTTATTGAAGGGGGGAAAGCTTGTCCGCCTTTTAGGGGTTTTCTACTACTAATCAGATGTTTCCTTCTCAAGTTAGTTGAGCACAGGGTGTTTATGTGGTGCGGTTGCGTCGTGCTCGCGGTGTTTTACATGTTTTCTTGGTTTGTTTCTTTTAAAAAAAGCAGATATTATAAATATAGAGTGGTGATGGTTTCCATTATAATCGTTTTACGTTTATGAACAAGCACGCTGGTACCCTCATTATAACTTTGCTAGCTCATAGATGTCGTGACAGCTCTTGTCTTAAGATAATTCATTAAGAGGTATTTTTAGTTCTTTTTTGTGCAGATTTACACTTATCCCACTTGTTATGCAGTGACAGAAGAAATGCATAATGAAGAAGAATGGACTCAAATTTCTGATTAAAAGTGTCTTCCAGCTCGCGGCATTGAAGTTGGGCATATTTTTCACTTTGGTACAAAATACTCTGCTCCAATGAGAGCCAAAATGGTGGGACAAGATGGAAAAGAACATGTTGTTTTTATGGTATCTTATGGATTGGACTTTTATGTCTTGTTGCAGCAGCTATTCAAGCTTCTTATTATTTATGGGCAAGCAAGTCGTTTTGATCGCTTCAATCTAAACCGGTTTGGAATAAAAAAATCTTATGTTATTTGGGGTTCTCAATCGATATGAAAAACAGTGAACTATGATTATAAATCAATGTCTTGCCTGATTATACACTATTCAGTCGTGCAGAAAAACTGAAAGTTTCTAAATAAGTGTCAGCTGTGGGGCTAGAGTTTGTTCATGCACAACTCTATGATAAATCAAAAACATTTGTTGATTTTACCATTGGCGATGGTGTTAATTTCGCTATGGCTGATAATATTTTCTTTTGCTCTATTTTTCTGTGTCTCGGATATTGTTACTTGGGTTTTTGTGAAAAAGTCTTTGAAAGAAAGTGAAGAAACATATTTATAAAATAATCACTTTTATATTGGCTATATTGGCATTGCCTATAAATTTGTTTCTGTGTGAAATAAACTCCAATTGAGTGCGAAATTGAATTATAATGAAAATAAATTTCTAAAAATCTGTATTTTTTGTAGAGCTTTTATTTTTTTGTGTATGTGACATTTTTGCTACAGATATTTAGATACAGATGCACTATATACTATTCGTTTTGGATATTTGGAGATAATTTATGAGTACAAAACGTTTAGTTACAACATCTATTTTTGCTTTGGTTTCAGCTTCTGCAGTGCAAGCCGCTGATGTTATGATTCCGCATCAACCAACACCTGTTGCGTCGTCAACTTTTGTCGCTCCTGCTTTTAGCTGGACGGGTCTTTACTTGGGTGGTCAAGTCGGCGGTTTTTCGAGCAAGGCTGATATGAGTATTATTGGTAAGCACAAAACTGTTCCATTGAGCAAGGATTTATCCCCTAAACTTTCAGGTTTTGAAGGTGGTGTTTTCGCTGGTTCTAATATTGACCTTGGTGATAACTTTGTTTTGGGTATCGATACAGATTTCATTTGGTCTGGACAAAAACATAGCAAGACGATTACGATAAGTGCACCGCATAATGCAACAATAGACGGCGCCTTAGCAAGGGCGCGTAGATCAACGTCAGCAACGCCGACGACGACACCAACACCAACGTCGACAGAAGTCCCTCCAAGCCCTCCACAGACAGCTGCTGCAAAACCAGTGCCTGTAAAACCCGCACCTGCACAGCCAGTTCTGACAAAACCAGTGGCATCACAGTCAGCGTCTGTATCTACACAGACACCACCTGCACAACCAGCGGTGGGATCAGAAACACCAAAAGCACCAGCAGTACAGTCAGCTGCAGGAAGATCAGCGTCATCAGAACCGGCGCCTGCGAAACCAGCTTCGGCGCAGACAGCAGCTGCAAAATCAGAGACGATAAGGTCATCAGGAGGAACGGTAGAGACAACGGTACCGACACAACCATTGGTATTAGCAAGATCAGGGTCGGGGGCTGTAACAGGACAACCAGCTGCATCGGGAGAAGTGGTAACCAGTGGAGCAAGAGCGCCTAGTCGTAGTTCATATAGCGCATATGGTAGCGGTGCATCTAGTAGTGGTGCTCATTCGCAAGCTGGTGCACATCATAGAGCTCATGCAGGTTCTGGTGTGTATCCACATGGTGCATCTGGTAGTGGCGCTCATGGTGTTCATCCGCATGTTGGAACAGCTTCAAATCCACATGGCCCTCATTTGTATGGTTCTCACTCCCATGCTGCTGCAGGAATGGCTGGAGGCGGTGCTCAAGCTGCACAAGCCGCGAATAAGAATGATGCTGCCGGTGTTTATGGTATAGAACAAATAAAAGAGATGGCTTCTGAACTTGGTATAGAAAGAGAGGGTGAGGTTGCAACTCTCAGCCATACTCTCAAACAAAACTGGTCAGGTGCCACACGGGTTCGTATCGGTTTTGCTGCTGATCGCTTTATGCCTTATATTGCTGGTGGTATTGCTTATGCACAGCTTCAGGATGCTGTATCGGTCTCGTTTAAGAAAGAAGGTGGAAAAGAGAGTTCTAAAAACCTGACGGATGAAACGAAGACAATGATTGGTTATACGCTTGGAGGTGGCGTTGACTTTGCGGTGTTAGATAACGTTATTGTGCGTGCCGAATATCGTTACTCTGATTTTGGTAAAAAGAAATTTGCGAAAGAAAAACTTGAACTTAGTTATAAAACCAATGATTTCCGCGTTGGTGTTGCTTACAAGTTTTAATTTTGTGCAAAATGAAATGGTGAGCACACAATAAATTTTTAAGAAAATTATTAAGAGGCTCTGCCAATGGTGGAGCCTTTATTTTTTGAGAAAATCATTTTTAGGTTTCCTTTCTTCGTAGTTTCATGATAAAGCCCGTGAACCGTGATGATATATTTTCTTGATCGCTGCTTAATACGAATGATAAGCTCGGCTTTCCCCATAGATCAAAAAACCAGAGTTGCAGGGTTCAGGGAAGTTATGCAAAAATGAAATCGTAAAAGTGGACAGGAATATTTCACAATGGCTGTGAAAAATGAAACAATAGATTATTCAAAAACTCTTTATCTCCCACAAACAAATTTTCCTATGCGTGCAGGGCTGCCGCAAAAAGAACTTGAACTCATGGCGCGGTGGGAGGAGATAGGGCTTTATGCTCAATTGCGCCAGCAAGCGAGAGAGAGACCACTTTATATTCTTCATGATGGTCCGCCTTACGCGAATGGCCATATTCATATTGGTCATGCCTTAAACAAAGTCCTCAAGGATGTCATTGTTCGTTCATTTCAAATGCGTGGTTTTAATGCAAACTATGTCCCTGGTTGGGATTGTCACGGGCTTCCGATTGAATGGAAGATTGAAGAAAAATATCGTGCGCAAGGGAAGAATAAGGACGAGATACCCCTTAATGAGTTTCGTCGAGAGTGCCGTGAATTTGCACAAAATTGGATCAATGTTCAAAGTGAAGAATTTAAACGTCTTGGTGTTGTTGGAGATTTTAAGACACCCTATACGACAATGGCTTTTCATGCAGAAGCACGGATTGCCGGTGAATTGATGAAATTTGTTATGTCAGATCAGGTCTATCGTGGTTCAAAGCCTGTCATGTGGTCTGTTGTTGAGCGTACAGCTTTAGCTGAGGCAGAAATTGAATATCATGATCATGAGTCAGAGGCCATATGGGTTAAGTTTCCTGTTTTTGAAACAGATTCCAGCGATTTACAGGGGGTTTATATTGTCATTTGGACAACCACTCCGTGGACGATTCCCAGTAACCGCGCTGTGAGTTATTCTTCACAGATTATGTACAGTCTTTATGAAGTTGAAAGTGCGGAAAATGACTTTGGTCCTCAAGCTGGCGAAAAACTTCTTTTTGCTGATGCTTTGGCTATGAGTTGTGCTGAAAAAGCAAAACTGGTTTTGAAGCGTTTGCGTGCTGTGACTGCTGATGAGTTAAAAAGGCTTGTTCTTTCTCATCCGCTCAAAGGCCTGGCTGGGGGATATCATGATAAGATTGCACTGCTTGATGGTTCGCACGTAACAGAAAGTGCTGGTACCGGTTTTGTTCATACGGCACCAAGCCATGGGCGTGAAGATTTTGAGATTTGGAATGCTTCTAAGCCCCTGTTGGAGAAGATGGGGATTGATTCGTCTATACCATTTCCTGTTGATGATGCTGGTTTTTATACGAAAGATGTTCCTGGTTTTGGTCCAGACCGTGAAGGGGGCCCTGCACGCATTATTGATGATAATGGAAAAATGGGGAATGCCAATAAAGAGGTTATTAATGCTTTAATAAAAGCGGATCGATTGTTTGCGCGGGGGCGTTTAAAGCATTCCTACCCGCACAGTTGGCGTTCAAAAAAGCCGGTTATTTTCCGTAATACACCACAATGGTTTATTTCAATGGATAAAGATCTTGGAGATGGTTCAACTTTACGCAGTCGCGCTTTAGACGCGGTTTCGATGACGCGCTTTGTTCCTCCTTCTGGTCAAAATCGTCTTGCTTCGATGATCTCGGATCGTCCTGACTGGGTTCTTTCTCGTCAAAGATCTTGGGGTGTTCCTATTTGTATTTTTGCTGATGAAAATGGCGTTGTTCTTAAAGATGAAAAAGTCAATGAGCGTATTTTGCAAGCTTTTGAAACAGAAGGAGCGGATGCTTGGTTTGCTGAGGGAGCGCGTGAGCGTTTTTTAGGCGAGCGTGCACACGAGCCTTGGGTTCAAGTTCATGATATTCTTGATGTGTGGTTCGATTCTGGAACAAGCCATAGTTTTGTCTTAGAAGATCGAGATGATTTGCAATGGCCTGCTGATGTTTATTTTGAAGGGTCTGATCAACATCGTGGGTGGTTCCAATCATCTCTTTTGGAAAGTTGTGGTACGCGTACGCGTGCTCCCTATAAGGCGGTGGTCACACACGGTTTTACGTTGGATGAAAATGGTAAGAAAATGTCTAAATCCTTGGGCAATACCGTTGTTCCACAAGAAGTCATTAAAACATCTGGTGCTGATATTTTTCGTCTCTGGGTCATGACAACTGATTATTGGGAAGATCAACGTTTAGGGAAAAAGATTCTTCAAACAAATGTGGATTCCTATCGCAAATTACGGAATGCCATTCGTTGGATGCTTGGAACTTTAGCACATGATGAAGAAGAGGAGATGCCTTATGATGCACTCCCAGATCTTGAAAAGTTTATATTGCACCGGCTTTTTGAGTTGGATCAATTCATTCATCACGCTTATAATGCGTTTGATTTTAAAAAGATTATGCGTGCATTGTTAGATTTTTCAATCATTGAATTATCGGCATTTTATTTTGATATTCGCAAGGATTCTCTTTATTGTGATGCACCTTCATCAAAGAAGCGTAAAGCTTCTTTACAAGTTATCCGTGAGATTTTTAAGCGCATGGTAACATGGCTTGCTCCAATGTTGCCTTTTACGATGGAGGAGGCTTGGTTAGAGTGTTATCCAGAGAGCCAATCGGTGCATTTGGAACAGTTTTACAGTGCGCGAGAAGAATGGAACAATGAACCTCTTGCTGAACGTTGGAAAAACATTCGGCAAGTTCGTAAAGTTGTGACAGGTGCTTTAGAGCTTGAGCGAGCTGATAAACGTATTGGGTCATCTTTAGAAGCCGCGCCTATCGTTTTCATTTCTAATCCCGTGTTATTAGAAGCCTTAGAAAATTTGGATATGGCTGAAATTTGTATCACTAGTGCTCTCACAATTCAGCAGGGTACAGCGCCTGCAGATGCTTTTACTTTGAATGATGTGGAAGGTGTTGGTGTGTATCCAGGAAAAGCTTTAGGGAAAAAATGTGCTCGATCGTGGCGTTATACACAGGATGTTGGGAGTGATGTGGATTATCCTGATGTCTCTGCTCGTGATGCAGCTGCTTTGCGGGAATTAAAGAGGCTTGGCAAGATTTAAAATTTTTAAGGCGATGGGGCAGGGCTTGGGCGTGTTATGACTGTTTTTATTCTGTCATTGATGCATATCGCCTTTTATGATATGAAAGAGTTTCATTGTTTTTCCGTGGGGGATGGGTGTGTATGTAGATCAAGTATCCCATAAGTGCGGGACGATGGGGCAGCGATATACTGAGAAAATGGGATAAGCAGTGAAAGAATGTGAAGTAAAAATATTGCCAATAGGTGTTTTGAGTATATGCTTTGTGTTAACAGGATGCGGTTTATCTGCTCCTACCTATGGTACAGGTAAACCGGTTTCAACACAGTTTTTTGAAGATGTAGCAAATATAACGGCATTGACACCAACAAATAACAGTAGCCAGCTTGTTATGAAACATCGTTCAAAACTTGTCATTCCGCAGTCAAGTTCGCGTATGGTGCTACCACTACCTCAACAAGAGAGTTCTTTCAATAAAACAAAGGCATCAAAGCAATCTCTTATGCTTCATAAACAAGTATCACCCGTTTATGAGCAAGAGCAATCACCAAAAAGTGTTTCACACTTAAATGAGAAGCAGAGACAAGAATATTTACGTCGTCAGAGAGAACGCGTGGGAAGTGCAAACTATCGTCGATATCTTACGGAGCCCCCTTTAAGTTATCGTCAACCGGCAAGAACTGCGCCTGTTGGTCAACAGGGTGACGAAGCATGAGAAACATTAAAAAACGTGAAAGGTATCATACTTAAAAAATGAGGCGCTGATAAAAGAAGAGCTCTTAAGCTTTTGTAAGGTATTTTACTTTTTGAGAATCGTATTATCTAATAGGGGCACGACCTTCATGTAAAACAGAGCGCTACCCAGTTGCTAATTTCCGTTTTTTAAGGCATGTCTTAATGCGCTCAAACCCATTTCGCGACGGTGCCTGTGAATGGTATAGCGATAAAGCCAACCAGCACCTCCATCTTTATGTTTGTGAAGAAGCGAACTGGCACCATCATTATATTTGCGAGCCCCCAATGTTGCGATAGCCCTTATCTAAGATAAGATCCATTTTTACTCTTTTCTTGTACAGTTTTTACCCATATAGTCGCCCTGCTTGTGACGTACAAGCAAGTGATTTTCATTGATTCAATATGAGACGATTTAAAATGAGAAAGCCTTACTATATTCGTGGCTATGATTTAAGTTGAAAGTAATTATTTATATCATTATAAATCAATATCTTATTGTGAATCGACACCATTATTATATTTGCATGGTTCATGCGTGTTGCGGGGTGTTTTTGCATTTCGACCATTCATAAGAGACGTTTTCAGTCCTTTCTTATACAAATTTGATCCACACACTCATCCCGCTTATGATGTGTAAAGGAGTGGTTTTTATTGATTTGAAATAGATTTTAAATAAGGAAACTTTTCAGTATTGAGAAGTCTAACCCAATGTAAAATTGTTCTTATCAATGAATATTCTACGGTAAATTAAGAATAGAAAGTGTTTTTAGGACCGTTTTTTTGTAAAAAAATTTTTAAGCAGTTGAGAGGCTTCTTTTTCTTTAAAACCAGAATAAGTCTCAGGTCTGTGATGACAGGTTGGCTGCTGATAAAAACGAGGACCGTGTTCCACAGCACCTCCTTTGGGATCTCTCGTGGCATAATAAAGACGCCGTATGCGTGCAAATGAAATTGCCGCCGCACACATAGCACAAGGTTCCAGTGTTACATAAAGGTCACAATCAGGAAGTCTTTCACTTTGGAGGCTTTTGCAAGCCATGCGGATGACGCGCATTTCTGCGTGTCCTGTTGGATCATGTGCAGTTTTTGTGTCGTTACCAGCACGGGCAATGATTGTGTTGCCATGTGTGATAACGGCGCCGACTGGAACTTCATCTTGTTTTTGTGCCCATTGTGCTTCTAAAAGGGCTATTTCCATGGGCGTTAAAGTCATAGAGTTCTTTCTACTTAAGCGTGGGGATTTAAAAGGATTCTTCATAATTCATAGAGAAGATTACCATAAAATGCGTAAGACATCGTCCTTTTAAGCATAAAAGGGCATTATATTTTTAATATAAAAAACAAATGGTCACGTAAACGCCTACATTATTGCTGCTAGAGGATAGAAAAGAATAAATGATTGTGTTCTCCCCCTTTTTTAGGGTAAGCGGTATGGTGTGAATATGTGATTTTCTGAATATTCTGAAAGAAGTTGGTGTAGAGAATAGATGAATGAAAATAGTGAAAGTGAGCGAATTGCCAAAAGGTTAGCGCGTGCAGGCATTGCTTCACGTCGTGATGCAGAAATGATGATTGTTGCAGGTCGTATTGTTGTGAATGGTAAAGTTGTGACAACGCCTGCTTTTAACGTAACGCGCTCTGATGTTATTAAAGTTGATGGAAAGCCTTTGCCTCCTATGGAACGGACGCGGTTATGGCTTTACCATAAGCCGGTCGGGCTTGTGACTACGAACCGTGATCCGGAAGGAAGACCAACAGTTTTTAGCCGTTTACCAAAAGAAATGCCGCGTGTTCTTTCTGTCGGGAGGCTTGATATTAACACAGAAGGGCTTTTACTGTTAACCAATGATGGTGGTTTAGCACGTGTATTAGAGCTTCCTTTAACAGGGTGGGTGCGCAAATATCGGGTGCGCGCCCATGGAAAAGTCAAACAGAGTGCACTTGATAACCTTAAAAATGGTATCGCGGTTCATGGTGTTTTTTATGGTTCGATTGAGGCATCAATTGAACGTGAACAAGGGACCAATATATGGCTTTCTGTGGCTTTGCGTGAAGGAAAAAATCGTGAAATAAAGAAGGTTTTAGGTGCATTAGGATTATCTATTAACCGTTTAATTCGTGTCTCTTATGGTCCATTTCAGCTCGCTGATTTGGAAGAAGGGGCTGTTCGTGAGATAAAAGGGCGGACGTTGCGTAAGCAATTAGGTGAGCGTTTAATTATGCAAGCCAATGCAGATTTTGATTCTCCTGTTCTAAAACCCTTTTCCAATTCTACGATTATTGCAGAAAAACAAAGTGGTAAAGATTTTCCTGTTTCGCATGAGGATTGGGTTTTTTCAAGTGGGAGAGATCGCAGACAGAAAGGAGGGGCTGTTAAGCGCGATCAATCACGATTGGGGGCAAAATCGGATGAAAAACTTATGGATAAGAATCAGAATGAGGACGGAAAAGCAGAGCGTTTTTTGGCTCGTTCGCGTCGTTCTAATGTTTGGATGGCACCGGGTGCACGTCCACAAAGTGTGCGTAAGAAGTCTTGCTATAGTGAAAAGCCCTCTCATGAACATAAAAGCAATTTAAAGAGTCAAAAGTCTGCGCATAAAGGAAGAGAGAAGCCATTAGATGCTCCGTTGCAGAAGGAAAGAGAGACGCATTTTAACCAAAATCACGGTAAAAAATCTTTTGGTGAGGCGCGTTTTGTGAGCAAAAAGGAGCGTTTTTTCAAGAAAGAAGAAAAGAGTATAAAGGGTCATTATGATGAACGTTCTTTTGAGAAAAAACGCAAGGATAAATCATTTGATGGGGGTATAAAAAAATCGAAATCACAAAAAGGTCATACAAAAACAGCGAAGAAATTTGGAGGATCACGTGCGGATCGTCGGCGGTAAATTTGCTGGACGTGTTTTGTTTACGCCTGTGGGGCAGTCGATCCGCCCAACGAGCGATCGTACGCGTGAAAGTCTTTTCAATATTCTTGCAAGTCGAGAAGAAAAATTTTGGACTGGTAAACGTATTCTTGATCTTTTTGCTGGCACTGGTGCTTTAGGTATAGAGGCTCTATCGCGTGGTGCAAAAGCTGCTGTTTTTGTTGAAAATTCAGTTGAGGGGCGTGGACTGTTGCAAAAAAATATTGAAGCTTTTGAGTTACAGTCTATTGGACGTATTTTACGTCGTGATGCAACAAAACTAGGCAATATTGGAACCATGCTGCCATTTGATGTTATTTGTGCAGACCCCCCCTATGGTCATTGTTTGGGTGAGCGTGCTTTTGTGGAAGCGCTGAGGGGCGGCTGGGCAAAAGTTGATACACTTTTTGTGCTTGAAGAAAAGAAAGATGCTTTGATTCACTTGCCTGATATATTTTATCTTGATGATGAGCGTTTTTATGGTGAGACAGCGATACGTTTTTATAAACTGCATTCATAATGTCAGGCTTGAGAAAGTTC
The DNA here is from genome assembly GCF_040545155.1 of Bartonella silvatica. NCBI lineage: Bacteria > Pseudomonadati > Pseudomonadota > Alphaproteobacteria > Hyphomicrobiales > Bartonellaceae > Bartonella > Bartonella silvatica. Next base: position 63,666 of record NZ_JBEPLI010000004.1, read on the forward strand.
CTATTTTCATTTTATAGGATTAGAGAGATTTTTTTGTCTCTCTTTTTATCAAGCGATTGCTTTATTCATTGAAGGTTGTTTGTAAAATTAATCAAAGATGCATAAAGATTTTATGTATCTATTTTTCATGACACACCTACAATCTCTTATTTTTACAGGATATATTTATGGATATACAGGATAGCTTGAGTGATCTTCTTATGGTTCGCACAATAGGCTCCATTTTAGGTTGGTCATATAAAAAAGTGTCATTGTATTTGCAACTTTGCTGCTTATGTCCAAAATGCTTGACAAGATTATAAAAACGGCGATTTTCTTTAAAATCGATAGTTTCATGGCTTTTTATGTGTGTGTAAAAAATATCGACAAAGTGCGGCTATGAAGCAATATATAAAAATATTTTTTAAAATAAATTTGCATTTTTTGACAACACTGACATACTCTCTGCATAAGCTTTATGAGACAGCGTATTTTTTGTAAATTATTTTATACGTTCAAAATATAAGGAAAAGTCGCGTATAAAATGATCATTTGATAAATCTTCTAAGGGGGGAGAGGATATGGTTTATGCAGAAAATAAAGCAGATATTGACAATGTAATTTATGCTCTCCACTTACGTTTTAAAATTCTTGATCTCATTAGAAAAGCGAAAGCTGAACATACAGCGAGTAGCCTTTCCTGTATTGATTTCATTTATATTTTATACAAATACATTCTTCAAATAAATCCAACGCGCATTCATGATCCTGATCGTGATCGATATATTCAAAGTAAAGGACATGCGGTTGAAGCGTTGTATATTGTCTTATCAGAAATGGGATATTTTGATCCTCAACTTCTCGATACATATTTAAGCTTTGGTTCAAATTTTATTGGCCATGTAACCAAAAAAGTTCCTGGGATTGAGCAAAGCACAGGTTCTCTTGGGCACGGCTTATCTCTTGGTGCGGGAATGGCTCTTTCTGGAAAGCTTAACTCTCAATCCTATCGTGTTTTTGTACTTCTTGGCGATGGCGAAATGACAGAGGGATCCATCTGGGAGGCTGTACTCTTTTCAGCACACTATAAAGTCAGTAATCTTATTGCCGTTGTGGATAGAAATCGGCTGCAAATTACGGGGGCAACGGATATTTTAATGAAAACAGAGCCTTTAGTCGATAAATTTATAAGTTTTGGGTGGCATGTGGTAGAAATTGATGGCCATGATATAACACAACTAAAAAGATCATTGGGCTCTCTTCCATTTCACCAAGACAAATCAACAGCAATAGTGATGAATACCATAAAGGGGGGGTGGAATTTCCATGATGGAAAATGACATAGGCTGGCACCACAAAGTTCCAACAGAGGAAGAATGTAAGATTGTTTTTGATGAAATTCAGACAAAAATTCAATCGATGAGAGAATGAGCATGAAGACTTCGCATCAAGAAACACAAAACAATGTGAAATTTTCTAACCTCGAAATTTTGAGTCAGACTCTTATACAAATAGCACAGTTTGATAAGAATCTTGTTGTTCTCACAGCTGATTCACGAATATCTGGAAAAAATTGATCACTTTGCAAAACTCCATCCGGAATGTCTTATAGAAGCTGGAATTGCAGAACAAAATTTAGTCGGCGTTGCTGCTGATTTTGCTTCGTGTGGAAAAAAGCCCTTTGTTGTTTCGCAAGCGTGTTTTTTGACAACGCGTGCACTTGAACAAATAAAGGTCGATATTGGTTATTGCGAAAACCCTGTTCGATTGATCGGTATTAGCGCTGGTGTGAGTTATGGACCACTTGAGGCGACACATCACGCCATTTCCGACTTTGCTTTGCTTCGTGCTCTTGCGAACATAGCTATTATTGCTTCTGCAGATAAATAAAGAAACCGAAGCGGCCATTTTCTTGGCACTGAGCAACCCTATGCCGGTTTATATACGTTTAGGAAAACACCCTGTTGCAAATTTTCATCACTAGGAATACCAGACGAGCCAATCCGGAACGGAAGCCAACTGGAGGTGTTAGCAAGTTATGGAATCAGCCCGGATGGTATCGTGAAAACAGCGTTAGCAATGATATAATATACAGAAGATATAAAACATATTTCTTCATCTATTTTTACTATTACTATAGATTATAATAATACATATTGACACTTTAAATAAAATGAAGTATACATTATGTTAATAAAGGTGTAAATTAAAATATAAATGACTAATATTTATAAATTTACCTTTTATAACAATGTGAAAAAATAATTCATAAGTACATTTTTATTTTAGATGTTCTTATAAAGAGGAGTAAAAAATGTTAACAGCATTATTTATGGGGATTTTTTCTGTGTCAACTGTTGTTTTACCTTTATTGGCAGCGCTTGTCCCTTTTTATCCTTAAAGTAAAGTTTTGCTAAAGTGAATAAAAAGCCACACGGTTTTATTTATACTTTTTTTGCGTTGATTATTGTTAAGCTTTTCACTGTATAGCAGCAGCCAATATATCTATAAAATATACTCCTCCATAAAAAGGGTTCTCTTTTTATGGAGGAGTATAAAACGTTGCTTTTATTGCTTAAAAGCGTCTGTATTCACTAAACTCTCACGTGTAATCTCTTTAATCGTTTGTGCACCGGTTAGTGTCATCGCTACGCGCATTTCATTGGCAAAAAGATCAAGGAGGTGCGCGACACCTTTTTCACCTGCGGCTGCAAGTGCATAAACAAAAGCACGACCAATCATGACGGCATCTGCGCCTTGAGCGATCATGCGTACAACATCAAGGCCAGAACGAACACCAGAATCCACTAAAATGGTCAAATCGTTTTTTACAGCTTCGGCAATAGCTGGTAATGCTCGTGCTGTTGATAAGACACCATCCAGTTGGCGTCCACCGTGATTGGAAACAACAATGCCATCAGCACCAAATTGTACGGCCTCTCGTGCATCTTCTGGATCAAGGATACCTTTCAAAATCATTTTTCCCTTCCAAAAATCTCGAATCCATTGCAGATCACGCCAACCAATTGATGAATCAAAATTGGCACCAAGCCAGCCAACATAGTCGTCCAGCGCAATTTGCTTTTGCAAATAGGTAGAAACATTTCCAAGATCATGTGGATGTCCCATGATACCAACATTCCATGCCCAGTGTGGGTGGGTAAAAGCTTGTAAAATACGGCGTATCTTAGCATAAGGTCCAGACATTCCTGAATGTGCATCGCGATAACGTGCACCAGGAACCGGCATATCGACAGTAAAAACTAAGGTTCGTACACCAGATGCCCAAGCTCGCTCTAATGCATCGCGCATAAAGCCACGATCTTTGAGAACATAGAGCTGGAACCAAAATGCATTTCCAACGGCTTTTTGTACTTCTGCAATGGGGCAGACTGAAACCGAGGAGAGCGTAAAAGGAATACCCTTGGCAACGGCTGCACGTGCAGCTTGTACTTCACCACGGCGCGCATACATGCCCGTTAACCCCACAGGTGCGAGTATAATTGGTAAGTGAAGGGTTTGATCAAAAAGTTTCGTTGCAAGATCAATATCATTAATTTGCTTTAGAATTCTTTGACGTAGTGCAAGGGTTTGAAGATCGGTACAATTGTGTCGCAACGTTTCTTCAGCATAAGCTCCACCATCAATATAGTGAAAAAGGAAAGGAGGAAGTCGACGTTTTGCCGCTTTACGGTAATCGAATATCGAAGAAATAATCATGAATAGTACCACTGTTTCTAAATGAAAAGCAAAGACACTTTAAAACGAATAAAAACCACCCCGCATATCTTCTATTATTCGATATCCTCCCAAATATTTCATTCAGTAAAAGGAGACAATGGAGATTGCAACTCAAAAAAACACGTTTATGAAAATAATATTTTTATGACTCTTTTTTGAATTAAAAATCCTATAATGTTCAAGTTATTATCAATCATCCACAAATGTACATTGTGGTTCAGACTATATCCGAGAATCCATCTGTAAGAGTATTTTATAACAATTGTTTTTTGAGAAATAATTTAAATGATGCCCTCTATCTTTAAAGTAATATCGATTTTATGATGTTTTATTTTAAAAATGTTCTGCTTATCAAAATATACTTCTTTCAATGTACTTAGGGTATTTAAAAGTCTTTTAAATATGAATAGATATAAATAGAAAGATTTCATTTTGGATGCTATCTTTTATTATACTATAAATGGGGCATAGCCATGTGCATGGTCTTGAAAACTTTGCCAAAATGCTAAACAGCTCTCAATCAAAATAAGAACATGGTTTATAGAGAAAGAGCGTGATTGACGTTTGATTTAAGATATTGAATAATATTAAAAAATATGGACAAAAATTCTTAATTGATGAGTATTTTTGTCATAACATGGACGGCTTGTTTTTAATGGTCTTTGTCTAACACAATAGATCGGTTCTTTATTCAAGTTTTTTTAAGAGATGTAGTTATAGATGGCAATGAGTTTTGCATATTTGATGTGCAGAAACAAACAAATGGGAGACGGACGCTCTTTTTGAAAAGTCAAATTTTTCTCTATTGAAATAGATAAATATTTGAGAAAAATTCATGTTTTCTCATTCATTTAAAATGTTTAGATAATTTTAATCCCTGCGCTTGATAATGTGATCCGCTATCATGTCCATAAAGAGTAGAGGGTTGATTAAGCATATGTTCATATACCAAACGGCCAATCATTTGACCGTGTTCTAAGATAAATGGAACTTCATGGCTGCGGATTTCCAAAACTGCTTTTGCTCCTTTTCCACCGGATGCTACATGTCCAAATCCTGGGTCGAAAAAACCGGCATAATGCACTCTAAATTCACCAACTAAAGGATCAAAGGGGGTCATTTCAGCTGCGTAAAGTGGGGGAACATGGACAGCTTCTCGTGATACTAAAATATAAAACTCATCCGGATCAAGAATCAGTTCCCTTTGACCACGGTCAAAAAGAGGTTCCCAGAAATCTAAAATATGAGCAGTCGCGTGTTTATCGATGTCAATAACACTTGTATGGTGCTTCCCACGATAGCCTACAAGTCCATTTTCATCTCCTTTTAAATTAATGGAAAGCCCAATGCCGTTTGCACTAATGTTAGGAACATCTTCTGATATCAATGTTTCATTCGTATGCAAAGCCTGCAATTCAATTTCTTTTAAATAACTGCATCCTTTGCGAAATCGAAGTTGAGATAAACGTGAACCGGTCCGCACCAAAATTGGAAATGTGCGTGGACTGATTTCAAGATAAATTGGACCATGATAGCCGGCATAAATCTTATCGAATTCTTGGGCATTATCGGTAATGACACGTGTAAAAATATCCAATCTTCCGGTCGAGCTTTTAGGATTGGCAACAGCTGATAAAGTTTTGGGTAAAGCCAAATTTTCTAAAAGCGGAACAATATAAACACATCCTGTTTCTAAGACGGCTCCTTCTTGCAAATCAAATTCGTGCAATTTTAATCGTTCGAGTTTATCTAAAACTTTGACATCAGCCCCTGGCATAAAGGAAGCACGTATACGATAGGCTTTTTTGCCTAAACGAAGGTCAAGACTTGCTGGTTGTATTTGGGTTGCATCAAATGGACAAAGGGCTTTGAGGATGTCATTCTCGATGAGACCTTGTATATCACGATCTGCTAAAATACCGCTTATACGCATACGCACCATATTGTTTTACCTTCTATTTTTATTTCTTCTCTTTTTGGCTCAGATGCTTTTTTGGTGCAAGATATTTTAAGACTATAAAAGTTATTCCCTTTCATTTTGTTAACGGATTAGCTGCTCCAGTTTATATGTCAATGCCATAAACAATAAAATAAAGCTTGGTTGATATTCTTTAAAAGTCAATAATTGCTCTTTTGAGAATAACGACTTTGACATATTCTTCTTCTTGAATGTTAAACAAATAGTGCTATCATGGCGCAAAGTCTCTGTAGAACCCGCAAGAATTCTGTTAGAATTTATTATGATCATACGTCATCTCAGCGAAAATATTATTAACCAAATTGCTGCTGGAGAAGTTATTGAGAGACCGGCGAATGTTGTCAAAGAGCTTGTAGAAAATGCCATTGATGCTGGAGCAACGCGAATTGAAATTGTTACAGCCAATGGTGGAAAAAGCCTTATAAAGGTCAGTGATAATGGCTGTGGTATTCCTGTTGATCAGTTAACATTGGCAGTTTCGCGCCATTGTACTTCCAAAATTACCGATGATGTCCACAATATCTGTTTCCTCGGGTTTAGAGGAGAGGCTTTACCTTCTATTGGTTCTGTTGCAAAACTTAAACTGACGTCACGAACGCAAGCTGCTGATAGTGCTGCTGAAATTACTGTCACAGCAGGGAAGGTTGTTGGCCCCAAACCAGCGGCAGCAAATACTGGAACAATTGTTGAGGTCCGCGACCTTTTTTTTGTTACACCAGCACGACTAAAGTTTATGAAAACGGATCGTGCTGAAATGAATGCCATTACCGATATGGTCAAACGGATTTCTATTGCATTTCCCCATATTCGGTTTTCTCTTTCCGGACCAGATAGAACCTCTATGGAACTCCCTGCAACAGAAAATAATACTCAAGGGCAATTACAACGTATTACTCAAATTATGGGTAAAGATTTTGCTCCCAACAGTATTGCCCTAAATGCTGAACGTGAATCTGTTCGCCTTACGGGATTTGCTTGTTTGCCTTCCTTTAATCGTGGCAATAGTCTTCATCAATTTGCTTATGTGAATGGACGCCCTGTGCGTGATAAATTTCTTTGGGGCGCCATTCGAGGGGCTTATGCTGATGTCATGACTCGGGATCGTTATCCCGTTTCTATTCTTTTTATTGATCTGCCTCCCGCCGATGTGGATGTTAACGTTCACCCAGCCAAAGCAGATGTTCGCTTCCGTGATACAGGTTTAATTCGTGGTTTAATTGTGGGGGCCATTCGTGAAGCATTGCATCATACTGGTGTTCGCTCGACGACAACGCGTTCTGAAGCAATGTTGGCTGCATTTCAAACACAACAACCATTGAAAGCCTTTCAAATCCCTCAGAAATCTTCTTTTTGTAGCGCAAAGCCTCATTATAGTCCACAGCCTCATCATTCTGAAGTGGCGTCAATGATTCATAAGTCGTTGGGTAGGGCAGGTTCTGTTGGTTTTAAAGAAAATACGACTTCTCTTATGGCAGGTTTAGATACACCAAGCGGTGATGCTTATATCCCCAATACAACGTCTTCATCAGAAGAGATAGCTTATCCACTCGGGGCGGCAAGGGCACAAATTCATAAAAACTATATTATTGCTCAGACCCAAGATAGTTTGATTATTGTTGATCAACATGCTGCTCATGAACGACTGGTTTATGAAGCACTCAAAAAGGCACTTTATTCCACCGCTCTTCCTTCACAATTGTTGCTTATCCCTGAAATTGTAGAACTCTCTGAAGAAGATGCAACAAGTCTTTTAACACACAAAGATGCTTTGCAGAAATTTGGTTTGGGAATAGAAGCATTTGGACCTGGCGCAATCGTTGTGCGTGAAACACCCTCCATGTTAGGAGAAATAGATGTACAGGCTCTTATCAAAGATCTTGCAGATGAAGCTGCTGAATATGATACAACGGATAATTTAAAAGCAATGCTGGATTATGTTGCCGCGACAATGGCGTGTCATGGATCAATACGGTCGGGACGTCTTTTGCGCCCTGAAGAAATGAATGCACTTTTACGACAAATAGAAGCAACGCCTCATACAGGAACGTGTAATCACGGTCGTCCTACTTATATCGAACTCAAATTGGCTGATATAGAGAGGCTTTTTGGAAGAAAATAAATCATTCCGCGCTTTTATAATAAAAAATATTTTTAGTTTCTTCTCGACTTCATAAGGCATCTTATGGCATTTTACTTCTGTTTCTCACAAAACAGAAAGGACGTATAAAAAATGTTTTCTGCTGATGAACGCGAAGCAAAAATCCATTATTCCAATAATGGATATAAAATTGTAGAATATGGCACTTATACTGTTTGTGCTGTCAGTGGACAAAAAATCCCAATAGATGATTTAAAATATTGGAATCATCATCGTCAAGAAGCCTATGCTAGTTGTGAGATTTCCTATCGTCGTGAACTTGAGTGCAATCCATATCTGCAACAATTGTTAGAAAAATAGAAATGTTAAAAAAGAACAAAATAACTGATTGAAAATGATAAATTCAGCCTTTTAAGAAGGGGGGTAACATTTTCTAAAAAAGAAATATTTTTTTGTATTTTCAAATCTATTTCACGATAGCCTATCGTAAATAGTGTAATGATAAAGTCCCTGCGTGTCATCATTTTTATAAGGGGATAAGCGGGTAGCATATGATATTTGCAAGCTTATGGGTGTTGCTACAACCCTTGTGTTTTTGTTCCATATACAGTTTTTATCCATATGATCGTCTCACTCAGTCCCATTTGTGACATGCAAGAAAGTGTTTCTTCTTGATGCAAGAGATGGCTTAGGGTGATCTTATCCTACAATATTTGGGGTTATGATTAAAATTGTAAAATGGTGATTTATGATGGTAAATTAACCCGTTGTTGAAAGCGGTCCATCACTTCTTTAAGGAGGTTTTGACAAAAGTCTTTTTGGGAAAAATCAACTTTAACATCAAATATAATAAGGTTTTTTAAGTCTTTTTGCATATTGCTTGTTTTGATACGTACATAATCTTTAGCCGTTGTCGCGAGCCATAAGTTTTGTGCTTTCGCTTTTTGGGCAAGGTTTTGTAAATCTGTGTTTGTAAAAAAATAGTGATCAGGATAAGAATAAATTTGCGCCACATGACCTGAAAGTTCTTTAATGGATTTAAAAAACTTGTCTGGATTGCCAATACCGGCAAATGCTAAAAATGATTTCCCTACGATCTCATCAGAGGCTATCGATTGAAAATGTGCATAATGCAATGGTTTTCCAGCACCTGTGATATGGTCAGAAATCTTGTTATGTTTTTCTGAGTGACCAATTAATAACACACTGTCCGTCAAAGAAAGCTGTGTTTTTAAGGATACACGCAAAGGTCCTGCTGGAAAAACAGCTTTATTCCCAAAACCACGCATTGCATCGACAACGAGTAATGCATAATCCATGTAAAGACGGCGGCTTTGAAAGCCATCATCCATCAAAATGAAGTTACATCCTTCTTGTTTGAGTCGTTGTGCTGCTGCATAACGGTCTGCTGATATAGCGACAAAAGCATGCTGTACCAGTAAGAGCGCTTCATCACCCACATCATATGCGCTGTCATGCGTCTCATCGACAAGATGAACTCCCTTCATGGTTCCACCATACCCACGTGAGACAATACCAGGTGTGAAACCGAGTTCTTTAGCGATTTGAGCAAAAGCAATAACAACAGGTGTTTTTCCGGTGCCACCACATGTGAAGTTGCCAATACATAAAACGGGAAGATCAATAATAGGGGGCTGTTTTGTCATACGGCGTTTTGAAAAGTAACCGTATATACAAGCAATTGGAGTTAATAAAAAACGTAAAAAGCTCTTATCTTTCCACCAAAAATGCGGTGTGCTAATGTGCATAGTGATCCCGATGTTGATTCAAGCCGGTTTGTATGACCAGAGGTTGCAAGAATGGCTCAAGAAGTTTTAATGTGCGCTCAAGGGCACCTGCCATTTCTGTTGCAACTTTATAGGCTTTATCAGCCATTTCTTGACGCAGCATCTCGTTTGTTAAAAGTTTATATACTTGAATGGAAAGTTGTTTTGTATCTTCAATCATATATGCTGCATCATGTTTGAGAAATTGTTCAAACATTTCTTGAAAGTTTGAGACATGCGGTCCTGTTAAAATAGCTGAACCGAGCAACGCCAACTCCAATGGGTTGTGCCCACCATTTCCGCACAGAGATTTTCCTATGAAAGAAACTTTTGACAAGCGGAGAAAAAGCCCCATTTCTCCAATCGTATCGCCCCATAGAATATCTGTATTTGCATCTGGAAGAGTGTTGCTGCTTCTACGGATAAAACGCAAATTGTTATGATCACATTTTTTGATAAGATCTTCTAAACGCTCAGGATGACGGGGCACAATAATTGTTAATAAATCTGGCAAATAATTTTTAAGAATTTTATGAACCTCAAAAGCAACTTCTTCTTCTCCTTCATGGGTGGAGATTGCTGCCCAAATTGGGCGATTGTTAAGAGCATTCCTATAATGTGCGAGTAGTGCTTTATTTTCAATTGGTAAAACATCAGCTTTAAGATTACCAGAAAATGCAACAGATTTTACTCCCAGTGCATTGTAATAAGTGACATCTCTTTCATTTTGACCAATAGCTAAATTGATGTGTTGAAAAATATGTTTGGCAAGAATTTGCCGTTTTTGCCAAGCTTTAAAAGAGCGTTCAGACATATGCGCATTGACCAAAATCTGTGGAATGCGCATTTTTGCAAGTTCTTTAATTCGTAGAGGCCAAATTTCCGATTCACAAATCAGTGCTAAATCAGGCTTCCAATGGTTGATAAAGCGATGGACTGCCCTGTCTAAATCTAACGGAGCGTATTGATGGATTAACCGATTACCAAAGTGCTTTTTTGCGAGAGAAGAGGACGTTACAGTGCATGTTGTGAGCAATATATTGACGTTCATTGATAAAATGTAATTAATAAGTGGAACGAGGGCCAGTGTTTCTCCAACACTTGCCGCATGCAACCAAATGAGTGGGCTTTGAGGGCGTGTTTTTTGGCTTTTACCCAAACGTTCTTTTTGACGTCCTTGTTCTTCTTTTCCACGGATCGTACGAAGCAACAAATAAAAAGGAACAATAGGATATAAGCAAAAGCCAACCATTCGATAGATTAAAAGAGCTGTCCGTGCCTTTAGTTCCACCATGAAACTCACCTCATTTACTTGTTTTAAGACATCTATTAAGCTTTTTCTAGCAAGTATGATATGTTATTATATTATCGTTTTAGAAACAGTGCCTTACTCATAAAAACATGGTAAGAAAGGGGCAATACAATTCTGTCTCGTCTGTTTTCAAGAATCTTCTTCCATGAAAATATATGTCCATAAAGTACAATGGGATAGGTAAATAATTTATTTCTTCATTTTAGGCATTTTATATTCACAATTATCGTATTTTAGATTTTAAGACTATTCTTAACGCTAAGAATTCTCATATACATCGCTATAAACATAAAGTATTTTTCATGCTTTTGGTTTGTTTACCAGTTTAAGTTCTCTCTTTTTTTTAAATTAAACATTGGAATCTGCGTGAGAAAAAGATCAAAATGTTGAAATAATTTTCCCATTTTGAAAATGAAAAAACTATCCATGATACATTAGTGTCTGTAAAAAAGTGATCAAAGATAAAAACTTTGTATCTTCACACTTTTATTCACGGTTTATCACAGCAGATTCTCCCAATGGATGATGTTATAGAAAACTTACTTAAACAATAACAAACTATACAAATGCCCCTTTTATCAGAAAATAGTCAATATTTTTAGAAAACCTCTTGTAAAATATTTTGCTTCTTTTTAATTCTCTGACTCATCTCCATGTTCAAGTTTGATTATGCTTCGTTTGTTTCAGTCTCAAGAAACTTGTGCAAGTCTACGATATAATAACGTTGTAGTGCGTTATCAACACTGCTTTGTGACTTCGCCAACCATGCTTCTTGAGCTGATTTGTAGTTTGGAAAAATACCGACGATGTCTAAATCATCAACATTCTTAAATTGATTGCTCTTAAGATTTTTTAGCTCTCCACCAAATACAAGATGTAAATATTGTTTTTTTTCATGCGTTTCAGTCATATAATCTCCATATCATTAAGAAATTGTAGCATATTTTTTATGTGATTAAACGGACTTGATTTGACGGACAACATCTATCATATCTTGACAGCAATTATTTTTACCCGCAATCAAAAGTCCGTATTGATAAGGTTCCTCTCCATAAGATATAATAGGTGCATCAAGCGATCGAAGACATCCTCCACATTCTTGTAAAATAAGATCAGCTGCAGCAATATCCCATGCATGACAATTGGGGCGGACCAGTACGATATCGATTTCGTTTTGAGCAACAAGAGCGATACGATATGCAAGAGAGGGAATATAGCGATAAAAATGAACTTGACTGCAAAAATCATTCGGTAATTTTTGAGCCAATGATTTATCAATGGAAACTTTATATTTTTTGTTTATTTGAGATGCTAACAGAGGAATCTTTACGCCGTTTAACATTGCTCTCTTACCAGTAACAGCTGCATAAACATCTCCCTGAACGGGGCATTGTATCACTCCTACAACAGGGCGTTTGTCTTCAATAATGGCAACTGAAATACACCAATAGGTGCTACCCGAAAGAAAGCCACGGGTTCCATCAATGGGATCAACCAAAAAGTAGCGTTTATAAACTTTTTGATCCCGATCATCTTTTGTTTCTTCTGAAATCCAGCCATAATCTGGGCGTGCATCCAGAAGTTTCTCCTTCAAAAAGCGATCAACTGCAAAATCTGCTTCACTGACAGGAGAATTGCCTTCTTTCATCCAAACATCCAACGCACCTCCAAAATATCCCATTGCTAAATTTCCTGCCTCTCGACAAACATCAAGCAAAAGATTTAAATCAGAAGAATGATGCGTGTTATTTTCCTGCAAGTGTCATCCTTTCAATTAAAAGTGTTGGAGCTGCTGTACTATAACGTCGATCAATATCATTTGCAGGTGTTAAATGTGCTAACATATGGAGTAAATCAGAACCTAGTGTTATCTCGCTTACGGGATAAGTCAATTCGCCATTTTCAATCCAAAAACCAGAAGCACCACGGCTATACTGACCTGTAACAAAATCAATGCCATGTCCGAATAATTCTGTCACATAAAACCCACTTTGCAGACTTTTTATCATATCATGAGGTGATGTTAAACCTGGTTCAATCGCAAAATTGGTGCTAGAGGGTTGAACCAATGATGCTGAACGCACACCATGACCATTGGTTTTAAGCCCCAATTCACGTGCTGTAGATGATGAAAGAAGCCAGTTTTTTAAAACCCCATTTTCAATGATGTTGAGTGTTTGTCCTTCTACACCTTCTCCATCGAAAGGGCGAGAAGCGGTTCCACGTAATCGCAAAGGTTGGTCTGTCACATTCACCCCTGGTTTCATCACTTCTTTTCCTAAGAGATTTTGTAACAGGCTTGTTTTGCGCGCGACAGATGCTCCATTCACCATACCGGCAATATGCCCAGCAATGCCGCGTGCTGTCCGTGGGGCAAAAATAACATCTACTGTTCCTGTCGTGGCACGAACCGCTCCCAAACGTCGAACCGCTCCAATCCCTGCATTTTTCCCCACAGTTTCTGGCTCTTCTAAGTCAGAAAAATGTAAGGCTGCGGTATAATCATAATCCCTTTCCATTGCTGTACCTTCACCAGCAACTGCACTACAAGAACGTGAAAAAAAACTAGAGTGATAAGTTCCACAGAAACCATCGCTGGTCACAAGAACAAATCCACCACTGCCATAAGTTGCGGCAGCGCCACCAGAATTGCTCACGCCTTTAACATCAAGAGCGGCTGCTTCCATTTTCAAAGCATCTTCTGTTAAAAAATGACTGTTCGGAGAAAAGTTATCAAAAAGGTTCAGATCTTTAGGGTTTGTAACCAAAGACTCTTTTTCTACCAAACCTTCAAATAAACTATCAGGAGAAGCTTTTGCCATTGCAACAGCACGTTCTGCAAGCTCTTGTGGACAAGCTGCTAAATTAGAAGAAATACTGGCTACTTTTTTTCCAACAAAAACCCTTAATGTAAAATCATTGCTCTCTGAAGCATCTGTCGATTCGACTTTGCCAAAGCGCACCGATACGCTGGTAGAATGTGATCGAATAATAACAGCATCGGCAGCATCTGCTCCAGAACGTTTTGCTGCTTCAACCAATGAAGTCGCTTTATCAATCTGGTTTTTGTCATTCATCATGGTCTCCCTTAAATATTAACCATTCATAGGGATAGGCGATTTAGCAAGTTTATAAAAAAATACAATGTTTTTATGCTCATTGATAAACTTATGTATTTTTAATACCTTTTTTGCTTTTGCAATGCGTTAAAAAGCCCCGTTTTTAGCGTTTTTTTAGGTGCAATATGTTCTTAATTTTTGAACTTGCACCATTTTAATTCACTTTATATCATTGTGCCTAGCCAAGTTCGTATTTATAATCAAATCAATAGAAAGTTACGCGATAACACTTGGACTTATCTCAAATTTTCAAGAACGTTAATCATTGGAAAATATCTTAAACCGCATGCCTATGAAGTGTTAAATTGGTTTTCACGTTGTCTCTTCTATAGGCACTTATAGCATCACTTAATTTTTACGCAAGCATAAGAGATGCCTTAACAATAAGATCATTCATTATATTTATGGATTCGTTCTCCTAATGACTATCATGCATCTTGCATATGAGACGAGAAAACGGCCTTCTTTGCTAAGAATATAAGTTTTAAGGATAAAAACCACTTCCTATCTCTTTTAAATTTAGCTTTATGACTTTTAAAAGTATCTAAGGTAATGTCTATTAAATAATGGAGATTATGCCTTGCTTTATGCTTTTTCTTTGAATGGGATACGTCGTTTACGTAAGACAAAACGCCATTGTGTTGCAGTTTCACATGCTTGTTTTGAAGAGATATCTCTCAATAATCCTAAGCGCATTTGCGCTGGTGCGCGTGAGTGGAATAATGGTAAATCCATTGATTGTACCATATATTTAAGAGCGAGACGGCACCATGATTATATTGGTCAGCTCTCAGTGTTGTGATAGCCTCTTGTATTGAGATGATTTACTAGAGGCATTTTAGTTCTTTTTCCTCATTCTTAATCTATAGGTTAAACTCGTTTATGATGTGCAAGCGAATAGTTTTGACTGATTCAAAACAAACAGATTTGAAATAAGAGAATCTTACAGTATTCAGGACTTTGATTTAATATGCATAATGATAAACTGTTTATATAAATCAATTTATTAATAAACTCTAACATAGAAATTAAGCAGTATTTCTGTACTCCGTTATTTACAAAAAGGTCAGTGCTTTTTAACACTGAAGATATAGGTACAAATTGTGTTAAGTCTTTAAATTTCAGACATGAATAACTACCAAGAAGATTGTGTTGGAAATTGATTTAAAGATACAAATTATAGGAACTGTCATAAAAATGATATTTCAATGAAAATATTTCAGAAATAGTGATTCAGTTAAAAGAAGACTTCATGGTTGTTAACCTATTCCAAATAAATAATTTTTTCGTATATTCCTTTTAGAAGGGAATATATCTTATTATGAAGTCTCATCAAGTTTACGTCGCAATGACTTATATTAAAAAAACATAAGGTATAGAAAATTCGATATTGGAAAAAATATATACAAGAATGCGTTTTATTTGATGTGATCGTAAGTTTTCGTGAAAAGAAAAGACTTTATGATTTTTATTCAGACAAAGCCGCATACATATAGGTTATTTTATGGTGTTAAAATCATGTCACAGGTTGAATGATAGCATTTAAACTGACGACTGAATGGGCTTTAAGGAATGATAAAAGATCAATCTGGTAATAGTTTTGTATGATGAATAACAAGGTTTGATTATGCATAAAAAGGTGATGAGAAGGTTCGTTACAAATAACTTAGATAAGCTTCTCTTGTATTTTAAAGGTCATATGGTGCCGCATGCCGGATTCGAACCAGCGACCCCATCATTACGAATGATGTGCTCTACCAACTGAGCTAATGCGGCATAGACTTGTACACTTAACTAAATAAAGTTAGTTTGAGGGTAATAGACAAAACTACGTATAAAAGCAAGTACGCATTTTTTCAATAAGTTATAAGATACACTCATGATTGAGGTAAGAGGAGGGGAGAACAAAGATTTAGACTATAACAGTACTTTTTTTATCTTGATGCTCTCAAATATGCTCCCACTGACCACATATCTAAACTTGGAAATTGGTATGAAAATGGTGTTTTATAGTGATATATTTGGCACAAATATCGCTTCAGTATCTCTGGGAAGTAAATTTATATAGAGGAGCAGTTAAAAAACCTTGGTAAGATAAAAATGATATTGGCTATTATATAACAGAAAGCACTTTATTTAAGTACAAAGATGACTTAGCGTGGTTAGAGAGCAAAAATGATGATGATAGATGGGTCAAAAACAATCGATATCTTACAATAAAAGCCTTCATAAACCATTTGATATGCTCATGCCATTATGCGTGATTGGTTCCTTTGAAAAGAAGAAGATGGTCCTGTAAAAATAAAAAAAGAGGATACCCTCAAATCATGGGGCATGTAAGAAAAGTCAAAGGACGTATTTCTCGTGTCAAGAAATCATGTGAATCTGTTAATCAATTTGCAATATAAATGCGTGCCAAGCACTTTGTTTTGACCATACAAGAGGCAAGAATCTACTCTCTATACTACATAGGGCAGGCTTGTTTGCAAAATCAACGCACACAAGAGTAATGTGTTACTGCACAACAGTATTTACAGATAAGAAACAACTACCTTTGTGCAAAAGGTTTTCTAAGTACGATTTATGATGCCGGTCATCTTCTGATAATAGAACAAGGAAGAAATAGGGTGAGTTTGCAACAAAACAGTTTTTAAGCATGTCAGGGGCAATAAAAGAAGCACAATGCTCTTATCGACAGTATAATCTTTATGCAGCACTATAGTACCTTCGTTATAGAAGATCAAATGTTGCCATATCTTGTGAATTCATTACGCGTTGCTCTTAATGTGCTGCAAATATTTTTCAAAAAAGCACTTAACTATAATGTGTAACTATTGGAAAAAAAGTAAATTACTGTATAAAGTATGAATTTCACGGTCTAGTTCTTTAAGTTTTTCCTTATTTGCAGCGATACGTATTTGAGTTTCGGTAATTTCTCTTAAAATTTGTGATGCTTTAGTGTGTTGTTTTAATTGTGTTTTGTTATGAACAAGTTCCATTCCATATATTTCCCTTTCCATGTCACCAAGTATGCTGTACGCTATCTCATGCCTTTCTTTAATTAAATTATGCCATTTTTCTATTTTTTTGACTTGTTCTTTTAAAAATGAATCTTTATCGTTCATCAAATACTCTTTTATTAGTAACTGAAATTCAGTTATGTCAGTTTTAGAAAACATGCGTTCCCACCATAGGATTCTATCGAGTGCCTCAATGATACAGCTTATTCGTATCTTCTTTATCTCTTAGTGCATTGCCTAGCTCCGCAATCTCTTTTGAACAAAATAGCTTACTCGAAAATGAAGAAGAATCTTTGGAATTCGCATATCCGTTTGAAGGGGATATAAGAGACGTTGTAAAAAGTGTGATAATTAATACGCTTCTCAGTAAAGACTTGTTTATAAACATCACTTCTACCTTTAATATACACCTTATTTATCTAAAAGATTTGCTTTTAATATATCAAAATGTGCTTTATAGATATTGGAAATAATGGTGCTGTAAGAAAACAGTGACTGCTCCCTTGTAAAAGGGGACAGGAGCGAAGGGGCGATTTTCGCCTTTTTCGTTTTTTATGAATTCACCACAAGCTGTTCTTAATATTCCTCAAAAATGTTACCAATCAAATATGAAGGGAATGGCAATAACAGATAATACAGTTAGTATTGCAAATAAAAACGCAGGAATCTTTAATCTAAATCGCCAGAGTACGTTAATCGGAAGAGACATTATGGTGATTATTATAAGTCCTATTACGAAGCATTGTATTATCTGAGATTTTATCCGATCTTTTTTAAAACGACGTTCCAATATTTCATTATACTTTTTCTCATTAGTAGCAATTAGTCTAAATTTATCTCTAGGAAGTTCTTCAGTAGGCGGTATTTCTTTTGAATCAACACAAGCAACAAAAGAAGATGGATTTCGTACATCACGCAAAACAGGGATTTGTCCATCTGGGCATAGTTTCAAATAACTATCTGCTGCTAATGAGTGACTACTTATATGACCAGTGAACAAGATACTTATTATTCCGAATAAGGTAATTTTCTTTAAATATGGTAATAGCATCAGATTTCACCTTTTTTCATCGTTGCATTTTCGCTTCATACAGATTCCCTTCAAATCGTATTTAATAATATTGCTGTATTTAAGCGTATTGTGTCTAGAGAGAGTGATGTACAGTTCAAAATGTCCGCAAATGTGAAGTTTTTTATTGTCTGGAGGGCGTATTTGATGACATCACAAAATACAGAGCAGGATCCACAATTTTAAAAAAGTGGATATCACCCAAGGCAGGTCAAGGGCGGGTTAAAGGTATGCCTAACAAGATGACCCGTATTTTAAAAGAGGCAGTGGTGAGGGCTACAGAGAATGCTGGGAATACAATTGGCCATGATGGTTTGATGCTGAGAGAGCATGTGCTTTTGTTGTTGCTTGTAGATCAACATCCAAACCTAAGGCAGCTGCATGTTTGAGACAAATATTAAGATGATTCAATGCTTTCTCTGCTGTTGAAGCTTTTGTATGCCAGATAGGAGCAACTATATTACGTATTTCTGTTTGTGTCCTCTCAGAAACGGGTAGACAGCCTCATTTGGGGAGAATATGAAGGTGTAGAGGTAAAAACCAGTTCCCATCTTTACCGTCACTTTTAATTCAGCTAATTCAGCTTTACGACTTTCAAAAGTATCTAAAGCAGTGTCTTTTAAATAATGGAGGTTACGCATTGCTTCACGCTTTTGTTTTTCACTTTCTTTAATGGGGTTATGATCTCCATGTAAAACAGAACGCCATTGATTTACACATTCACGAGTTTGTTTTAAAGAAACATCTCTCAATGCATCCAATCCCATTTCACGACGGTGCTCGTGAAGGGTATAACGGTAAATCCACCCAGCACTTCCATCTTTACGCTTATGGAGTAACAAGCCGGCATCATCACACTATTTGTTAGCTCGTGGTGTTGTGCGAAAGCCTTTGCATGAAGACTCTATAAGAGCCATTTTTAGTCTTTTCTTATACAGTTTTTATCCACACATGCATCCCGCTTTTAATGTGTAAGCGAATAATTTTGACTGATTCAAAAAAAACAGCTTTAAAATGAGAAAATCATACGATATTCGTGACTCTCAATTCAACATCCAAAACGGTTAATTATAATTATAAATCAATGTCTTGTTCTTATCCAGAAAAGCAAACAGTGAGATATCTTGATGCTCAGTGAGCGCTGTTTGGTAAGATATTGTATTTACACGTGATAGATGAGGATGAAGGAGAAAGTAGTGTTAAAATATCAATTGCTCGTATGGAAAGGAAGAGACTTATTGAACCAGTGATTGGGAAACAAAAAATATCGTACATTTTTGTGCTGTGAAGATTAGAAAAAATAAGAAAAATAACTTCTCATTTATATAAAAATGAGGATAAAAGGGTGACTTAATAAAATTAAACACTTTTTGATATTTAATTACTGGAGTAAAAACGATGTCGGATGAAAATCGGCTAATAGAATTAGAAACAAAGCTTGCATATCAAGAAAAGCTTATTGATGAACTCTCTTGTGTTGTAACGGATCAGTGGAAAAGTTTGAATGAGCTCTCTGAAAAAATAAATATTTTAACAAAAAAAATTGCAGATTTAGAAAAACAAAGTGTTCCTAAATCTATTGCTCCCCTGTTCAATCATTAAAAATGCTAGATATTTTTGAAGTTTTCAAGTTTGTTGCGCTCATGGCTTCGCGAATTATTTTAAAGGTAGGATGCGTGGTAGGCTGCTGTAGTGTAAAATATTTATTATGATGGCAGTTGTTGATTGTGCGACTTTTTCATCATCTTTATGAGGCATATGGTAGGAATTGTATAAGCTTTATAACTTTCTTCATCGTTTTAATCAATGCCAACCTTATCAGGAAATGTGAGCTTATGAATAAGCGTTTCCCCGTATGAAATTCTGTAGTGCTAAAAATAGAAGAATTTTTTTTGGTGAGGTTAAGTGCATTCAGTTCTTTTCATATATTCTTGCTTTAGTTTTTTGGGATAGTTTTTTGTAGCTAAAGTGAGGGGGAAGTCTTGATCTTATTTGATTTTCATACATGAAAAAGAGCTTATGTCTCGATGATCTATAGGGTTGTAAGAACTGATAAGCTCTATAATAAAAATATTTAGGCTGTTCTTCATGAACAAAAGCGTTTTTAGTTGTTCTTATCACGTTTTATAAATTGCCTTGATTTTACGCGCAATAGACTTAGAAGAAACTTTTAAATATATGATTTTTTGTGAAAAGGTTCTTGTTTTTCGTGATTTAGGATACATAGCACTATCGATAAAGCGCCCAAAATAAACCATACTGGTAAGTTGATGAGGGAAATGCAAACCGAGGACATGAAAGTAGGTATAGTGTTCTGTATAGATTGGTTAAGGGTATCGATATCTGTGTGTAAAAGGTTTGCTAATACTTTATTCAGAGGGGTTATTACCCAGTGTGATGCTTTTATAGAATGTACGCTATCAATAACCAATACGATAATTGTTAGCGTAATAAAAATGAAAGCCATGAATTTGAGTAAAGAGCGAAGCATGTTTCTTCCTGTTGTTTCAATGGAGTATTCGCATAATGCATAGAAAGACAATGCGTTGCATGAGGAAAAAATAGGTTCATGTTTCCTTTTATAATTTCTATTGAAAAAAAATATGCCAAAGATATTATCAGCCTTTCATATAAAGACTAAAATCAATATCGAGGGGGAGTGAGGAATAATGCGTAAGGGTGAGGATAATGAGTTGAAGCGTAACCTCCAAAGTCGTCATATTCAAATGATTGCTTTAGGGGGAGTTATTGGGACGGGCCTTTTTTATGGCTCAACAGAATCTATAAAATTAGCGGGACCTTCAGCTATTTTGGCTTATTTTATTGGGGGGCTTATTATGTATTTCATTATGCGAATGCTTGGTGAAATGTCTGTAGAAGAGCCTACATCTGGAGCTTTTAGTTTCTTTGCTTATAAATATTGGGGGCGTTTAGCTGGTTTCATAACAGGTTGGAATTATTGGTTTCTTTATATTCTTGTCAGTATGGCTGAACTTACGGTTATTGGATTTTACCTGGATCATTGGATTTTAATTGATCATTGGAAGTCGTCTTTTATTGTTCTTTTATTTGTTACATTTGTTAATCTATTTAATGTTCGCTTTTATGGAGAATTTGAATTTGTTTGTGCTTTGATCAAAGTGGCAGCTGTGATTGGTATGATTGTTTTTGGGATTTTTCTCATTGTGATTGGAGCAGGGGAAAATCAAGCAAGTATTCGTTATCTTTGGGATCATGGCGGTTTTTTCCCTTATGGAGCAACAGGCGTTGTTTTAGCCACATCTGTTGTCATGTTTTCTTTTGGAGGAACAGAGCTTATTGGTATTGCTGCTGGAGAAGCGTCTCACCCACAGAAAACAATTCCAATGGCTATCCGCCAAGTGATGTGGAGAATTATCATTTTTTATATTGGTTCAATGAGTGTTATTATGATGATCAGTCCGTGGGATATGATTGAAAAAAATGGTAGTCCCTTTGTGACAATTTTCGAGACTATAGGAATTCCAGCAGCTGGTCATATTTTGAATTTTGTGGTGATTATGGCTGCTATTTCCGTTTACAATAGTGGTATTTACTCTAATGGTCGTATGCTTTACAGTCTAGCTGTTCAAAAAAATGCACCGCGTATTTTTAGTAAACTGAGTGCTGCGCGTGTTCCTTATATTGCCATTCTTTTTTCATCACTTTGTACTGCTTTGATTATTATCGTTAATGCTCTTGTTCCTGATAATAGCTTTATGCGGATCATGGCTCTTGCTACTGCAGCTGCAGTGATTACTTGGGCGATTATTGTGATTGTCCATTTGAAATTTCGCAAGGCACATAAGAGCAGAAAAGGCAATTTTATTTATGCGTTTGGTTTATACCCTTACGCTAACTATCTTTGTCTGTGTTTTCTTGCTTTGTTATTTTGCATTATGTTTATAAGCGGTTTTGGGAATAATGGATTAATGTCGCGACTTTTTGATACGATAGGAATAAAAACCTCTTTTTTTGAAACATATATTCCTGTGCAGATGCCTGATATGAGTTTGGCAGTGATTATTATTCCTATATGGTGCTTGTTTTTAATTTTGAGCTATAAACTTAAGCGATAACAGTGGAAGAAGTTAAAGAGGCTGATTGGAATAGATCTTGGGCGTTATAATGTTTGATAAAGTGACACAAGTTTTTGGTGATCTTTGTGTTTTGAGGAATATTAATGTACAGCTTACTGAAAGGCGAATTGCCATTATCGGTGCGAATGGTTCTGGAAAAAGTACATTTGTTCGTCTTATCAATGGGTTACACCTACCTTCTCATGGTTCTGTAACTGTTGATGGGCTTGATACAAAGCGTGATTCCAGAGTAGTAAAGCGTAAAGTAGGCTTTGTTTTTCAAAATCCTGATAATCAAATTGTTTTACCATTGGTGGAAGAAGATTTATCTTTTGGTCTCAAAAATTTAAAGCTTAGTAACGATGAAATTAAGGAGCGTGTCGATGAAATTTTACAGCGCTATGATCTTCAAGATTTCAGAAATCATGCGGTTCATTTATTAAGTGGTGGACAAAAACAACTCGTTGCACTTTCTAGTGTTGTTGCAATGAGGCCAGACTATATTGTTTTTGACGAGCCAACAACATTGCTTGATTTACGAAATAAACGCCGCGTTACGCAGATTATAGAAGAATTATCACAAACAGCTATTGTGGTATCACACGACTTTGATTTTCTCAAGAATTTTGATAGAGTGTTGGTTTTCGATAAGGGGGAAATCGTTGTGGATGATATACCAGCTGTTGCAATCAAGGATTATATAAGAAGAATGTCGTGATTGGTTTATACTTTCCTCAAGACACATTTATTCATAAGCTTAGACCAGGGATTAAGCTATTATTTCTTGCTGGGTGTACAACTATTTTATTGAACGTGTCAGCAATACATATCCTTTTACCCTTTTTATTGTTTGTTATTTTACTTTATAGAATTGCTAAGATTCCTTTTCATAATATTTTCAAGCAGCTTAAAACGATAGGGATATTTTTAATTCTTCTTTTTCTTTTTCAAATGATTTTTAAAGGTTGGATGACAAGCTTTGAGGTTGTATTGCGTTTTAGTTCTCTTATTTTTTTAGCATCACTTGTATCTTTAACGACGAAAGTTTCAGATATGGTGAGTTCAATTGAAACATGGCTTCAACCATTGAGACGCTTTGGTATAAACCCATCAAAATTTAGTATGATGCTATCGCTCGCAATCAGATTTATTCCAGTTGTTCGTGAAAAATTCCATGAAGTGCATGAAGCACAGCGAGCCCGTGGTTCTCAGTTAAATATTGCTGCACTTGCCATTCCATTAATTATACGAACCATAAGGATGGCTTCAGAAGTGGCTGAAGCACTTGATGCACGTTTTTATAATGCTGACGCTGAAGATATCTAATCATAAGAATATTTATAGTAAGGGGATAACTTAATGAATACAAAAGATTTGACTTATATTGCTTTATTTGCGGCTATTTACGTCGTTTTAGGGAGTTTTCCGGCTATTTATCTTCCCATTGCTTCTGGAATTCCGGTGACTGCTCAGTCTATGGGACCAATGTTAGCAGGATCTATACTTGGAGCCAAAAGGGGGGCTTTAGCATCGTTGCTTTTTCTGATACTTATAGCTATTGGGTTGCCTGTATTGCCTGGTGGACGTGGAGGTATGAGCATTTTTTTAGGGGCTACGGCTGGTTATCTGATTGGTTTTGTCGTTGCTGCATTTTTTATTGGCTTTATGGTTGAGTTGTTTTGGCAGCGGTTAAATTTTATCACATTATGTGTGATCAATGTTGTGGGTGGTATTGGGGTTGTCTATTTGTTTGGAATACCGTGGATGGCATATGTTACGAAAACGCCTTTGTGGGCAGCTTTAATAGGGTCATTGGTTTTTTTGGTTTGTGATTTTTTGAAAGTGTTTATTGCATCTTTTATTGCATTGGCAATAAAAAAAGCTGTTCCTCTGATCACTAAAAAGAAAGGATAGTTCTCTCTTGAATTAAGCTATCATGTTGCGATTTTTTTTTGAGAGATAAGAAGAGGAAACACTATAAAACTCTCCTTTCTGATTTTCTTGAGTTTTCATGAATGAAAGTTTTTTGTTTTATAATTAAGAGAGGTATAGGCGGGGGAAAGATGTTATGAGCTTCTCAATGAAATGTTTGCAACGCAGCAAGCCCGTGGTTCTCAGTTAAATATTGCTGCACTTGCCATTCCATTAATTATACGAACCATAAGGATGGCTTCAGAAGTGGCTGAAGCACTTGATGCACGTTTTTATAATGCTGACGCTGAAGATATCTAATCATAAGAATATTTATAGTAAGGGGATAACTTAATGAATACAAAAGATTTGACTTATATTGCTTTATTTGCGGCTATTTACGTCGTTTTAGGGAGTTTTCCGGCTATTTATCTTCCCATTGCTTCTGGAATTCCGGTGACTGCTCAGTCTATGGGACCAATGTTAGCAGGATCTATACTTGGAGCCAAAAGGGGGGCTTTAGCATCGTTGCTTTTTCTGATACTTATAGCTATTGGGTTGCCTGTATTGCCTGGTGGACGTGGAGGTATGAGCATTTTTTTAGGGGCTACGGCTGGTTATCTGATTGGTTTTGTCGTTGCTGCATTTTTTATTGGCTTTATGGTTGAGTTGTTTTGGCAGCGGTTAAATTTTATCACATTATGTGTGATCAATGTTGTGGGTGGTATTGGGGTTGTTTATTTGTTCGGAATACCGTGGATGGCATATGTTACGAAAACGCCTTTGTGGACAGCTGTAATAGGGTCATTGGTTCTTTTGGTTGGCGCTTTTCTGAAAGTGCTGCTCGCGTCCTTTATAGCTATTACAATTAAAAAGTCTGTTCCTCTCATTACATCAAAGAAAAACAAGTCCTGATTTTAAATTAAAATATATGGTATTGCGGTTTATACGCATACAAAAAAGAAAAACGCAATAGCGTGTATTTTGTCTTATTTGCTTGTATATAATGAGATACTCATATTGAAATTTATTATATAAAGTTGAATGACTATATTTTATATAAATCATAAATATTTTTGTCACGTTATCATTAACTATATAGGTTACTTCGTAACAATTAATGATTATCTGTCTTTGTATAGGGTTTATTCATCAATAAATAACAATATTATTTAATAAAAGCATATCATATTTATGATATATATTTTATATAATTTATAAAATATATTTATTACTTTGTAATTATATTTTTTTATGATATAAACATAATGTTTTTAATATTATTTTCATTGTGTGAACTTTTTAAATAAGGTAAAATATATGTCTAAATTGATGAATATAAGATATTACTTTGTTATATGCGTTATTACTTTATGCGTTATTACTTTTAGTTTTTTGTCTATGGTAAAAATCTTTGCGCATGCAGTTTTTCAAGAGAAAACATCTATTGTTGTTCCTGTTGTCTCTACAATAAATATGTTTCTTGATAAGCGTGCTGATTCTTTATTAAATAAAGTTATTATACCTTCTCATCCGGGTAATTCGGAGATGTTTTGGAATAATGTAGGAGGAGTGTTTCAAAAGGTGATAGATGTGTATACTAATTTACTATCATATTTGTACACTTCATTATTTTTTATATTCAGTTGGTAGAGTACAGAAGAATGTGTATGTATTATTTTAATTTTACCTTCTAAAATAGAATTATGCTTTAAAAATTATTTAAGCTTTTTTGAGGAAAGAACTCCAAATTTATGATTAAGGTAGGGGGGGGTATGCCTATATGAATAAGTTATTTGCACTCATAACTTATTTTTCAATCATTACTTTTAAGTTTAAAAAATCATTTTATCGTTTTATTAAAGATTAAAATACAATGTGATGTTTTTCTATAATATTACATTATGTGTAAACAAAGCTTCTTATTTTAATGACAATAGGTTTTTTGAAAAAGTACCGTGTGTTAAGGAAAGACTGTTTTTGTTCTTTTAAATTTCTTGTGAGAATATAGTATGACATACTTTCGATGTGGCAGATCGTTTTTCATTATTTTAATAAGCATATTTTTACGAAGGAAAAGCATTATAGTTGTGATAATTTAAAAAGAATTTTATTAAAATAGGAAAGTTAACATATCTTTCAAAGAAAATTTAAAAGATTTATTTTCTAAATTTTTATGTACTTTTTAAGTTAAGTGCTGCTCGTAAAAATAGAGTACTGCATGTGATAAAGTTACAAAATAGAATAAAAGTGCAGTGGGTAAGATTTTAGAAACAAAGCAAAAGTTATATAAAAATGTATTGATGTTTATAGTCTTTTATAACTCGATAAAAAATTAAGTTTTAAAAGTTCTATTTCAGAATTCAATTTAGTCTAAAAAGTCCATTAAAAGAGAGCAATACATAGATTATCACAGTATTTGTAAAGGTCTTTCATCAAGGTAAATACTGTGATGACGGTATGCTGTGCTTGAAGCTTGAATGCATAAAAAGATTACAGATTCTCGGTTTTTTCATTATATACACCGCTCCTAAGTGCTTGGGGCTTTATTCTGTTGTAAAACTTTTTTTAGGAAGAAATGATCTCTCTGTCATTCAATCAATGATTATTCAGGTGAGGTGATGTTCTTTTCGGCGTTACAGCATTATTATTATCTTTTTTATGAATTTGCTGCGATTTCAGATGAGAGCTATGGGGCGTTTCAATGTTTTTCTTGAGAAATTCTAAAGAATTTCATGGTTTTAGAGCGAGTGTTACAGTTTTTATATCTGTAGCGGTTGAGTTTGAATAGGCAAATGGAAAAGCGAATATTGGGAGTCGTTTCTTACGGTGGTGCACGATTTAATCGTTTCAAACTTGAAGCCTTATTTATCAGTGTTTAGCGGGTACAACTATTGAATATTTAGGCTGATCTAAGTTTATTGCGCTATGATTGATTCAAAGACTTTGTTTTATCCTGATTTGCTTTATTTTGGCGTTGAGGGTGACACTGGCAGAGATTGGTTTAAGGGGAAGGGTTTTCGGTGGTGATAATTTTCCTACATAAAAGGGACGTTTTTTCTGTCTCTTAATGAGGTATTCTAGATCTCAAACGCCTTTTGTCAGTCTCCCTTTTAAGAGGTCAACACATCTTACCCATGTGGTTCAAAGAATCCAACAATGGTTCAAGAATTAATCATTTCAAATGATGGTTTTTAGCGGAGAAAAAGATGCCTTAGGGGCCTTCAATAACCTTTGAAAGGTCTTTGAAGACCCTTTGAAGAAAATAAATTTCTGTAAAATGATGTAAAATTTGCCGCCCCGTTATAATCGTTTCTAAAAAAGTGGTCGGAGCGGCGGGATTTGAACCCACGACCCCTTGACCCCCAGTCAAGTGCGCTACCAAGCTGCGCTACGCTCCGATATTTTGTGCAAAACGACTAAACGACTGTTTCTTTAAAGGCAAGAGAAAAAATGAATAGCATAAAACCGAGAACGCACTTGCATTTTTAAAAAGAGCTTGCAAGAATAAAAGCAAAATTTTCGCTTCATGATTTTTTCGTTCATTGAGATAAACAATTCCATTTTTTAATCTTTGTGTTTGTACGGTCCTTATATATACATAAATGCCATTAAGGCAATAGGATAAAGAATAATACAAGTTGTTTCATTATGTTTGTGGATCGTGAAAAACGAGATGAAAGATTTATACTTCTGAATTTTTTTTCTTTATAAAAAAGATGGTTTGATCAGTCATAAAAGGAAAAAATAGAAATCATAAATTGTACAGTTACAAATAAAAATTATTAAATGTAAGCTGTTTATTTCAATGTGAATAAGAAGAGTGTTTTTGTTTGTATCTTGTTATTTTGTTTTTGATATCCCAAATAATAAAAATATCATAGGTGAAATATTTTAATAATATTGTTGAATTAAGAAAAGAGCGCATGATGAGCCGTTTTTCGGTAATAAGTTTGACAGAAGCAGCAGTAAATCGTGTTAAGGCGATTATGGATTCAAAAGGGGCGCGTGGCCTTCTTATTGGTATTAAGAAAGGTGGCTGTGCAGGGATGGAATATGCCATTACTCTTGTAAAGGAAGAAGAGGTAAAGGCAGATATTGTTGAAGTGGACGGTGCTCGTGTTTATATCGCTCCTGAGGCAGTGTTATTTTTATTAGGGACACAGGTTGATTACGAAGTGACAACACTTCGTTCTGGTTTTGTCTTTAAAAACCCTAATCAGGTGTCAGCATGTGGGTGTGGTGAATCTGTAGAGCTTCGTCCTGCCTTGCAAAATCAGCCAAATGAAACAGATAAAAGTGAGAGATCTTCATGAGATCTTATTGAGTGGTTCAAACGATTATTCATTTTTTAGTGTGCTAAAGTCTGACTTTTTCTCTTTCGCGTCATTCCAAAGATTTTCCATCTCAGTCAATGATGTCTCGGTGAGTGTTTTGGACTGATGGGTAAGGCTTTCTTCAATATAGGAAAAGCGATTACGAAACTTAGTATTTGTTTTTTTTAATGCTTTTTGGGCATCAATATTTAAGTGATGTGCAAGATTAAGTAAAACAAAATAAAGATCACCGAATTCTTCTTCTATGTCTAATTGTTTATGATTTTTTATTGCTTCTTTGAGTTCATGGAGTTCTTCTTCGACTTTTGCAAGAATTTTGTGATTTTCATGCCAGTCAAAGCCCACTTGAGCTGCTGCTTTTTGTAATGCGCGTGCTTCTTGATCTGCAGGCTGGGTTGTTTTTATTGTGGCAAGAATGCTTTTTGTGGCATTGTCTGAGAGTTTTTCATCGCACTGTTTTTTTTGTTCAGTCTGTTCCGCTTGTTTTATACGCCCCCATTCCTTTTCAGAAAAGTCACGTTTTTTTTGCTCTTCATTCCCAAAAACATGGGGATGGCGACGAATCATTTTTGCAGTGATTGCGTAAACAACATCTTCAAAAGTAAAACTCCCTTCTTCTTGTGCTATTGTGGCATGATAGACGATTTGTAAAAGAAGATCCCCGAGTTCCTCACACAGATCTACTCGGTTCCCTCGTTCAATGGCATCAATGACTTCGTAAACTTCTTCGAGCATATAAGGCGTAAGAGACTCAAATGTTTGTTTTGTATTCCAAACACATCCGTTATCAGGATTTCGTAATGCTACAATGATTGCGATAAGATCATTGATATCTTTTGATGCGATCATTTATGCCTCTTTTTATCAATGTTTGTGGATATATTAACTGTCCCAACGTCTGTGTAACCATGTCCATTGTCCAGGATATTCACGCACCCAACTTTCAACAATATCATTCAATTTTTGCGTGGAGGCAGCTATATCGATCTGATTTTTTTCATCACGTGGGAGTTCTACACGTTCATATAATTCTAAACGATGGCGTCCTCCAGCCAAACGGATACAACGTGCTGGATAAATATCACAATCATATTGTCGTGCAAGTTTTATAATTAAGGGATTCGTTTTAAGTGGCCTATTAAAAAATGTTCCTAAAATACCACGGCGAAACTTTTGATCAACCAGAATGCCAACATTTTTACCTTCTGCTAATTTAGCGGCTAAGGCCCAAGCTGCACCAGCTTTAGAGGGGATGAGATGTCCCATGGAGGTTTTTCGAGTTTTCAGAACGCGTTTTGCAATATAGGGATTATTGGGTGGTCTAAAGAGAACGGTAACATTAAGATCAAAACTTTCGGCACATATCGGCAGAAGTTCAAAGTTCCCCGTATGGGCTGTAAAAAAAATATGTGGTTTTTTTTCATTTTTTAATCGCTGAAATATTTCAGCACCTTTAACCTCAATAAGACCTGGCTGATCAGCATGCGGGTCAAAATCAAAAATTTTATCGAGGAAAATATATTCGGCTAGGAACAGCCCTATATTCTCCCACATTTCCATGGCAATGCTTTGCAGCTCTTCTTCTGTTTTTTCTGGATAGGCCGCTCTGAGATTTGCAAGCGCAATCTGATGGCGGTGTATAAGAGGGCCAAATGTTTTGGCTAACCAAGAAAAGAAAGAAAATCCAATGTGAGCAGGAAAGAATTTTAAAATAGACAATAAACCAATAAGGAGATATCCCCACAAAAAGTAAAATAATTTTTTGGTGAGCATTTGAATGCGATACACAAAAAGTTTCATATAGAATTTCATCATAACTTAATCAATTTTAAGAATAATTTTACCAAAAACATCACGACTTTCTATGCGTTTTAAAGCTGTATCAATTTCATCAAATCCAACCATTGTATCAATGACAGGATGTACAATGCCTTGTGCCATTTTCTGCATAGCATTTTGCATATTTTCTATACGACAGCCAAATGAACCAAATATTTTAAGTTGTTGTTGGAATAACTGCATCAGATTGAGTGGTGCTGTCACGCCAGAGGTAGAGCCACAGGTTACCAAACGTCCTCCTCGTTTCATAGATAACAAAGAACCACTCCATGTGTCTTTTCCTACATGCTCAAAAACAACATCAACACCTTGTTTTTTTGTTAATTTACGCACCACACCTTCAAAACGCTCTTTACGGTAATTAATCACGTGATCCGCACCAAGAGCTTGTGCTTTTGCAATTTTTTCATCTGAACCTACAGTGGTGATAACTGTACATTCTTTCTGTTTTGCAAGTTGAATGGCTGCTGAGCCAATACCAGAGCCACCTGCTTGTATCAGGATTGCTTCTCCTGCTTGCAGTTTTGCATTATCGAAAAGCATATGTTCGACAGTTCCAAAAGTAATTGGAGCAACAGCTGCTTGTAGCTCATTACATTTTGGAGGGGCTGGAACCAAGAGACGTGCTGGCAAATTGACCAATTCACAGGCAAAGCCGTCAAGGTGAAAGCCATAAACACCTGCGACATGACTACAGAGATTATCACGTCCTTCACGACAAGCTTGGCATACTCCACAGGTTTGTGCTCCATAGAGGGAGACAATTTGTCCCAGCTGTAAATTTTTAACATTCTTTCCCAATTGTATCACTTCACCAGAAGCTTCTGCGCCGATTGTGAGTGGCATTTTTCTTTTTGCAAAAGCCATACCACGCCATCCCCATACATCAATATGATTAAGAGCAACAGCTTTTATTCGTACGGTTACTTCATCAGAATGTGGGGGAGAAGGAGGGGCAATATTGGTGATTTCAAGTTGGCGTTCGTTTAATAGTTGCAGTGCACGCATTAACATCCCCCTTAATAGCTATTTGGTTTAGTATGACCAAGTTTGATCCGTGTTGAAAGAATTATTTTTTATAGGCTGTAATAACAAGACTCGTATTTTGTCCTCCAAATCCAAATGAGTTTGACAACACCGCGTTGACACAGGCTCTACGGCTATTGTTCGGAACAACGTCTAAAGGAATAGCAGGATCAGGGGTATCATAATTGACTGTAGGAGGAATGTTTCCTGATTGAATTGTTAAAAGTGAGAAAACAGCTTCTATAGCGCCAGCAGCGGTTAATGTATGACCAATCATTGATTTATTAGAAGAAACCGGAATATGTTCTAAAATATCGCCAAAGACTGTCGATAATGCCAGATATTCCATTTTCTCATTTTCAGGTGTTGAGGTTCCATGTGCATTAATATAGTCAATTTCATTGATGGTTATTTTGGCATCATTTAAGGCTTTGCGAACAGCTCCAATTGCTGGTGATGCATCCGGTTTTGAACGCGTACGGTGAAAATCATCTGCTGTTTCTCCACAGCCAGCTAAAATGCCTAAAATAGGTGCATTGCGGTCTAATGCGCTTTTAAGAGATTCAAGAACAAGAGCGCCTGATCCTTCGGCCATAACAAAACCATCTCGATCACGACTAAAGGGTTTGGCTGCTTTTTCTGCTGGTTCATTTTGCGTTGAAAGAGCGGATAACAGTGAAAAGCGGATAAGGGATTCTGCTGAAACTGAGCCATCGGTTGCAATTGTAAGGGCACGATTCGTCTCACCCCGTCGAATTGCTTCAACCCCCAATTGAATCGCTGTTGCACCAGATGCACAAGCCGTTGAAAGGGTAACAGGAAGTCCCTTGGTTCCAAATTTTTTTTGAAGTTTTTCTGCAATGGCACCAAATTGTGTGGTTTCAAAGAGTGACTCGTGAAGATGATGACTACAGACCTCAAGAAGATGGGCATAAGAGGATTCACCAACGCATTTTTCTTGTTGATCAAGAGTAAAGCGTGCTGCCCATTCAAGCTCAACAGGAGGAGCTGCTAAAAATAATGGTCCATTAAAGTTCATTTTATCGAGTGCTGCTTGCTCTAAAGCTTCTTCTGTTGCAAGATCAGCAAGTTTTTCCGAAAGAGCTGAGGCACCAAGTGTACTTTCTTCAAGAAAGTCAACTGTTCCAGCGATACATGTTGCTAATCCCTCAACAGGAAAACGTGTTATTCTATGGATGCCACTCACACCGCTGGTTAATTTTTGCCAATTTTCCTGTTTCCCTTGTCCCAGTGATGTTACAATGCCTGCTCCAGTAATTGCGACAAGTGGACGCCCAAAATGATCATTATAGTTCACTATAAAAACTCTCCTCAAGCCGCAGTAAGGTGGACTATACCCTCGGCTCTTTTTATGCCAATGGTCGTAACAAACGCTTCACACACTTCTTTAGAAAAAGGTTTTTCATGAGCACTTAACGCTGGGAAACTTTGTTTTCTTTGAATAGCAAGTGCAGCAAGTGCAAGTGCTAAGGGAAATTGTGCTTCCCGCATATAGCCAAATAATGTTGTCATACCGCGGTAAAAAACATCAACGGCTTCAAGAGCACTTTTCTCTGCTTTTGTGACTTCATGATATCCTGAAGCCGCAGAAATGGCAAAAGCTGATTCAGCCTGCATTGCTTTCAACATTGATAGAATTGTTTTTTCAAGAGGGACTTTTGTTCTATCCGTTTGATCCGTCATGATTTGATTTATTTTAGCATAAGCACGTGCATGCCGTTTTTTGGCGTGTTCCGCACTTTCAAGGACCAGAAAAATACCACCAGAACCGGTTATAACACCACCACCAATATTACTTTTACGATCCCATACCGGCGTCCACCCACTTCGATTTAGGAGCCCTCCAAGTTCATGGGATAACAACATATCATAAGTTTGTGCATTATAGGAACTTCCCACTAGGACATGTGTACTCTGTCCAGATCGAATACGTGCTGCAGCAATTTGAACTGCAGAAAGGCCACTTCCTTCTTCACCCATAAATGTACGAGAAGATCCTGTTACTTTGTGTACAATTGAAATATTTCCAGCCAAAAGATTTGAGAGTTGTGCCAAAAATAATGTTGGACGGAGATCTGTTGAGAGAACAGAATTTAACATGGAAGCATGATCAGCTGTTTTCCGTGCCTGTGAGAGAATTTGTGTGTCAACGACAACATCACGCTCTCCTCCACTGGCTGCCACAATCATATCCATTGTTGATGTTAACTGTTCATTGTTTTTTATGCCAGCATCATCAAGGGCAAGGCCAGCAGCATAGGTCCCAAGACGTTGCCATGTTCCCATTTGCCGTTGATCACTTTTTTTAGGAATTTGTACACTCCAGTCAACTTCTGGCAATTTATGGACAGTGTAGGGTGAAAATGTCGTACAATCAAGGTTTGGTCTGGTGGTTGGTGTCTTCAAGAGATCCCAATGATGATCAACACCTTCCCCAAGAGAGCTTACAAGGCCTATACCAGTGATGAGTACAGCTTGATTATGCATGATAAAAAGTTACTCCGCCTGTTTTAAGGCAACGAGTTCATCAATTTTTGCACAAAGGTTTTTTAGAACAAAATATTCTTCCGTTGCAACCGCACCTTCGTTAACTTCTTGCGTCCATTTTTCTAATGGAACTTTAATACCAAAAGCTTTATCAATGGCAAAAACAATATCAAGGAAATCAAGACTATCGATTCCTAAGTCGTCAATTGTATGGCTTTCTGGTGTAATGGTGCTGCGATCAATTTCACTGATTTCTGCGATGATATCAGCAACTTTATCAAACGTAGAGGGCAATGTATAATTCCTTATTATATAGAGTTCATAAAGTCAAAATATACTTAATATACTGCTTGTAGCCTTTTTTTTCTTTAAAAAAAAGACTTAATCCGTCTTAGATTTATCTTTTCTATAAAGCAAATGCGTTTACAATATATGAAGTGCTATACTTAAAGAGTTTTAAAAAAATAAAATTTTATTATGAATTTACTTATCTTTATTTAACTTATTTTAGAGCTTTTTCTATTTGCAGCAAGAACTGCAAGAGCTGTCATATTCACAACGCCTCGTGATGTGACAGAAGGTGTTAGAATATGTGCAGGACGTGAGGCCCCTATCAAAATAGGGCCGACATGAAGCGCGTTGGTTAAATCTTTCACGAGATTGAGTGCTATGTTGGCTGCATCAAGTGTTGGGAAAACAAGCAAATTAGCTTCGCCTTTAAGGCGTGAAGCAGGAAAAACGCGGTCACGAAAAACTTTAGAAAGCGCGGCATCTCCATGCATTTCTCCATCAGCTTCTAAATCTGGATATAACTCAGCAAGAATTTTGGTTGCATGGCGCATTTTACGTGCACTTTCTGTATTCTTTGAACCAAAATTTGAGTGTGATAATAATGCTGCTTTTGGCGTTATACCAAAGGCTTCAATTTCTTTTGCTGCTAACATTGTCATTTCTGCTATTTCTTCTGCAGTTGGATCTTCATTGACATAAGTATCTGTAAAAAAAAGAGTGCGCTGTGAAGAAATCAGCAAACTGACAGCAGAAAAATGGTGAACATTTTGATCAAGTCCAATCACTTGTTCAATTAACTCAAGATGACGCTCAAAACGCCCCTCTAAGCCGCAAATCATCGCATCAGCTTCTTTCCGCATTACGGCGAGGGTTGCAATTGCTGTTGTTGATGTTCTGACAATTGTTTTTGCAACATCAGGTGAAACGCCATGTCGTCCTGCATAATGCAGAAATAAATTAACATACTCATGAAAACGCGGATCATTTTCTGGATTTATGAGTTCAAAGTCTATACTGGGGCGAATTTTTAGACCAAAGCGTTTTAACCTTGCTTCTATAACATGGGGGCGGCCAATAAGAAGAGGCGTTGCCGTTTGTTCTTCAAGGACAATCTGTGCGGCTCTAAGCACACGTTCATCTTCACCATTGGCATAAATGACGCGTTTACGTTGTGCTCCTTTTGCAGCAGCAAAAACAGGCTTCATGATTAATCCGGAACGAAATACAAATCGATTAAGGATATCATGGTAGGATTCCATGTTCTCAATCGGTCGAATTGCAACACCTGTTTCCATTGCTGCTTTTGCAACAGCAGGGGCGATACGGAGTATTAAGCGTGGATCGAAGGGCGAGGGAATGAGGTATTCTGGACCAAAACTGGGGGGCTTTTTTGAGTATGCACGTGCAGCAATATCAGACGTTTCTTCACGAGCAAGGGCTGCAATCGCATGAACTGCGGCCATTTTCATTTCTTCATTAATTGCGGTCGCACCAACATCGAGTGCACCACGGAAGATGTAGGGAAAACAAAGAACATTATTCACTTGATTGGGATAATCAGAGCGTCCAGTGCAGATCATTGCATCTGGTCGTACAGAGCGTGCCTCTTCTGGCATAATTTCTGGTATGGGATTAGCAAGTGCTAAGATTAATGGATTAGGAGCCATTTTTTTTAGATATTCAGGCTTTAAAACCCCTCCTGCTGAAACACCTAGAAAGATATCTGCATTTTCGATAATATCGTCTAAAATTCGTGCATTCGTCTTTTGTGCATAACGGTCTTTCCAACGGTCCATTAGTTTTTTGCGACCTTTATAAACAACACCTTCTAAATCGCTTAACCAAATATTTTCAATTTTTGCTCCAAGACGAACTAAAAGGTGAATACAAGCTAAAGCGGCAGCACCTGCACCTGAAGTCACTATTTTTGCATTTTCGATTTTTTTTCCTGAAAGATTTAAGGCATTTAATACAGCTGCAGAAACAATAATAGCAGTTCCATGCTGATCATCATGAAAAACGGGAATATTCATTTTAGTGCGAAGTTTTTCTTCGACTTCAAAACATTCAGGCGCTTTTATATCTTCAAGATTAATACCACCAAATGTCGGTTCTAAGGCCGATATAGTCTCTATCATTTTTTCTGTATTGCACGCATCAATTTCAATATCAAAAACATCAATATTGGCAAATTTTTTAAATAAAACCGCTTTTCCTTCCATAACTGGCTTTGAGGCAAGGGGACCAATATTGCCCAATCCAAGAACGGCTGTCCCATTTGATATGACGGCAACTAAATTAGAACGGGCAGTATATTGAGCAGCAAGATTGGGATTTTCGTGGATTGCAAGACAGGGGGCTGCAACACCTGGAGAGTAAGCAAGAGCTAAATCACGCTGATTGTCAAGGGGTTTTGTCGCTTGTATTTCTAGTTTTCCAGGTTTGGGACGTTCATGATAAAAAAGTGCAGCGCTATCAAGTTCAGCTTTTTGTTCTGTAGACATTTGTACGATATCCAAGTTAATGTATGTTTATATGAGATATTTTATCTATGATAAGACTTTATCTCCTCATAGATCCTCATTTCTCTGAATATAAGAATGTATGGATATGAGAAAAATTTTCTGGATCATTAAATTCATCTTATGTTTCTTTGTATTTGTGCTTTAGAGTCTTATACAAGCACAATTAATCCTTTCCCCTTAATATACAGTGTGCAAAGGCTAGCCGATTTTAAAAAATAAGTAAAATATTATTAAGCCATTACATTACCAAGCCGTTACTCTTTTTGCAATGCAGACAAGAAAGGAAAGAACAATGTTATTCATTGAGTTTGATTATTAAATGCATACTTTATCGATGTTTTGTATAATGAGTATGGTTTATAGGCGACGATCCTTTTTCTTGTGTAAGAAGAATATAGCAGTGAAGGAAGGTTCAGATGAGAAGGACGTAGTATTTATTGATTATCCTCTTTTGCATCATGCAGTTTGGCAATTAATCACGCCTTTTAAAGAGAATGATGTTCTGGAGTGTTAGCGAGATTTTAGCTGTTTATGGTGGTTTTAGTGAAGGTATTTGATCTTGGCAGAAAACTAGATCAGCATGACGACACGGAGTCTGATAAGGTCGCCTGTGTGGTTAAAAATGAAGCTCATCAGAAAGCGATTTTTCGTGTGTGTTTTCTCATTGGGAGCATCATCAGGTTCATTTTCATTTCTTTGGATAGCAAGATAATAGGGATATTCGTTGTGATTTGGCGGAAGATACTTTGAGGCATAAAGTGAAGAGGACGCGGATATGTGGTTTAAGAGATGATCTGAAAGCCAAATAATCCAAAGTAAGATTTTAAAATAACAGCAATTTTTTTCATGAGATGCTTAATTTTACTAAGATGTCAAGATGCTACCCCGTTGTATGAAGTGGGCTATTGCCTATTTATATTCTTTCTTTTTCTCATTTTGTGATATTATAGACAACATTTTATATCTTTAAAACAGTTACTCACTAAAAATTAAAATAATAATTTTCTTCTTTCTCACTCAAAAGTAAGTTTTTATTTATAATGTCACTTTAGAAGTTTATTTAAAAATTTTATTGATGCGTTTCTTATTTTTTTAATACATGTAAAATCGATATATTATTTTAAATAATAGAGGCTCATAGCAGCCGGAAAGGGAATTTCCCTCTATTGTTCATTTAACTTAAAAAAGCAGTGCTATATCTGCAAATAGGGCATCCCATGATGATGAGAGGAAAGAAGTGAAAAAAGCTTTTTCACTTCGAGTGTTGTTTATTGAAGACGACCACTTGCATGAGCAAGCATAGTGTAGACTTTTCCAGTATCCGATATCAGATATTTGCGAACTGAGTTCGAAGAACCAGAATTGCGAGATATATCACGTAATAGTTTTTCAAAGTCCATAATATATTGATTCACGGAGCGTTTAAAATGAGCATCACTGAGATATTTTTTCTTAATGACTTCAAATATCTTTTTTCCATTTAAAGTATAAAGGCGTTCTATCTCAATATTTTTTTGTCCACGACGATAATGATCCCATAATTCAACAATAGCATTATGATTAATGGCTTGCACTATACCTGCCGCTAAAGAACTCAGAGATTCACTTGCAGGACGTGTTTTTGTTTGCACCGGCGCAAATGTTGCATCATCATACCATGTTTCTTCACGCGAAGCTCTCTCTAAGAGATTGGAGACCCATTTATTTTGCCGCTTTGTACTTTGATCTTGTTGTACATCAGGTTTGGGTGGCACGATCTTTTTAATGGTTTCAGAAGACGTATTATCATTTCTTTTAGGCGTTGATGGTTGAGACACTGCTGATATTGGCTGATTATTTGCATTTTTTTGGTGACTTTTTTCTATAACACTGACCAAATCTTTTAATGCAACAATTTGCTCATTGAGAGCAGTACGAATAGTCTGCGTTGTTTCTTTTGTCTTTTCTGGAAGCTTTTGAACATTTACACTAATATCATTGTTAATTTTTGAAAGTTCTGAACGCACTTCATCTGCTGAGCGGCGTATATTCTCTGCAGCTCCTGAAAAGCGAGTTGAGGCTTCATTAATAAGCTGATTAAGCGATTGTTGGAGTGAATGCGTGGAATGACGCGTATTTTTATCGGTGCGTTCAAGTGCTGATCTAAGAACATCCTCATAATGTTCAATGAGTTTGTTAATTTCATTAGATTTTGAAACAAGAGCACTGCTTAATACAGAAA
Source organism: Bartonella silvatica (assembly GCF_040545155.1). Classification (NCBI taxonomy): domain Bacteria; kingdom Pseudomonadati; phylum Pseudomonadota; class Alphaproteobacteria; order Hyphomicrobiales; family Bartonellaceae; genus Bartonella; species Bartonella silvatica. The sequence continues at coordinate 102,524 of NZ_JBEPLI010000004.1, forward strand.
GCGTGTTATGCTTCTCTTCAAGTGTTGTACTGAGTGAACTTTCAGATTGTTCAAGAACATGAATCGCCCCCGAAAGGGTTTTGGCATGTTCGCCAAAACTATTGGTTATATCACGAATTTGTTCAAATGTATTTTTTGAGAGACCTTGCAGAACCTCAACATTGCTGTTGAGTGCTTGATTTGAAGCTGATAAATGCTCTGCTACCTGGTTTGTATTCTGGAAAAAGTTATTAGCAGTCTCACTCAATTGACCATCAATATTTTGAACGGCTGATAACAAAATATTACTATTTTCATGGAAATTATGAATGGACTGATTCAACTGAGCAACGATGGATGAGACATTATTGACAAGCTCCTCTTTCATAGCATTAACGGTTTGAATCGTTTCCGAGTTGGTTTGTGCTAAGCTGTTCACTAAAGTTTCATTATGTGCATAAATTCTTTGCTCAGCATCTTGTGTTGAGAGAGAGAGTTGTTCACCAATGTGCTGCGTTAAATGCCCAATTGATTCTGTTGTATTTTGAGCAGCTTGGTTTAAATAATTTGTCAACTCGGTGATTTTGCCAACATGCTTTGAAATTTCAGTTGCTGTTTGATTCTCTGCTTCTTCTAAACGGCTACTGACATCAGAAAGTTGGTATCCTAAATTGTTTTTTAGATTCTGCATGGAATGATGAAGAACATTACAGCGTTCGTTAAGCACGTCTTCAATTGCTGTTGTTGACGTATGAATTGTTTCATTAAACAATGCTTGTGCATTGTGACTGGCTGCTGTGAAGGCTTTGACAGTATGCGCTGTTTGTTCAGACAGAACAGAAAGAACTTTTTCGCTGGTATCATAAACGGTTTGTTTTACGTTTGAGACAATGCGGTCTCCAGATTCTGAGAGAATTGTTTCTGCTTTTGTTGCAACATTGGCAACAGAAGAAAGAATGTGTTCACCAGTTGAGGAGAGAATACCAGAGACTTCTATAGCCTTATCGTGCAAGTTTCCGGTAACTGTGTTAACGGAATCCTCTAGTGTAATTCGTATATTATTAACACTGGCTTCTAATGCTTGTTGAATAGCTTGATTTTGCTCACTATTGGAGATGATCGATGTCTGTAATACATCAGAGCGTTTCTCAAAAGCAGATGTTTGCATTTCTATCGTTTTGCATACCAGACCAAACCTTTCTGAAAAGGTATTTTCTAAAGTGGCTGCACGTTCAAAAATTTGATGTGCACGATCTTCTAATTTTTCATCAAATGATTCTATACGTGTTTCAAGGGTTTCGAAGAATGTACCTTTTGATTGAGCAAGAGTGCTTTTTAGAGCTTCAGCGTGATTTTCGAGATTTCTAATATGTCCTTGAACAGTCTCATTAATATTCTTGTTATTGGTAGCAATCGCATTTTCAACTAAGTTAATTTGTTGTTTTAAAGCGTCATTAACATGTACATCACTTTTGGTGATGAGATTATGGATTGTCTCCATACGTTGTTCGAGCGTGCGTGCCTGATCTGCCAGAACTTCATTAAGAGAGAAACTATTAATTGCTAAAGAATCACGCAGAGCATCAGCGCGTAAATCAATATTTCTAGCTTGTGCATCTAATGCATCTTTTGTTGTATTACAGCTTTGTACAATCACTTCCTGCAATTTTTCTGTGGATTGAACGATATTGGCAACATGATTTTCAGTACTTCGATCAACAGCTTGAACATTATCAATCAAAATTCTTTCAATATTTGAAGTGTTTTGGGATAAAATATCAATTTTATCTTTTAATGTTTCAGCGATCTTATCCTTTTCTGAATCAAGCATCTCGGCCATAAGAGCTCTTTGATCAGAAAGTTGCACTTTGAAATCTTGAGAACGCTCTTGTATGATATCAATGATAGCTTTATCAACATGCTGAACTTCTTCTCTTAGCATTTCTTTGCTTTTATCGATTGCAGAAAGAATATTGTCATGTCCATTTGTGAAGACATTGGTAATATCAGATGTTCTTTCTTGGATATCTGCATTAATCTGCAAGACATGATCTTTCAAAAATCCACTAAGCTTTTCTGCATTGTCTTCTAAAGTTTGACTGCGCGCAATGAAGGATTCAATGATGGAATCACTGTGTTCTTTAAGAGAAAGATCAACCGTCGCTAAACGATTTCCAAAGGCTTCGATTGCTTTTGACGTAATGTTATCAAATTTAGAAGAGAGTTTATATGCCTGCTCGTCGAGTTGGGCAATCTTCTCGTCAAAGCTTTGTAGAGACTGGTTATTACGATCAATAAGGGATTCATCTAGTGTTTTAAACTTTTTATCGACACTGGATAAAGTCTGATCTGTTGCAGTTTGTATGTGCTCTGCCATTTTCGCAATATGCATTTCGGCTTTAGCAGCTGTTTCATTAAAGGTTTTCTCTAGTTGTTTTTCATTAATATCAAAACGCTCTGAGAAGCTATCAAATTGTTTTCCGAGTTCATGAAAAAACTCTGTATTTTTTTTCTGAATTTGTGACGAGGTTTCAGAGAACTTTTCAACGAGCTGATGGGTGACACCATCTCCTGCATAGGAAAGTTTTGCGACAAGGTCTTTGCCCTGTTCTTGCAAAGTTTGAAAAAGCGTTTGTGCCAGTCTTTCAACATTGGTTACAATTTTTGATGTTACCAAACCAAACTCATCATTGAGTTGTTCTTGTGTTCCTTTAATTGTTGATTGTACGCGGTCTGCATGATTTAAAATCGATATACGCTCATTGCTTAATTCTTTTATTAACGTATGAATACGCGATTCATTCTCTGCATAGGCTTGTTCCAGATTATGAACTTCACCTTGTATGATTGCTTCAAGTTCAACAGCACGTCCAAGCGTTCGCTCAATTCCCTCATTCATTGCGGCGATTTCTTCACGAATGGTTTGCCCTATCGTGATTGCCTGCTTTTCAGATAGATGCTGTGGGTCATTAAAGCGCTGTGCAGCATTTGTCATAAGAAGAGCAATATTGCGCAATTCAACTGAACGCTTTGTTAATTGCGCAAAACCCCAAGACATAAGGATCGGAATTGCTGTTCCTGCGGCGACAGCCAATCCTGTTGGAGATGTAAAAAAAGAGGCGATATTGGAGAAGGAGTTAAAGCTTGCAGGCGCAAGTTTATGAGCAATAAAAGCACCGCTTGTTGCCCATAGGGCACTAAGAGCTGTTGTGCTCCAATAAACTCGGGCAAGAGAGCTTTGCTTTGGTAATTCAAAACTGGAAGAAACGGTTGTATCATCATTAGCAGGGTGAGGCTTTGCAGATAGTAATGTATTATGAACCGTTCCACCTGAAAGTTCAGCCGTTGGCTTTTGGGAAAAAAGCTGCTCAACAACGGTTTGATCAATGACAGCATCATCATGAATATCAGAGACAAGAGTTGCAGTCTCATTTTCAGAAAGAACTTCTTCTTCTGCCATAGCAATTTTTTGGATTAAATCATCTACACTAATGACATTTTCGGAATGGTGAGGAGATATTACTTCAATTGCCGCATCATCAGAATCAAAACTCATCGCTTTTGAGAGAGCCTCTTCAAATTCAACTTCAAATGTTTTTAACTTTGTTCTGCGTGCCATACTCGCCTCGTACTCTTACAAATAGAAAAGGGATACGTCCTCCTCCAGGTATCTTGATATAGTAGCGGTTAATTATTTAGAAAGGAATACGTTTAAGAAAAAAATTTAAAAACTTATCAAGATAAAGTTAACGCAGTTTTTTCCATCTGTTTAAAACGTCATAAAATAAAGAAAAAACAATGTGTTATTTTATAGTAGAAAAATAAAATGCTGTTTACAACTTTTGTTTACAGATAGATTTTGCGTCTGATTGTCTTTGGGTGAAGGCAATGTCATGTGGTAATGTGCAGTTCTTTAAAGAAAGGAGCAATGTAACATATATTTATTGGTGTTTGCGTATCAGGTTTCATTTTATTGATCATTAATTCATGAAGTGTGCTGCTATGTCGGTTTGATTTTAAACAATAAGGAGGCAATACCCCATTCTAGTATACTTGAGTAAAGATATATGTTATGTGTCGTGTTAAGGATGCAATGTGAAAGCTTATTTCTCACAGTCATTTATAGAAAATAAAGGTGGGGGAAATTTTTGTATTTGATAACAGATTATTATACTTGTTGTTTTAAGGAGTCATTTTCTCTTAGAATTGAGCTTTCTTTTGCTGATTTTTGAAGCTTCTACGTTGACAATTAGATATTTTTCAGTCGATATGCGTGCACGAATATTTTATAACAATTCGAGATGAAGGTGTAAGAATAATGGCAGAAAGATCACAACACCTGCAAGATGTATTTTTAAATACGGTGCGAAAGCAAAAAATTTCTCTTACGATTTTTCTTGTAAATGGCGTTAAATTAACCGGTATTGTAACTTCATTTGATAATTTTTGTGTTCTTTTACGTCGTGATGGACATGCACAATTGGTTTATAAGCACGCTATTTCTACAATTATGCCTGGACAACCTGTACAGATGTTTGACGGTGAAGGCTCTGAATAAACAAATCACCTTCATTGGGGGCCTTTTATTCCGTTTTATGAAGTGCTTAAATTTTCATGATTAATAACAATGAGAGCGTTGAGGGATTTTCTTCACAGTTTGAAAAACAGGTACGTACGGTTATTTTAGTGCCTATTTTTCCAGAGAAAAAAAGTGGAAGTGCTTCCAGTGGATGTTCCATACCTTCTCGAATTAAAGAAGTCTCGGGGTTGGCGGGTGCTATAAGGTTGAAGGTTGTTCATTCTGAAGCGGTTCATATTTTCACTCCCCGTCCTGCCACTCTATTTGGGAAGGGGAAAGTCGATGAAATTGCCCATTATATCAGTGAATATTGTATTGATCTTACAATTGTAGATGACTTTTTAACGCCTGTGCAGCAGCGCAATTTAGAAAAGTTATGGAATTGTAAAGTGATTGATAGGACCGCTCTCATTCTTGAAATTTTTGGTGATCGCGCGCGAACAAAAGAGGGAAGGCTACAAGTTGAATTGGCGCATTTGTCTTATCAAAAGAGCAGACTTGTGCGGAGTTGGACACACTTGGAAAGGCAACGTGGGGGGCGTGGTTTTTTAGGGGGACCTGGTGAAACTCAGATTGAAGCTGACCGGCGTCTTTTGCAAGAGAAAATTATTCGCATCCGTCGTGAATTGGAAAAGGTTATTAAAACACGCGCTCTTCATCGATCGAAAAGAAAAAAAGCATCTTATCCTGTCGTGGCTTTAGTTGGGTATACGAATACAGGAAAATCAACTCTTTTTAATCGTTTAAGTGGAGCAGATGTCTTAGCAAAGGATATGTTGTTTGCAACACTTGATCCAACTTTGCGCAAAGTTACTTTCCCTCATGGGAAAAAGATTCTTTTATCTGATACTGTTGGTTTTATCTCTCATTTACCAACGCATTTAATTGCTGCTTTTAGAGCCACCCTTGAAGAAGTTGTTGAAGCTGATCTCATTTTGCATGTGAGAGATATGTCCGATCCTGATCATCATGCGCATGCTCAAGATGTTTTAGAGGTTCTTTCAAGTCTTGGTATTGATACTGCTGATACAGAACATATCATAGAGGTTTGGAATAAGATTGATCTCTTGGATGAAAAGGCATTAAGTGTTTTAAAAACAAGCGCAAAAATGAGACATAATCCTGCAGTTATGGTCTCAGCGCTCATGAATGATGGGCTGGATCAATTATTAGTCGCTATTGAACAGCGCATTTTGGGAGAAATACACACTGTTGAATATCTTTTGAAACCTCATGAAATGTCACTTCTTGATTGGTTTTATGAAAACTCTGGTGAAGTCGTGCAGGAAGGACATAATAATGGTTCTGTTACTATTAAGGCAGTACTTACAACGGAAGCAAAAAAAAGACTAGATCGGATCAAAAAAACGATGAACTGAAGTTTTTATGAGCGACTTTGGAATATTGTTTCTTATATATTACATTTTTATTCCATCAAAATAATATGATTTTAAGTTAAGAGGATAGTTACTACTTTCTCTTAAATAAAAAGTACGAAGTATTTTTGGTTGAAATAAAGATGATGCTTAAGTGCAATAGAAAACTGTTTGTTACCATCATGCAAAACATTGTGGTTGTTTTGCTGTTAGCGGCTCTATGTGCATTTTTCATTTGGTTATATTACTTTGTGCAGCCACGGTTTTATCGAGCAAGTTTAACATTTTCGTTATCTGATTCTGTAGGAAAACCTTTATCAATTGATGCCCAAAATAATATTATTACCTCTCTATTGTCGCAGCCTCTCATTTCACATGATTCAAGCTCGTTCCTTTTTTCTTTGGAAGATTCTCAGAAAAAAGATTTCCGTGAGAGTCTTCGTTTATCTCGCAATGGTCATTTCATTGATCTTACTTTTGAAGCAAAAACGATGCAAGTTGCTCAAGATGGGTTGGAGACTTGGTTTGCCGCGCTTTCAAAAGAAATTATAAAACAGAAACAAAAACGATTATTAACAGAACAGAAAACGGATCAAAAATATGATAAGGTGAGGATACTCAATATCGTACAAGGATTTCGTTCATCTTTTGATTCTCTTATTTTCAATCATACAAAAAAGACAGAGCTTAATGACCTTTCTAGGCAATTAACAGAAGCGACTCTCAAACGTATTCATTTAACCAGTTTAAATTCCACTATAAGCATGATGCGTGAAAAGGGACAGTCTTTGTTGTCTTTATCGTTTATTGCCAACAATGCAATGGTTGCTTCATTAGAAGTAAAGCGTGATCTCTTGGAGGCGCAACGGGCGCATATGGCTGCACAATTAGGGTGGGCACATCCTCAAATTAAGGCGATGACTGCTGAGTTAGATACAATTTCTCATCAAATAGAAAATAAAGTTTTGCAGATTGTTCATCAAGTGCATTCAGATGAAATGGTTGCGATAGAGTTTGAAAAACAGCTCAAAGAAAAGATGCGCTTTTTTGTAAAAGATCAATCTCAGTCTTTGACCCAAATGTTTCGTGAGCTTGAAAATAAAATAAGGGCAGTTGTGGATAAAGAGATCGATCAGAACTCTTCTCTTTTTCAAAGTGCAAAGATTCAAGTGATTGTGCCAACAACGTTAACACCAATTCCTTTTATGGCTCTTTACGGAAAAAATATGATGATCAGTTTCCTTACAAGTGTCATCACTCTTTTGGGAGGGTTTTGGTTTTTTCAGCGGTATTTTGAAACAAAAAAAAGTCGGCGGGAAGATCCTGATTTTAAAAATGATCAAAATTCTTTAGCTTTTAAAGGAATACAAGGTCTTGAGACTTTAACGACAATAGAGGCATTATTCGATTTTTTAAAATATCGCACTTCAATGGTGATTTCAATCATTGGGCCGGAAGCAGCGCGAACGGCAGCGAAGCTTTCTCTGCATTTGATAAAAGAACGCAAGACAGTTCTCTTGGTGGATATTTCTGGTCAAAAAATAGAGAAGGTTATAGGTCCACATCGGGGTTTAAGCGATATTTTAACGGGGAATGCGCAGTTGCAAGATGTCATTTATCGTGATTATGATACGGGCGTTGATATTCTACCTCAAGGGTTAACAAGTGCTGTTTCTGCAGAAGGTTTTTCAAAAGATATCCCGCATTTTTTACAAGAATTTAAAAAGGATTATGATTTTATTATTTTAGAGATGGCGGATGAACCAAAATATGGTTCTGAGCAGTTTGCAAAGCTTACAGACTATTACGTTTCTAGTGTTGCTCTTAACCAACAAGACTGGATTATGCAAATGGTGGGCAGGTTTCCCAAAACATTTTACCATGTGGTTGCACCGTAAATATTGCTGAATGTGCGATGAGTATATTATAGTTGTGCTCTTGTTTTGTGTTGAAGTTGTAGTACATATTAAAAATAGTTAAGATTCACCATTTTAAATTTTTATATGCGTTGTGGTTGGAGAGAGACGTGGGGCAATCAGAGATGACAGTACAAAGATTCAATAATAGCGTTCATGGCGGTAGCGTTTTGACAACATTGCAGAAAAAAAATCGAAAGCAAATCCGCATGTGGTTGTATTCTATTTTACTGCTTTGTTTGGCTATTGTTTTAGTAGGGGGCGCAACTCGTTTGACAGGGTCAGGGTTATCGATAACGGAATGGAAGCCAATTCATGGTGTGATTCCGCCGATTGGTGAGGAACAATGGCAAGAAGAGTTTTTAAAATATCAACAGATAGCACAGTATAAGCTGCTTAATTATGATATGACCTTAAGCGCGTTTAAAGTCATTTTCTGGTGGGAATGGGTACATCGCGTTTTGGGGCGTCTTGTTGGTCTTGTCGCTTTATTGGGACTCGTGTGGTTTTGGGCAACAAGACGGATTGAAAAAAATATTTTGTTGCCTCTTATTGTTGTGCCGGTTCTTATAGGGCTTCAAGGTGTGATTGGTTGGTGGATGGTGGCATCGGGTATTGGGCAAAGTAATCTGACAAGTGTGAGCCAATATCGCCTAGCATTTCACCTTATAACGGCGTGTTTTGTTATTATTTTTGTGATGTATTTGTCTCGAGGATTGGCGGAATATTCAGAAAAACCAGCGCATCAGAGGATTCAACATTTTGCTGGTTGGCTTGTTTTTCTTATTTTGGCTGAGATTTATTTAGGGGCTTTGGTTGCAGGAATCCATGCTGGAAAAGTTTACAGTACATGGCCACTCATGGATGGTCAAATTATTCCTGATGGACTGTTACAGCATTATCCTGTTTGGCGTAATTTATTCGAGAATCCTTTAACTGTTCAGTTTATCCATCGTTTTTTTGCTTATTTTTTATTTGTTGTGGCAATTGTTCATGCTTTGTATTTACAAAAGAATGTTCCACACTCAACCCATTCCCGTCGTGCATTTTTGATATGTATTATGATTATTCTGCAAGCGGTCTTAGGAATTTTCACATTGTTGCATGAAGTTCCTATAAGCTTGGGTCTTATTCACCAAAGCATGGCGTTAGTAATATTGTGCTTTTCGGTTGCACATTGGCGTGCAACAAAAGGAGCTTATCATGTTGTGGAATAAAAGATTGCGTTTAGAGTTTTAGATTCCTGAAAGCATTAAATCGAGATTTTGAACAGCTGTTGCAGATGCACCTTTTCCCAAATTATCTAAGATAGCGCAGAGATTGAAAATTCCTTCACGCTCGTTTCCAAAGACGAACAGTTTCATTCCGTCTTTATGTGCTAAACATTCTGGGTTGAGTTTGGTAAGGGTTTCTGTTTCTTCCTGTGAAGCAACGGATATAGTGTTGTGTTCATTGTAGTGGTTTTCAAAGATTTCGCGTAGATCAGAACAGTTTGCTGATTTGGCAAATAAATAGCGATGAAGTGGGATATTGACAATCATTCCTTGAGGAAAACGACCAACACTTGGTACAAAAACAGGTGTTTTGATGATTTGCCCATAGATTTTAATTTCTGGCACATGTTTATGGTCAAGATTGAGACCATAGATAAAATAATTCTCCCTTATATCGTTTTGAGACTTATTTTCCATCTGTGCAATGAGTTGTTTTCCACCACCAGTATAGCCAGATATTGCATTAATTGATATCGGATAATGAGGGCTTAGTAGATTTGCTTCACGGAGAGGACGAATCAAGCTGATGGCGCCGGTAGGATAGCATCCGGGATTGCTGACATAGCGTGCTGCTTGGATGCTTTTTCTTTGTCCAGAAGTCATTTCAGGGAAACCATAAACCCAGTCTGGTGCAACACGGTGAACTGTTGAGCTATCAATGATTCGAATTTTCTTATTATTTTTAAGCCAATAAACTGTTTCACGCGCTGCATCATCGGGGAGGCACAAAATAACAATGTCGGCTTGATTAAGACAATCTCGTCGAATATCAATGTTATGTCGGTCTGTGTGAGAAAGGGAAAGCAATTTAAAATCTGAACGTTTCGCTAGTCGTTTTTGTATCTGTAATCCGGTTGTTCCGTGCTCACCATCAATAAAAACTGTCGTTGTCATTACTGTTTGCCTTGAATTATTTTTCTACTACATCCCGCATATTACATTATAAATTAATTTAAACGATTACTAGACTAAATTATTGAATATCTTAAATATTACGTCATTTTCCTTGAAGGAGCTGTTGCAGAGTAAGCGTAGTTGAAGAGAAGCTTAATGCCTATTTTGTACTCTTTTTCAGGAAAAAATTATTTTATGGCAAGCAAATAAAATCAACATATGTGTCATTTTTAAGTGAGGGTGGCTTAAAATATTTGGTTTGCATAGTTTGCTGTGTTATCGTTTAATGAATTTATTTTTTTATGTTAGGAATGTGTTTTATGACTCAGCAAGCAAGTGATACACAAAAGCGCTTTTTTAATGATAACTTACAAACCGCTGATACTGCAATTTTTCAAGCAATTAGAGGAGAATTTGAGCGTCAACAGCATGAGATTGAGCTGATCGCTTCAGAGAATGTTGTCTCAAGAGCTGTTCTTGAAGCCCAAGGATCTGTTTTAACCAATAAATATGCAGAAGGTTATCCAAGAAATCGCTACTATGGAGGGTGTCAATTTGTTGATGTCGTTGAAGATTTAGCGATTGAGCGCGCAAAACAGCTTTTTGGGGCTGCTTTTGCAAATGTTCAGCCTCATTCTGGTAGCCAGATGAATCAAGCTGTATTTTTAGCGCTCCTTAAGCCAGGTGACACATTTATGGGGTTGGATTTAAATTCTGGTGGTCACCTGACACATGGTTCATCTGTTAATATGTCTGGAAAATGGTTTGATGTTGTTTCTTATGGTGTGCGCCAAGAAGATCAGATTATTGATATGGAGGAAGTGGAACGTCTTGCAAAAGAACGCAAACCCAAGCTTATTATAGCAGGGGGGTCGTCTTATTCTCGTTTATGGGATTGGAAACGTTTCCGCGAAATTGCAGATGAGGTGGGGGCTTATTTCCTCGTTGATATGTCTCATATTGCTGGTTTGGTTGCGGGCGGCGTTCATCCTTCACCTGTTCCTCATGCCCACATTGTTACGACGACGACGCATAAGTCATTACGTGGTCCTCGGGGTGGCTTGATATTAACCAATGATGAAGCGTTAGCTAAAAAAACGAATTCAGCGATTTTCCCTGGTCTTCAAGGTGGTCCTTTAATGCATGTGATTGCTGCTAAGGCTGTTGCATTTGGGGAGGCTTTGCAGCCTGCTTTCAAGAGCTACAGTGCTGATGTTGTTGCCAATGCCAAAACTTTAGCAAAAACATTACATAGTCATGGTTTTGATATTGTTTCTGGTGGTACAGATAATCATTTATTGCTTGTTGATTTACGCTCTAAGAATACAACAGGAAAACGTGCCCAGTTGGCCTTGGGACGAGCGCATATTACTTGTAATAAAAATGGTATTCCCTTTGATCCGGAAACACCATCTATAACATCAGGAATTCGCTTGGGGTCACCTGCCGCGACGACACGTGGTTTTGCGGAAAAAGAATTTATTCAAATTGGTGAGCTCATTTCAGAAGTTCTTGAAGGGTTGCGGAGCGTTAAGAACGATGAAGACAATAAGGGTGTTGAAACGGCCGTTAAGAAAAAGGTAGAAGAGATAACAAACAGATTTCCTCTGTATCCTTATCTGAGAAATTGTTAAGGGCGTAAAAAATGCGCTGTCCTTATTGCCAATACGAAGATACACAGGTTAAAGATTCCCGCCCCGCAGAGGAGGGGGCGGTTATTCGTCGTCGGCGTGTGTGTTCTGTTTGTGGTGGCCGTTTTACAACGTTTGAACGTGTTCAGTTACGCGAGCTTTTGGTTTCTAAAAAAAGTGGTCGATGTGAGCTCTTTGATCGTGATAAGTTAATGCGGTCTGTTGATATAGCTGTGCGTAAGCGCAATATTGATCCAGATCATATTGAGCGAGCAATTTCTGGTATCGTACGTCAACTTGAGAGTTTAGGGGAGCCAGAGATTCCTTCGGAAAAAATTGGGCATCTTGTGATGGAAGCGTTGAAAAAAATTGATGATATTGCCTATATCCGTTTTGCTTCTGTCTATCGAGATTTTCGTAATGCGAGTGATTTTCACGATGTTATAGACGAGTTGTCAAGGGGTATAGCGGATACAGAACTTCTTTCTGATGAATAAAAAAATACAAGATGAGCGGTTTATGGCTGCGGCTATTCGTTTAGCAGAGCGGCATGTCGGTCTTACGGGTAAAAACCCTTCGGTTGGTGCACTTATTGTGCGAAACGATGCTGGTATAGGAACCTATATTGTTGGTTATGGTGTTACAGCTCTTCATGGGAGACCGCATGCTGAAGTGCAAGCTTTGCATAGGGCTGGTTCTTTAGCACAAGGGGCGACTGCTTATGTCACTCTAGAGCCTTGTTCACATTATGGAAAAACTTCACCATGTGTAAATGCGCTCATTGATTCAGGTATTTCTCGGGTTGTTATTGCTCTTACTGATGTCGATAAGCGGGTTGATGGTCGTGGCATTGCTCTTTTACGTGCTGCTGGTATTGAAGTCATTGAGAATGTTTTAGCTGAGGAAGCTTTTGAAGCATTATGCACGCATTTATGTATAAAAAAATTGCAACGCTGTACAGTGACTTTGAAAATGGCTGTTTCTGCTGATAATGGTGTGGGGAAAAAGGGGCTGGGTGGAGTAAAAATTAGCGGAATGATTTCTCATACTCATACGCATATGTTACGGGCTCAAAATAATGCTATTCTTGTTGGTATTGGCACGATCCTTGCGGATGACCCGCAGTTGAATTGTCGTTTGCCAGGGATGGAGATGCGTTCGCCAATTCGTGTTGTTTTGGATGCAGGTTTACGTATCCCCCTTGATGCAAAAGTTGTTCAAACGGCAAAAAAAATTCCGACATGGATTATTTGTGACACGAATCTTTCAAATCAAAGCAAAAAAAATATACTAGAGCAGAGTGGTGTCTCTGTTTATTCGGTAAAAAATAGCAATGGCTGTATGCCGCCTCTTGCCATTTTGCAGCTGCTTTATCAACGTGGAATTCACAGTGTTTTACTTGAGGGAGGCACGAAAACAGGGGAGAGCTTTTTAAATTCTGGTTGTGTCGATTATTTGATATGCTTTTATGCTCCTGTTACTTTAGGGCAAAATCGTATCGAAGCGCCTCACTTTGGAAATTATCTTTCACAATTTCATAAAGTGGAGTCAAGAATGTTTGGAAATGACCGTTTTTATAAATGGAGGCGTAAGACGTTATGTTTACAGGAATTATAACGGATATCGGATGTGTTGAAGAGGTACAATCTTTAAAGCAAGGCGTGCGTTTAAATATTTCTACACGCTATGCTGTGCAGAGTTTAGAAATTGGTGCATCAATTGCATGTTCAGGAATTTGTTTGACCGTCGTGGAACGAGGATCAAAGCAAATGAATATGAGTTGGTTTGTTGTTGAAGCTTGGGAAGAAGCATTGCGTTTGACCAATCTCTCACAATGGACAAAAGGAACTTATATTAATTTAGAACGTTCGCTTAAATTTGGTGATGAAGTGGGCGGGCATTTCGTATCTGGTCATGTTGATGGTTTGGCTGAAATTATTGATCAAAAAAAGGAAGGGGATGCAGTTCGTTTTTTCCTACAAGTGCCAAAACGATTTGCTTCTTTTATTGTCAATAAGGGGTCTATTGCGCTTAATGGAACATCTTTAACTGTTAATAATGTGGATGATTGTATTTTTGATGTTCTTATTATTCGCCATACACTTGAAGTAACCACTTGGGGACAAGCAAAAATAGGAGATTGCGTTAATTTGGAAATTGATCAGTTTGCTCGTTATGCTGCAAAGTTTTCTGGTATTTTCAATACAGAGTGAGTAAGCTAAAATTTATTCCTATGAGCTTACTTTTTTGATTCATTTTTCTTATGGGATCTTCTCATGATAAAAGAAATACATAAAAAGCCGCATATATTGATTGTTGAAGCACGTTTTTATGATGGGATTTCGGACGCGCTTCTTGCAGGTGCAGCCAATGTTTTGCAAAACGCTGAAGTAAGCTACGATATTGTCACAGTTCCTGGGGCTTTAGAAATACCAGGTGCAATAGCTTTTGCAGAAAAAAATAATAAAGTATTTTATGATGGTTATGTAGCGCTTGGCTGTGTTATTCGAGGTGAAACATATCATTTTGAAATTGTTGCAAATGATTCTTGTCGTGCGTTAATGGATTTAACTGTTCATAAGTGCTTGGCTATTGGTAATGGTATTTTGACTGTTGAAGATGCAAAGCAGGCATGGGCGCGTGCAAAACAGGATGAAAAAAATAAGGGTGGTTTTGCTGCTGAAGCTGTTTTATGTATGATTGCTCTGAAAAAGAGATTTGGAGATAATCATTAAATATGGCTGCTATAAAAGAAAGATATTCTCCGCGTTTAGCGAATAAACGTGGAGCAGCAAGACTCGCTGCAGTTCAAGCACTTTATCAAATGGATATTGTCGGTTCTGGCGTGATGGAAACTGCAGCGGAATATGAGGCCTATCGTTTAGGAAAAAATATTGATGGGGATCAGTATCTTGATGCTGATTTTCAATGGTTTTTGGCTATCATTACTGGTGTTGTAAAAGATCAAAAGCAGCTTGATCCTATGCTTCATCAACAGCTTTCCGCAGAGTGGTCACTTTCACGGATTGATTCTATACTGCGCGCGATTTTGCGTGCAGGCTTATGGGAGCTGATGAACCGCCCAGATGTACCTGTTGCTGTTGTGATGAGCGAGTATGTGGATATAGCAAAGGCTTTTTTTGAAGGTGACGAGCCGAAGCTCGTCAATGCAGTTCTTGATAGTATGGCAAAAAAAATCCGTTCTTAACAGCACTGTGACAATTCCAATATGATTTCGATCACCATAATTGGAATTGTCGTGATTCAATAATTTTCAATAAAATAAATGAGTTATTACGATATGGGGGAAATTTATCATTATTGATTCCATTAATGTTTTTTATAGCATTATCCCT
>NZ_JBEPLI010000005.1:0-76748 GCF_040545155.1 Bartonella silvatica
ATGAAGCGAAGTTCTACACAGATACAAAATTCGAAACATTAAGTTATGCGATTGAGGATGTCCGGAAAGAAGCAAGACAAGCGGCAGCTATTGGTTTGGCAGTATCTAATTTACGTTATTATGATATACCTGGATCTTTAAGTCTTTCGTTTGGTACGGGGGCATGGCGTAATCAATCAGCCTTTGCTGTTGGTGCTGGATATACTTCTGAAGATGGAAATATCCGTTCTAATATATCTGTAACCAGTTCTGGCGGTCATTGGGGTATTGGTGCAGGGATTACTCTAAGGTTGCGGTAACAATGAAAAGAATTGATATTATTATAAAAAAACGAAATATTTTTGCATATATTCTGTTCACCCTTGCTTTAATGGGCAAGGGTGAAAGCCTTGCTAATGAAAAAAATAATACTTATACGGTGCATCCACCGCAATTATCTATTCCTAAAGGGGCGCCTGGTGAAACACGTCGTATTATTACGCAATTTTATTACTGGACTTTAATTTGTGATGAAAAAGAAAAACTTAGGCAAGGTGTATGTAATGTAACGCAAGCCGTTCATGATCAAGAGGATAATACTGTTTTTAGTTGGTCTTTGGTTTCTACGAAGAGCGGTCAAGCAGTAATGCTTTTGCGAACATTACCAAATGCTGATACAAAAGTTCCTATTCGATTGTTTATGGAAGGTGTTAAAGAGCCCCTCCTTATTCGTTATACGCAATGTGATAAATTCGTCTGCTTAGCACAATTTCTTGTAAAACCAATTTTAAATAAACAAATAGAGCAGAATAAAGAAGTACGTATTTCTTATAGGGTTAAAAAAGGGAAAGAATTTTCTTTTACTTTGCCATTTAAAGGGTTAAGTGAAGCGCTTTATTCTTTACAACGATAGGCTATACAGAATCCTTTAGCAGGGTTATTTCTATGGAAAACTTTTATGGGTTTTTAAAGAGGAGTATTTAACAATTAGTGATTGTTTATTAATACGCAATAGTTATTTTTATAATGAAGATATAAGAACTTAGCCATTCTAAAAAATACAACTTAAAAGCTGTATCGTGTAAATATAAAATAAAATTTAAAAAATATCTAGGAATATGCGCATATCTTCTTGCATTAAAGATATAACCGGTACAAATTATATTAGAAGTTTATTCAACTCCTTTTTATAAATTTGAGTATGAGCGATATGATAGAACTCCTAGATTATAATTTCGTTATGCTCTTTTTAAATGATTTAAAATATTTTCTGATATAATACGCACGTCAGTGTCTGGGTAATATCCTTGACTTTTAAAAGGAAAGTACCCCAGATCTTCTAGAACTTCAATGCTTAAATAAATCAATGATTTGCTTATGATATTGGTATCATAGAAGCAATAAAATTGGATAAAAAGAATATAAATGAAATGTCATCACGAGGCTAGCTCTTAATAAGTTGGCGATATGAAAAGAGTTAAATAAGACTTAGGATGAAGATAGAGATTGTCCGAATTTTTTAGTCGTTTTTCAATAATCAAGAGAGTGCAATTAATAGTTTAGTGAAGCAACGTATGGATTATAAAAATAAAGTTAAGATTTTGAAACAAATATAAATTATTGTCATGAATATCAAAAAAAGTTTCATATGGGCCTTTGGATAAAAATTTACTTTATGATGATTTAATTAAGGACTTACTTTAATGGTGCTTTACATAAAGGAGGAAATGATTAACTCATAGTTTCAAATAGACTGAATATTTAGTTAAATCTATAAACTTATGTCTAATGAAAGAGGAGCCAGATAGTTAGAAATTATGTAATTATAGACGATTTATTTATAGCGTTAGAGTTACCAAGAAAAGTATGACTTTGTAGAACAATTATTCAAAAATCTTAGTGATAGGAGTGGTTAAAATCTTTATAATAGAAAAGTAGAGAATACTATTCTTTTTATAATGTAATTTTACGTTGTTACTTTGTTTTTAAGAATAAAGGGAAGAGTTTTTACATGTTTCGTTATTTTGAAAAAATACTTCATGAATAAGGAAAAATATCTCTATTAAATTATAATGCAAAGCAGTCAAAGTGATGAAGAAAATTTGATATTAGTGCTAAAAAATTGTGTAGTCGCGCGAGACAATAAAAATAATTATACTACGTTGTAGCAGACAATAGCATACTTTATTTCTACTGAGTGGCAGAAGAGGCGGAAACAAAGATATTGAAAAAATTAGGTTCCTATACAAAAGGACACGGAGTTTCAATTCCATGGTTAAATAATTATAGGTACCAAAAAAATTGAAATAACTTTTTTCATGTTTTTTCAATTAAAACTCTCATTTTTTTACGTAGGACTAGATAATTATTGTTTACCGGTTTCTCCTAGAAAAACGGACTATTTTCGAATTATTGGTACTTTCTCGCATGTTATATGATTAGGAAAAGATTTAGTTTCTTAAATATATGAGTTGTGGACTGTGCGATTGATGCATAAAAGATTTGTTATTTAAAGTTAAAGTAAAGGCGTATTAAGTGTTATCGCTTCGTTGCGACGGAGGCTTGTGCGTTCGGAAAACGGTCTTTGATGTTTTATTTAATATGTTTTGGATGATGTTGTCCTAGAATTGGAAATTATTAAATAGGGAAATGGAAGCACGTTTTTCTGTTATAGAGCACGATGGGTTTATTGAGTTACACGTTAGTACAATTGTGCTTTTTGATATAGGAGGATAGGCATCAGAAACTATTCTGCTTGATTTTCCTAAATAGCATTCTTTACGTTTAATGAAATAGATTGCAGTTTACACTTATTTGTTTGTTGATGTTGTGACGACTTCTGAATGTTTTTTCGGAAATAATATTAATCTAGATGTTTTTGAAATAGTGAGAAGTTATGTGCGAGGTTTTATAAATAATTTTTCATATTTTTATAAATTAGAGGCTGTAGCTTGGAGTTTGAAGTTTTATTTTGGGGAACTTCTGGAGTGATGATAGCTTTAAAGGATATACCTTAATTGAGAGCGTTATGATTGGAAGAAAATTGACTGATAGTATTTGAATGAATGATGCAAACATGAAATCTCATGATGAAAGACGTAAAACTATTATGGGACATAAAAAAATGCGCCAACAACATTTATATTGGGAGGGAGGAAAGATTTTACTTTAGCTGTCACACAAGAAGCCAAGAAGATCGGTTTTTTAAACGATTAAGAGTTGCTGATCCTAGATTGAAATAAGGAGTTTTCATAGTGTTTTTGTTACAAGATGGTGTATAGTTTTTAGCATAGGAAGAGAAGAAGCTTTAAGCGTTAGAAGCTATCAGAATACGGAGACAATGAAAAAAGATGAAGAAAACGATCAAAACATCCACTGGCGGATATGGTGGTTCAGGGTCGCATGAATTATACCAGCGTGTCAGGAAAAAAGCAGGAACCATTAAAGCGTCGTCACGGCGATGGTTAGAGAGGCATCTAAATGATCCTTATGTTCATCAGTCGAAAGTAGATGGCTATCGTTCTCGTTCAGCTTATAAGCTCATCGAAATGAATGAACGTTATAAATTTCTTAAAAAAGGGCAAAAAGTTATCGACCTTGGAGCAGCGCCTGGGGGATGGTGTCAGGTTGCGCTACGCGCTATAGGATCAAATGATCAAAATCCTAGTGTGGTTGGTATTGATTATTTGCATGTTGAGCCATTGCCTGGGGTTGTGATGTTAGAAATGGATTTTTTACATGCAGATGCACCACAAAAATTAATTGATGCTTTAGGAACAAAGCCGGATGTTGTTCTTTCGGATATGGCAGCACCAACTACAGGTCATCGTCAGACTGATCACTTAAGAACAATTCATTTATGTGAGGTTGCTGCTGATTTTGCTCTTTCAGTTCTTAAACCTGGAGGGCATTTTTTAGCAAAAGCTTTTCAAGGTGGAGCAGAAAATACCCTCCTGACGACATTGAAACAAAATTTTAAGACAGTTCATCATGTTAAGCCACCTGCAAGTCGATCAGAATCCGTAGAGCTTTATCTTTTGGCACTTAAATTTAAAGGAAAAATAGAAGAGTGAAAACAACTTCCTCTTTTCAAAAGGTTGAAATTTATTTACATAAGATTTTTTTGAATGTTTGACAGCGATATCGTCGATAGTTGTTCTTTTGTCTACAATGAAAAACTGGTAAAATTGATGTATTGCCTATAGAGGTAGAGGTGTTGATTCCTCGAGAGAGCGTTTCCAATGAAGTTTCTTGATCAAGCTAAAGTCTATATTCGTTCTGGTACTGGAGGAGCAGGCGCGGTATCGTTTCGTCGTGAAAAGTTCATTGAATTTGGGGGACCTGATGGTGGTAATGGAGGACGTGGCGGTGACGTTTGGGCTCTTGTTGTTGATGGGCTCAACACACTGATTGATTATCGTTATCAGCAGCATTTTAAAGCCAAAACAGGGGGACACGGTAAAGGGCGTAACATGACGGGTGAAAAGGGTGATGATATTATCCTGAAAGTACCGGTTGGCACACAAATTTTTGAAGAAGATAATGAAACGTTGATTTGTGACTTAACAGAAGTTGGGCAACGTTATCGCCTTGCAAAAGGGGGGAATGGCGGCTTTGGGAATCTTCATTTTACAACATCTACAAATCGAGCTCCTCGTCATGCGAATCCAGGTTTAGCTGGAGAAGAGCGTACATTGTGGCTTCGTTTGAAGTTAATTGCTGATGGTGGGCTTGTTGGTTTGCCCAATGCTGGAAAATCAACTTTTTTAGCTTCCGTGACCGCTGCCAAACCAAAAATTGCAGATTATCCTTTTACCACTCTATACCCTCATCTTGGTGTTGCGCGCATTGATGCTCGTGAATTTGTTTTGGCTGATATTCCAGGCTTGATTGAAGGTGCACATGAGGGCGTGGGGATTGGAGATCGTTTTTTAGGACATGTGGAGCGTTGTCGTGTTTTGCTCCATTTAATTTCTGCTCAAGAAGAAGATGTGGAAAAAGCATATCGAGTTGTACGTCGTGAACTAGAGGCGTATGGAAATAATCTTAGTGATAAGGTTGAAATTGTAGCTTTAAGTCAGATAGATACTCTCACAGTTGAAGAGCGTAAAGCAAAACAAAAAATTTTGCAAAAAGTAGTAGGCCAATCTGTGAAAATGTTTTCTGCGGTCACTCGTGAAGGAGTAGAAGATGTGTTACGTGCTGTTGCGCATGTTATTGAAATGGCACGCAAAGAGAGCGATAGTGGGGCATATTAAGGTTCATTAAGTATGGAAGCTGGGTTGCAAAAACTTGCAAATTATAAACGTATTGTCGTCAAAGTTGGGTCTGCGCTTTTGGTTGATTCTCAGACAGGCTTACGTGTTAAGTGGCTCAATAGTTTGATAAGTGATATTGCTAAGTTGCATCAAAATGGCGTTGAAGTTTTATTAGTCTCTTCAGGTGCTATTGCTTTAGGAAGAACATTGTTACAGCTTCCTAAGGGAACTTTGAAATTAGAAGAAAGTCAGGCATGTGCGGCACTGGGACAAATTGAATTAGCAAAAACATATGGCAATGTTCTTGCGCAATATGGATTAAAAACAGGTCAAATTTTGCTGACTCTCTTTGATACGGAAGAGCGAAGGCGTTATCTCAATGCACGTGCTACGATTAATGTGCTTTTACGTTTTGGAGCTATACCCGTTATTAACGAAAACGATACTGTAGCGACGAGTGAAATTCGCTATGGTGATAATGATCGTTTAGCAGCGCGTGTGGCAACAATGATGGGTTCAGATCTTTTAATTCTTTTATCAGATATTGATGGTCTTTATACAAAGTCTCCTCATCGTGATCCAGCAGCTGAATTTATTCCTTTTATTTCATCAATTACCAGCGATATTGAAAAAATGGCTGATGTTGCTGCTTCAGAACTTTCTCGTGGAGGAATGAAAACAAAACTCGATGCGGGAAAAATAGCGAATTCCGCTGGGACAGCAATGGTTATTACTTCAGGAAAGCGTATGAATCCTCTTTCAGCAATTGATTGTGGGGAGCGCAAAAGTTTTTTTGCTGCGAGTGAAAAGCCTGTTAATGCTTGGAAAACGTGGATTTCTGGCCATTTAGATCCATCTGGTACTTTGACGATTGATCAGGGAGCCGTTAAGGCACTTGAATCTGGAAAATCATTGTTAGCTGCGGGGGTTATTGCGGTTAAGGGCAGATTCGATCGTGGAGATACGGTTGCGATTGTTGATATCAATGGTGTTGAAGTTGCTCGTGGACTTGTTAATTACAGCAAAGATGAAGCAGTGCGTATTATGGGGTGTAAAAGCGAAGAAATTGAATCGATCATTGGCTATGCAGCACGCTCTGCTATTGTCCATCGTAATGACATGGTTCTACGCTGCTTGAGCGATTCTGCTTAAAAAACTATTTTTACCTTGTTTATCGTTTTGGCAGAGTGGATTATACTATGGCTTTAAAAGAACAGATGAAGGATATGGGGCAAAAAGCGCGTCGTGCTGCTGCGATTCTGGCTGTTATGTCTTCTGAACAAAAGAATAAAGCATTAGAGATGATTGCTTTGAGTTTGGAGACACATTCAACTGAAATTTTACGGGCAAACCATCAGGATTTAGAAAATGCGGCTCATAATAACTTGAAGCCAGCGATAATTGATCGTCTCAAGTTAGATGAACTGCGTTTGCACGCGATCATAGACAGTGTATATCAGATTGCTGCTTTGCCTGATCCTATTGGACAAGTCATGAGTGAATGGATACGTCCTAATGGGCTTCATATTAGCCGCGTTCGTACGCCTCTTGGTGTCATTGGTATCATTTATGAAAGTCGCCCAAATGTTACAGTTGATGCAAGTGCTTTGTGTTTGAAAGCTGGAAATTCAACAATTTTACGTGGTGGTTCAGATAGTTTTCATTCTAGCCATGCCCTTTATTTAGCGTTGGTAAGGGGGTTAGAGAAGGCTGGATTTCCTAAAGATGCGATTCAAATGGTTGGAACGACAGATCGTGCTGCTGTTGGAGAAATGCTTAAAGGGTTGGATGGTATGATTGATGTTATTATACCTCGTGGTGGGAAAAGTCTTGTTGCGCGGGTTCAGTCTGATGCACGTGTTCCGACTTTTGCGCATTTAGAGGGGCTCTGTCATATTTATATTGATCAGTCCGCAGATTTAGAGATGGCGCGTCATATTGTTTTTAATGCCAAGTTGCGTCGGACAGGTATATGTGGTGCTGTCGAGACCCTTCTCATAGACCGTCAAGCATTAAAAAAGTTTCTTCCTGTTCTGAGGGATTTGCAAGAAAAAGGGTGTGAAATTCGCGCAACAGAGGATATTGTTTTTCTTATGCCAGAGCTCAAATTGGCTTCTGAAGAGGATTGGTCGCATGAATATCTTGATGCTATTCTTTCTGTAAAAACAGTTGATGGTATTGAGGAAGCTATTGCGCACATTCAACGTTATTCATCAGGACATACAGAATCGATTATTGCTGAGGATATGGGTGTGGTAAAAATATTTTTTAATCGTTTGGATTCGGCTATTTTGCTTCATAATGCGTCAACACAATTTGCTGATGGGGGTGAATTTGGTTTTGGAGCAGAAATTGGTATTGCTACAGGGAAAATGCATGCGCGTGGTCCTATAGGAGTTGAACAACTCACATCATTTCAATACCATATTAGAGGAAATGGGCAGGTTAGACCTTTATGAATCTATTTTTTTCTTGGAAAAATCATATGCCACATGTGGAAAGGTCTAACGTGATTGGTCTTTTTGGTGGGTCTTTTAATCCACCCCACACTGGGCATCTTCTTGTCGCAAAGATTGCCATTCGGCGTTTACACCTTGATCAATTATGGTGGATGGTAACACCGGGGAATCCTCTAAAGGATTATACAAACTTATTGTCTTTAGATGAGAGAATGCGGTTAAGCTTTGAACTTATTGATCATCCAAAGATTCGCATAACAGGTTTTGAGCAGGCTATAGGCAGTAAAATATCAGCCGATACAGTTTCTCATATTCTTACGCATTGTCGCGGGGTTCATTTTGTGTGGATTATGGGGGCAGATAGTTTTGCAACAATTCACCATTGGTACCGATGGCATGATATTATATCGATGCTTCCTATTGCAGTTATCGATCGTCCTCTTTGTCAGATACCAGCACTTTCTTCTCCTATGGCGCAAATTTATCGTTCTTTTCGTTTAGATGAACGGGAAAGTATACGATTACCTTTTATGAAACCACCGGTCTGGACTTATTTGCACGGACCTTTATCTTTTCAGTCTTCAACAAAACTTCGTCTCCAAAAGAATGATTTTGCTTGAAAACTTTATAAGATTCTGCTTCTGTTTTTGATATTTTAAATAATAAGAAAGGATATTAATCTGAAAAATATTTCAAAAAAACATTCTGACAGTGTTGTATCTTTGACAGCCAAAAAAAATACTTCTGTCATTAACAGTCTCGAAATTATTCTCAAGAGTTTAGAGGATACAAAAGCAGAAGATATCGTTTCCATTGATATTCAGGGTAAGTCGTCTATTGCTGATTACATGGTCATCGCTTCAGCACATTCTCATCGTCACGTATCCGCTATTGCTGATCATTTATTACGCACTTGGAAAGACAGTGGATACACCCTTGCACGTGTAGAAGGGCTTTCTGGAGGTGATTGGGTATTGATTGATACAGGTGATATTATTATTCATCTTTTTCGTCCAGAAATTCGTCTCTTCTACAATTTAGAAAAAATGTGGCTTTCTCCAGATTTAAATAATCCAAAATCAGTGTTCTTGGGAGATCATTAACGTGCAAATTTCTATTTTTGCTGTTGGGCGTATGAAGAAAGGGGCAGAGCATAAGTTGGTTGAGCACTATTTGGATCGTTTTTCTACAAGTTCTAGAGTTGTAGGGTGGCATTTAAAAAAACTACAAGAGATATCAGAAAGTCGTGCTCAGACAGTGTGCCAGCGTATGGAGGAAGAGGGAAAAAAGCTCATCGCGTTTTTACCTGAAAAATGTCGATTAATTGTATTGGATGAGCGAGGAAAATCAATTTCATCCCCTGCTTTTTCTGAAAAATTAAGGTCTTATAGTGATGAAGGTGTTCGTGATCTTATCATTGCTTTAGGAGGGCCTGATGGACATAGTGAGGAGATAAGAAAACGTGCTGATTTCCTTTTATCTTTTGGTTTTATGACGTGGCCGCATCAAATTGCACGTATACTTCTTACAGAGCAACTTTATCGTGCAGTAACAATTGTTAGCAACCATCCTTATCATCGTTTTTAATAGTCTTGTGCTATTTTTAGTACTTATTTATGCATTTATTAATATTGTTTTAGCTGAGATCTTTTAAAGCATCGATAATTTATGTGATGATGCTTAATGGTTAGAAAAATGAAAGAGCCTCTTCCTAGAAAGGCGCAGTATTTATATAAGAAAGGCATGATGTTTGTCGTGCCACTCTTGAGTATAGGATTTTGTTTTTCAGCATCGCGTGCTGAAGACGCCGTGAGTAGTGCAACAGAAGTACATAAAGCGTTGGTAGAGATTCGCGAAAACATTTCACTCTCGCGTAAACGTGTTTCCTTTCTTATGCATCAAGTTGAGGGTTTAAAGAAAGATCAGCGTGTTTTGAGCGATGCGCTTATTATAGCGGCTAAAACAGAACGTGCAATAGCACATAATATTGCTGAAAGAGAAGAAAAGCTAAAAATAATGATAGAACAACGAGTGCAAGTTCAGCAGAGCTTAAAGAGTCGTCGCGCTGAGTTTGCAGAAGTGCTTGCTATTTTAGAACGTATGGGATTAAATCCACCTCCTGCGCTTATGGCGCGTCCTGAGGACGTGTTGGCTTCTATACGTAGCTCTGTCTTATTGGGAGCTGTTGTTCCTCAAATGCAAGAGAAAACACGGGCTTTAGTTGAAAGCCTTAAAGAGTTGACCCATTTGAGCGACTCCATTGCTAAAGAATATGCAGTTTTAAAGGCTAAAATGCAAAGTCAAGCAGAAGAGCAAAAGCGTTTAGAGCTTTTATTGGATAAAAAAGCCAAATTACAAAAAAAGTCAGAAGAAGAATTAACAGAACAACAACAAAAAAACATTTCTCTTGTTGAAAAAGCACAATCTTTGGAAGAATTAATTTTAGAACTTGACCGTCAATCAAAATTTAGTTTTGATGCATCAACACAGATACGGAAAAGTTTACAATTGTTAGAGCAGTCCAATTTTGAAAAACGCAAAGGCTCTTTACTTTTCCCTGTTTTGGGAAAAAGAATTCGGCATGTCCATAATAGTTCACAGGTCATGCGTTTTGGTGAGATGATTGAAACAGAATCGAAAGCTGTTGTGGTATCACCTGCTGATGCTCTTATTGCTTTTGCTGGACCATTTCGTTCTTATGGACAATTAATTATTCTCAATGTCGGAAATGGCTATCATATTGTTCTTATTGGAATGTCAAGAATCAATGTAACACAAGGGCAGTTTGTCCTTGCTGGGGAGCCGCTTGGAATGATGGGAACGCAATTTATTGCGAATAGTGTTGCATTGGATATAGGCAAAACTGTTCCAATGCTTTACATTGAGTTTAGAAAACAGGGAAAGCCTGTAAATCCAACTCCTTGGTGGCGGACTGAAAAAACGAGAAGGAACCAAAATGATTCGTAAAGTTATTCTTTTGGTCGCTGGGGTATTGCTCGGCGCCAGTTCAATGATTATGGTGCAGTCTGTTGCTGCCAATAATGAAGGTAATGCGTATAAAGAGCTGGCTTTGTTTGGTGATATCTTCGAGCGTGTACGTATGCAATATGTGACGGTTCCGGATGATAAAAAGCTTATTGAAAATGCCGTTAATGGTATGCTCACATCGCTTGATCCTCATTCATCTTATTTAAATGTTGAAGAAGCCAAGGAGATGCGGGATTCTACGAAGGGAGAGTTTGGAGGACTTGGTATTGAAGTTACTATGGAGAAAGGTTTGGTTAAAGTTGTTTCTCCCATGGATGATACACCTGCTTCAAAAGCTGGTATTTTGGCGGGGGATCTCATTTCAAAAATTGATGGTGTACAGACAAATGGGCAGACATTGAATGAAGCTGTTAATAAGATGCGAGGAGCTCCTGGAGAACCAATCACATTGACAATTCTTCGTTCTGGTGTTGATAAACCACTCGAAATTAAAGTTGTTCGTGATATCATCAAGGTGAAAGCGGTGAAATATCGCGTTGAAGATGATATTGGTTATCTAAGAGTTATTCAGTTTTCTGAACAAACTTTTAAAAACCTTCGGGCTGCAATTGAAGATATTCAATCTAAAATTCCTAAAGATAAGCTGAAAGGATATGTTCTTGATCTACGGCTGAATCCTGGTGGTCTTCTCGATCAAGCTGTGAGTGTTTCGAGCGCCTTTCTTAATAAAGGTGAGATTGTATCGACCCGTGGCCGTAAAAAAAGTGATGTGACAAGATTTGACGCTAAGCCGGGTGACCTTATTAATGGAAAACCTCTCGTTGTCCTCATTAATGGTGGTTCGGCAAGTGCTTCTGAAATTGTGGCAGGTGCATTGCAAGATCATCGTCGTGCTACAATTTTAGGTACACAGTCTTTTGGGAAGGGATCTGTTCAAACAATTATTCCTTTGGGTGAGAATGGTGCTTTACGTTTAACAACAGCGCTTTACTACACGCCATCAGGCACCTCAATTCAAGGTACTGGGATTACACCTGATATTCTTGTAGAGCAACCACTGCCTGAAAAATATAAAGGCTATGATGTAAAGATTGGTGAATCTGCGTTAAAAGGGCATATCAAAGGAAAGCGGGAAGACAATAAAGGGTCTGGTTCAGCAGCTTTTGTTCCGCAAGATCCTAAGGATGATATTCAATTACATGAGGCTTATAAGCTGTTGCGTGGTGAAATAAAAAATGCAGCATTTCCACCAGATCCTAATAAGGATGTTTTGAAGTGAGCAAAAATATGGATAGAGTTGATGCTTTTGAGGGGAATTGAATGAGCGATGAAGTGACGAATTTAAAGGCTCTTCCTTATCGGAAATGTGTTGGAATTGTTGTCTTTAATCATGAGGGTAAAGTTTGGGTTGGGCGCCGTTTGGTGACGTCCCCTCATGCCGTTACCGAAATGTCTCATCGTTGGCAGCTTCCTCAAGGAGGAGTTGATAAAAATGAAAAACCATTAGATGCAGCATATCGTGAACTCTACGAAGAAACGGGTATTCAGTCTGTAAAATTTATTAAGGAGGCACGGAATTGGTTTCATTATGATTTTCCACAAGAACTTATTGGATCCACATTAAGCAATAAGTATCGTGGACAAGTACAAAAATGGTTTGCCTTTCAATTTACAGGAGAGCTTTCTGAAATTGCAATCAATCCGCCGCCTGATGGTAATAAAGCTGAATTTGACCAGTGGAAGTGGGTTGATCTAAAAACTCTTCCTTCAATTGTTGTCTCTTTTAAAAAGCAGGTCTATACGAAAGTTGTTAGTGAATTTCAAGGTAGCCTTAAATGATTATAAAAGCTATATAACTGTAGAAAGCTTTTTTTCTTTAAGATGCTTTGTATAATATTGTATTTTATTATATAAATTTCAGAAAATAATAAGCATGTTTCTTTTTTAGGTAAAGAATTGGAATATAAAATGAAAAAGTTATTTAATTTAATTATAGTTTCTGCTCTTTTGAGTATTTCTTCTGTGGCGTTTGCATCGGATTCCAAACCAGCAGCAACGAAAGCTACAGCAGCTACATTGCCAAATGGCGCTTCTTCTTTAACTGAAACCTATGGTTTGTGGACTATCAACTGTGGTATACAGGGAGGAAAAAAAGTTTGCTTGATGCATCGTCAGGAGGTCAATGATCAGGGGCGTACAGTTGTGGCTATGACTGTTAATCTCAATGCTGATGGCGCTGTGTCTGGTAACTTGATCGTTCCTTTTGGCATTTTGGTCTCTAAGCCTGTTCGTTTACAAGTCGATGAGGGAAAGGCTGTTATTGAAACCGGTATTCGGACTTGTGTACCAGCAGGCTGTGTTGTTCCTATCGCTTTTGACAAAAGTTATGTAGCAGCTCTACGGGCTGGTAAGCATTTGAAGTTGGCTATGACAATTGCTGATTTAGGTGAACCACCTTTGAATGATTTATTCGTACAGTTAAATGGTTTTAGTAATGCTCTTAATCGTTTGACTGTTTTGCAGAAATAATTCTAAGAATATAATGAAAGCGGCCTTAAAAGGCCGTTTTTATTTTTTAGCATTTTTGTAGCGGGCTTTGGCTAAAACAACAAGATTATTTTGTTAAAAGAGATTCAAAATCTTTTTCAGAGATTTTCATTTTTTAGTCATTGTTTTTATTTTGATTAATTATTTTTACTTCAATGTATGTTAGATATCATCATGATATAGAAATGATGAATTGGAGTGTCGGGTTTCTTTGTTTATGGAGAAAAAGGCGTTCGCGCATAAAACCATTGTGTATAGAGAAGCTTATTTTAAATGCTCTACTACACGCTCTTCTATTTTTTTAAATTAAAAGAGGAATAAAGCATGGTTTATACATTGCTTCAAGTCATAGACCTTATTTTTAATATTTATATTGATGTTTTAATTATCAACGTTATCTTCTCTTGGCTCTATGTATTTAATATAATAAATGCGCACAATCGCTTTGTTATTTTAATAAGAAACTTTCTATATCAGTTGACAGAGCCAGTCCTTAGTCGTGTTCGACGTGTTTTACCAGATCTTGGAGCTATTGATATTTCTCCTATTGTTGTATTTATTATTATTTATTTATTTCGTTCTTTTATGTGGCATGCTTATGCAAGTATGTATATATAGAAATATCTATGAAATGAATGAAAATGTTTCATCAAGTTGATAGGAATGGTTTGATTTTATTTGTACGACTAATTCCTAAAACGGCTGTCGACAAAATAATGGGAGTTGAAGATAGGGATGATGGAAAGCAATATTTAGTCATTCGCCTTCGTGCTGTTCCTGAAAATGGAAAAGCAAATAAAGCGCTTATTAAATTTTTAGCGAAGCAATGGAAGGTTCCATCTTCTTGTATTGCTCTAAAGAGTGGCGCAACATCTCGCTATAAACAACTTCATTTTTCAACACACTTAGAAGAACTCAAGAAGATATGGCTCTCATTAGAGAAACATACCTCTATGTAGAAGTAGATAAAAGCCCATTAAAAAACAGGCTTTATTTTTTATTGCGTTCAACTGCTTGTTTAATGAGTTCATATGCAAAACTCTTATCACGCCAACCTTCAATTTTGGCCCATTTCCCAGGTTCAAGGTCTTTGTAATGTTCAAAAAAATGCTCAATTTGCTTTAGTGTAATTTCGGGAAGATCTGTATAGTCATGAATGCCAATATAGCGTTTTGTTAATTTTGGGGCAGGAATGGCAATAATTTTCTCATCTTTGCCACCATCATCTTCCATAATCAGGGCTCCGATGGGACAGACATTGATAACACAACCAGGAAGCAGTGGACGCGTATTGCAGATAAGAACATCAATGGGATCACCGTCATCTGAAAGAGTATGTGGTACAAAACCATAATTTCCCGGATAAATCATTGACGTATGAAGAAAACGATCAACAAACAATGTTTCCGACTTTTTATCCATCTCATATTTTATTGGTTGACCACCACAAGAGACTTCTACAATAACATTAACGTCTTCTGGTGGATTTTTACCAACAGGTATTTCTTTAATATTCATGTAAGATCCTTTCAGGAGTATGATGAAGTTAAATATAATGAAGTATTTAACTTAAGCAGTTATGGAATTAGATTGGAGTTGATGAACGTGTTTTTTCAAAACGTTTGCGTTCGTTTGGGTCCAAATAAAGTTTGCGTAGACGAATATTTTTAGGAGTTACCTCTACAAGTTCATCATCCTGTATCCATGATAAGGCACGCTCTAACGTCATTTTAAGAGGCGGAGTTAGTTTTACCGCTTCATCTTTTCCGGAAGCACGCATGTTGGTAAGTTTTTTTCCTTTTAAAACATTCACTTCTAAATCATTATCGCGTGAGTGGATACCGATAATCATTCCTTGATAGACTTTAACACCGGCATCGATTATCATCGGCCCACGATCTTCAAGATTAAAAAGAGCATAAGCGACAGATTCACCGCTATCATTTGAAATCATGACACCATTGACACGACCACTAATATCCCCTTTATAAGGTTCATAGGCATGAAAAAGACGATTCATAATAGCTGTACCACGTGTATCAGTTAACAGCTCAGATTGATAGCCAATGAGTCCTCGCGTTGGCGCGTAAAAGACGAGACGAACACGATTTCCTCCAGAGGGGCGCAATTCGACCATTTCACCTTTACGTTCAGACATTTTTTGAACAACAGTTCCAGAGTATTCTTCATCAACATCGATGACAACTTCTTCAACTGGTTCAAGAGTTGTTCCATTTTCATCTTTTTGCATCACAACACGTGGACGTGAAACACTAAGTTCAAATCCTTCACGGCGCATATTTTCAATGAGAACAGCAAGTTGCAACTCTCCTCGTCCTGAAACGTAAAAAGAATCTTTATCTGCTGATTCCTCGATTTTTAGAGCTACGTTTCCTTCTGCTTCTTTCAATAAACGATCACGGATGACACGACTTGTTACTTTATCACCTTCAGTGCCTGCAAGAGGGCTATCATTGACAAGAAAGCTCATCGTAACAGTAGGAGGGTCAATTGGTTGAGCTGGCAGAGGCTCATTAACGGCAGGATCACAGAAGGTATCCGCAACGGTACCTTTTTGTAGCCCTGCAATTGCTACGATATCACCAGCGCTACTTTCTTCAATAGGTTGGCGTTCTAATCCACGAAATGCCAAAATTTTTGAAATACGTCCAGTTTCTAAAAGTTTTCCGTCTTGTCCAAGAACTTTAACATTTTGATTAGACTTTATAGAGCCGGAATGTATCCGACCTGTAATAATTCGTCCAAGAAATGGATCTGCTTCAAGAATAGTCCCGATCATACGAAACGGCCCTTCCGCTACACGAGGAGAAGGAACATGACGCGTTATAAGATCAAACAAAGGACTAAGTCCCTGATCTTTGGGTCCTTCGGGGGATTCAGCCATCCACCCATCGCGGCCTGATCCGTAAAGAATGGGAAAATCAAGCTGTTCATCGGTCGCATCAAGAGCTGCAAAAAGATCAAAAACTTCATTGATAACTTCATCAGGACGTGCGTCCGCTCGATCAATTTTATTGATAGCAACAATAGGGCGTAGTCCTACCTTTAATGCTTTTCCAACAACAAATTTTGTTTGCGGCATTGGCCCCTCAGCAGCATCAACAAGTACAATTGCGCCGTCCACCATGTTCAAAATACGTTCAACTTCTCCACCAAAGTCGGCGTGACCTGGTGTATCAACAATATTAATTCTAGTATCTTTCCAGACAACAGATGTCGCTTTTGCTAAAATTGTAATTCCGCGTTCTTTTTCAATGTCATTTGAATCCATCATACGTTCACTGGTACGCTGATTATCACGAAAATTTCCTGATTGTTTGAGAAGTTCGTCTACGAGTGTTGTTTTGCCATGGTCAACGTGAGCAATGATGGCGATATTACGCAATTGCATAAATTTTCTTCTTTTCTTTTGTGAAATTCCATTTGAGATAAAGCTTTTATAAGCTTTACCTTACGATTACAAAACCTTTTACATGTTTTTTTATAATTTTGGAAGTGTATTTTCAAGGGATGCTTTAAGGTAAAGGAATCATAAACAAGACACGACGGTATTTTGCTGGCACCATTATTATAATATTTATCAGCTTGTGGATGTTGCTCAAGCCTTTTAAGATTTTTCATAAGAGGTATTTTTACCCTTTGTCTTATGCAACTCTATCCACATGCTAGCTCTACTTGTGATGTGCAAACAAGGATTTTGATTGATTCAGCATAAAAGGGTTTGAAATAAAAGAAACCTATATTATTCGGAATTTTTATTGAATACGAATAAGTTTAAATTTTATATAAATCAATATGTTGAATAGAGGTTTCTACGGAACCAGAGGTTGGTATGTTATTCATCTAATAATCAATCTAAAGGATTAAAAGCTTTTGTTAATTCTTTAGGTAGGTGAAGAACATATACGATATTTTTATATATGCATTTTCTTGTTTCTTGAACAATTGGAGCGATTTTGTTTGAAGGATCGAAAACAACGCGTGAACCAGTATATTTAAGGCAAGTAAGAATAATATTGCATGTTGCTTTGTATCCACTAAAATTAGCAAAAAAGAGTATGTGTATTGAATCAAAACAAAGATAAAGAAACGATTATTGCTAACAATAAAGAATGAAAACTAAATATCTTTAGCGCTGGTTTAATAGAGCGTGGTGATTCATCTCTTTTTGGTGGTATTAAGCAGTCTGATCGTGTCAATATTTTAGTGGCTTTTTCTAAGTTTGCTTTTAAAACAACGACGCTTTATTTTACTGAAACTTCTAGTTATCGGGATTGCATTGCATAATTACAAAGAATAGAAGGATTGATATCTCTCAAAGTGTTAGAAGATTTATTCTTATATTAAGAATAAACAGGGAGTGGTTGCAAAAACCAAAAGAAAAGATTTGAAACACTTTAGGATAGAGTAAGGACAATTTTTGGTACAAGTTAAAAAGAACCCAGAGATGAATAATCACACAAAGATTTGAATTTTTCTTCAAAAGCAACAGAAATTGTTATTTTTTTTAAGCTTGTTTACACGTATAGGTTGGTTACTTTGGCGCTATGTGAAGGTATATTCCCTTTCCTGTAAACATTTTTTGCACTGCACTTTTATAGTTGGGAGGGTTTCGCCTCTTAAACTCTCTGTCTACTCACCAAAATTGTGACATAAAATCTGCCTTTATTAAGAGAACTAACAAGCTTTGGCTAGAGGCAAAAAAATCCTTTAAAGCCACTGACGTTTTTGATCAATAATTACAATGGCTTCTTTTGTCCTTCTCACGCGGGCTTCGAAAACATGATGAAAGAAAGGCTATAAAGGTGCTTAAATCGAACTTTATAGTTTGTTAAATGGAAAAACATTTTATTTTTAATGACAGTAAATAAGTTTTTTGTATTTTATAATGATAGAGTAAATAATGACCTTGAGATTTAAATAGAAAGGGCTTGAATCTTTCTAAAGTATTGGTCGTATAAAAGAACTCGACCGACCTGTACTCAAAAATGAAAATATATTTTTACTGCCTTTGATGTGGATGAAGCAACATATTGATTTATATATATAATTTAGCGTTATTGAGATTAAATGAGAACTCCGAATAACGTAAGGTTTTCTCATTTTAAATCTCTTTATATTGAATCAATTAAAGTCACTTGCTTGCAGGTCATAAGCGGGGCTAGCATGTGGTAAAAACTGTAAAAGAAAAGATTAAAATTGGCTCTCATGAACCGTCTTAATGCAAGGGCTGTAGCAACACCCAAGAACTGGCAAATATAATGATGGTGCTAGCTTGCAGAACCAAGTGATTTGAATTATCTGTTTTTTAACGACATCTTTTAAAAGGTGTTAAGGGGGGTAATCAATGATTTAGAATATCCTCACATCCCAATGCGCTCTTGAATGAAGATATAATGGCAGAGCTTGGTTGGCTCTCTGTTATTGAAACAACTGAATGCTTTGGTATGTCGTGTGTAGCATTGTCTAGGATTTTAAATGGAAAATCCGTTATTAAGTCCATTTAGTGATGAGGTTTTAGATAGCTGGTTTGAACACAGTACCGGCTTGGTGAGCGATGAAAACAAATTATGATTTAGCATAGCTCTAAGTCATAAATAACTCAGTATACGTCTTTTTTGTAGAAGCCTTTTTGGGTGCCTTCCTTCTTTTGAAGTATTTTTAGATATTATGATGGATTTTCCTTAGAAGGTTACAATGCTTAAATCATATTTTTTTAGGACAAGATATGAACGGATATTAAAATGTCTTGCATGCTGAATGAGAGACTGTGATATCGTAAAGTTTTCTCATTTCAAAGTTATTGGTTGTTGAATCAATTACAATTACCTGCTTGTACGTTACAAACAGAACAACGGTGTTGAAAAAATACTGAGAGTAGAAATGCTCCTTATTGAATTGCTTCAATGTGAGGGGGTGCTGTGATACTTATAAGTTGGCAAATAGAAGGGTGATACTGGTTTGTTCCTCACAACTATAGAGATGGTCGTCCTTAATAGATTTATGCAATACTATATATGAACATTGTTGTGAAATAGGGGACGTTGCAAAATGTTTCTTTGAAAAAAACATGAATGTGTAACACAATGCTGTTCTTCTTTTTTATATAAGGAGTGTTATTCCTTAAAGAGAAGCATGCTAGATACTAATTGCTCATTACATGAAAAGTTCACGTCAGAACATGCTTCCAAACAGTTGCTATGTAGAAAAAAATTTAAGTTATGTGGGGCGTGTCTTTCTTTTCAAGTTATAGCAAAGTTCCAGACAATATAAGAGAGGCAACAGAAAAATAAATCACGATTCCCATAACATCTACTAAGGTTGCGACAAGGGGAGCTGAAGCACTTGCTGGATCAAATCCAAGGCCTTTAAGGATGAAAGGAAGCATGGAGCCCGATAAGGAGCCAAAAGTAACAATGCCAATTAAAGCTGTCCCCACTGTTATAGCAATAAAAATCCAATGTTCACCATAGTCATAAATACCAAACTTTTGCCAAAGAGCAATACGCATCATTCCAATAATACCCAGCAAAACTCCGAGAGATATTCCCGCAGGAATTTCACGTAGGGCAATTTTCCACCAATCACGCAGTGAGAGTTCGCGCAAAGCTAAAGCGCGAATAATAAGTGATGTTGCTTGCGAGCCAGAGTTTCCTCCTGAACTCATGATGAGAGGAATAAACAGGGTGAGAGTGATGGCTTTTTCAAGTTCTGTTTCAAAATATTGCATAGCACTTGCTGTCAACATTTCACCAAGAAAAAGGAGTGCAAGCCAACCACCACGCTTTTTCATCATTCCAAGAAAGTTGATCTGCATATAGGGTTTATTGAGAGCTTCCATACCCCCAAACTTATAAGCATCTTCACTCATCTCATCGACCATTGTATCAAGAACATCATCGACTGTTACAATACCAATAACATGGTTAGTGTCATCAATCACCGGCACAGAGAGAAGGTCATGACGCTGAAAAAGACGAGCGATGTCTTCATGATGTGTAAGGGGAGATATTGTAATAGGTGTATCATGTGTCGCGATATTTAAAATTTGATCATCAGGTGAGGCAAGGATGAGATTGCGTAATGAAACAGCTTTGAGAAGTGTTCCTGTCTTGGGATCAATAACATAGCTTGTATAGACTGTTTCACGTGTCCGTTCGACATCGCGAATGTGAGCCAAAGTTTTTTTTACAGTCCAATTTGCAGGAACGGCTATAAACTCTGTCGTCATCAGTGCCCCTGCTGTATGATCAGGGTAACTCGTGAGTTTTTTAAGTTCAGCACGCGTTAATGGGTTAAGCAATGCATAAAGCTGCGTACGGGTTTCTTTATTCATTTCTTGAAAGACATCGGCTGCAGCATCAGCAGACATACCATCAAGAACTTCAACTGAGCGATTAATAGGCAGAAGTTCAAGAATAGCTGCAGGTTCTTCAAGCTCTGGTTTGTCAAAGAGTTCAATCGTATAATCAAGAGGTAAAAGGTTCAGAACAGCGACACGTTCTGCAATATCAAGGTCATTGATGATATCAATTGCATCAGCAAAATGATGACTTTTTAATTCCTCGGCGATAACTTCAGGAGAAGAGCTTTTAAAGTCGAAGGTCGTTTTAATTTCAGTCATAATAAAGTACCTTCCGAAGGATTATAGGATAAAAAAATTTATATCATGGATAAGACAAAATAAAAATTATGGAAAATTTAAGCAAAAATCATCCCCAACAGTACCCCTTCAATTGTTAATGTTTGAAATAAAGTCAAGGATAAACTGTAGATTGTTCACAACTTATTGCGTGAGATACGTAAAGATTCTTAGTTTCTATTTATTGTATTGTGATTAAAGTTTTTATTTTTGCTCTTAAACAAGAAGTATGAAAGAAGTTTTGAAGGCATATTAAATGATTTTGGTCTATTATCAGCTTGTATCATAAATATAATTGTTACAGCTTAAGTTTATATAGGAGGTAGAGAGTATTATGACAAAAACAGCACTGTTGGATTGGGGGGAAGTTTCAGGGATTCCTAATTTTGCTTCCATTAGTGATGAAGATTTTAAACCTGCCTTTGAGCAGGCTCTTCAAGAAGCAGAAGAAGAATTAGAGACAATTGCAAGAGTACAAGAACCACCAACGCTCGAGAATTTTTTGCAGCCTTTTGAACTTTGTGGCAAAGCGCTTGATCGTATATGTTCAATATTTTTCTTGCGTTCAGGTGCGCATAGTAATGCATTGATTCAACAGTTAGAACAAGAGTTTGTTGTTAAACTTTCCCATTACTCTTCAAAAGTTATGATGGATACGCGGATATTTGCAAAAATGGATGCACTCTATAAACAGTCGCAGCAGGGCGTGTATGATCGCGAAACAACACGTGTGCTTGAATTATGGTGGAAGAAATTTATTTGTCATGGCGCAAAACTTGATGAAGAAGGTAAAAATCGGCTTGTAAAAATTAATGAAAAACTTGCTTTTTTAGGGGCTACTTTTGGTCAGCATGTTTTAAAAGATGAAGCTGAATGGGTTTTATTTTTAGAAAAAACAGATTTATCTGGTTTACCTGATGATCTTATTGCTTCAATGAAGGAAATTGCGTTTGAAAAGGGTCGTGAAGAAGCTTATGCACTAACATTGGCACGCTCAATTGTTGAACCATTTTTGAAATTTTCACATCGTCGTGATTTACGTGAAGTTGCTTTCCAAGCTTGGACAAAGCGTGGTGAAAATAATAACGAGAATGATAACCGAGCGATTATTGTAGAGATTATAGCACTTCGTGATGAACAAGCTAAATTACTAGGGTACAAATCCTTCGCAGATTTAAAACTTGATAATACTATGGCAAAAAGTATTAATGCCGTTATGGATTTGCTCACACCTGTATGGGAGCGAGCAAGAGCTAAAGCTTCTAGTGAACAGATTAAATTGCAAAACTTTGCAAATGATCAAGGAAGAAATGAAACGTTAAAAGCGTGGGATTGGCGTTATTACGCTGAAAAGCTCCGTGCTGAGGAATTTTCTTTTGATGAATCTGAAATTAAACATTATTTTCAGCTTGATCATATGATTAAAGCGGCTTTTGGAGTCGCAAAAAAACTTTTTGGAATTACATTTGAAGAAAAAAATGCTGTTCCACTTTGGCATCCTGATGCTCGTTTGTGGGAAGTAAGAAAACCTGATGGAAGTTTTTTAGGGCATTTTAT
Source organism: Bartonella silvatica (assembly GCF_040545155.1). NCBI lineage: Bacteria > Pseudomonadati > Pseudomonadota > Alphaproteobacteria > Hyphomicrobiales > Bartonellaceae > Bartonella > Bartonella silvatica. The sequence goes on from NZ_JBEPLI010000005.1 coordinate 22,452, forward strand.
TGGTGATTATTTTGCGCGCTCTTCAAAAAGGTCTGGGGCATGGATGAGCAGATTGCAATCACAACACAAATTGGGTAGCGGACAAAAGCCTATTATCTATAATATTTGTAATTTTGCTAAGCCGCTAAAAGGGGAGGTTGCACTTTTATCACTTGATGATGCACGTACTCTTTTTCATGAATTTGGTCATGCTTTGCATGGTTTACTTTCTGATGTTACATGGCCATCGGTAGCAGGAACATCTGTTTCGCGTGATTTTGTTGAACTTCCATCCCAGCTTTATGAACATTGGTTAACCGTACCAGAAGTTTTAAAATCTTATGCTACACATACAAAAACAGGATGTTCAATGCCGCAGGAGTTAATGGACAAAGTTTTATCAGCGCAGACTTTTAATGCTGGTTTTTCTGCGGTTGAATTTATCTCATCGGCTCTCGTGGATATAGTTTTTCATCAGGGAAAGGCAGTCACTGATCCAACAATATTTGAACATCAGGAATTGGAAAAGTTACACATGCCTAGTACAATTGTTATGCGTCATCGTCCTCCGCATTTTACGCATATATTTTCAGGAGATGGCTATGCTGCTGGTTATTATTCTTATATGTGGTCGGAAGTTCTTGATGCAGACGCTTTTCAAGCTTTTGAAGAAACAGGTGATGTTTTTAATTCAGAACTTGCTGATCGCTTAAAGCGTTTTATCTATTCTGCTGGGGGAAGCCGTGATCCAGAGGAGCTCTATAAAGCATTTCGAGGGCGATTACCTTCACCAGAGGCGATGATCAAAAAGCGTGGACTGTAAAATATAATGGTATGGTTCATACCATACCATTATATTCTTTTTTCAGTGAAGACTTATGTAAAATTCCATTTTTCTATGCTCATATGAACAAAGAGAATGAAGTCTCTGTATTTTAAAAGAAATTAGGGGAGAGAAAAATTATCAGCGCGGTCTTTTTGATGACCATTGAGCGGAAGCCACGACTTTTTTATGAAGCCTTTTTCTACCTTTTTGAGTAAGCTTGTATTTTGTTGTGCTATATAATCAAGGTTCATGGGAAGTTGGCGTTCGATCTTTTGTGTTTTTTGGTTAAACTGTAGAGTCTTAACATGGGTCAAAAGTGGGTTTTCATGAGGGGATATGTAAAAACTTAAAATATCTTTCAATGGTTTTTCTAAATAAGAGGCAAGTTTTCTTTTTCCTTCAGAAGTAAAGTTGATGCCATTATGCGTGCGTAATTGAATCATTTTTCCATTTATATCATAGCCTGCAAAAGAAAATTGCCCTTGTTTGTCAATGAAGCCATCCCAAATATCGATAAAGTATCCTCCTTCTACTTCTGTTATTTCTTTATAAAGCTTGTTAAAAATTTTCACTTTTTGTGTTAAATTATCATCTCCAAAAGCAGGTTGCCCCATCCATATCCATGGTTTTCCTGAAGCATGCAGGTTTTCAGTAATTTCGGTAATTCTTTGTTTATAGATATTCACCCATTCTGGTTCAATTGCATTGAATATACCATGGGGTGTTTTGATTGGTTGATTATCATTAGCACCTATCACCATAATAATCACATCGGGTTTATTTTTATCGATGAGTTCAAAAATATGATTTCCCCAAGAGTAATAGTCAATTCTGGCTAAGCCAGAGTTTGGTACTGTACTATCAATGATAATAATATCATTATGATCGATAAAAACCTTTTTGAGAGCATCAGAAACAGCAGAAGCAACAAAGTCCCCTAGAATAAGAATGTGTTTTGCATTTTTTTCTTTTAATTTTTGTGTAGGCTTCTGGGGTGCCGTTTTTTCTTGTGGCTTGTATATTTTTTGTTTTATAACTCGTGGCTGTGGCTGTGGCTGTGGCTGTGGCTGTGGCTGTGGCTGTGGCTGTGGCTGTGGCTGTGGCTGTTCTTGTTTGTTATGTTGTAATAACCATTTAAAGAAGTTTGTTGCTTTACTAGAAGATGGTTGTATGACGCTTAGAGCGAAGATAGAAAAAAACAAGAAAATAAGATATGTCTGGCGAAAACAGAACAAACATTTTACTCCCAATTATTGTTTTCTAAGAAGAGAAAGGACTTCATGGGTAGGATATCCATTGACCTTTAAACCATGGTGACGTTGAAAAGCTTTAAGTGCTTTCCGAGAAGCTGTCCCAATTTTACCATCGACTTCTCCTTTATAATAGCCAAGTGCGGTTAAACGAGATTGTAGTTCTTTGCACTCATGGAAAGTAAGAGGTTTAAATGGACGCTGCCAATCTTGAACTAAGCCAGGATGCCCGGCAATACGGTTAGCGAGAAGGGCAACAGCGAGAGCGTATCGATCTGCATTATTATAGCGTTTAAGGACAAAGAAGTTTTTTGTGACTAAGAAGATTGGTCCTTTTGGTCCATCTGGATATTTCAATATTGCTTTTTCAAATGATCTGGGAAGAGGGTGCCCATTGGCGTTTTTTATCCCTAGTTTTGCCCAGTGTGCAAATGAATGCCAATCATTGGAGAGTTTTTTCCCTTGTGGTAATTTAACTTCTATACCCCAAGGCAGATTAGGTTGCCAACCATTCATGTGAAGAAGATTAGCGGCAGTCGCAAGGGCATCTGGAACAGAATTCCAGATATCACGTCGTCCATCTCCATCCATATCAATGGCATAAGAGAGGTAACTGCTTGGAATAAATTGCGTATGCCCCATTGCTCCGGCCCAAGATCCAGTCAGTTGTGTACGCGTAATTTCACCGCTTTGAAGAATCTTCATGGCAGAAATTAATTGTACTTGTGCATATTTTGCACGTTTTTTATCAGCATAAGCTAGGGTTGCAAGCGAACGAATGGTATCGCGCATCACGCTGTTATTTGCTAAAATCTTTCCATAATTGCTTTCCATCGACCAAATAGCGAGTAGAATATTACGGTCAACACCAAAACGTTTTTCGATTTTAGGAAGCCATGTGTGCCACTTTTGGGCTTGGCGATGCCCTTCCAAAATTGCAATATCGTGAACACGATTATCGAAATAGTTCCATGAAGGAGCAACAAATTCTGGTTGGTATGCAGCTCTTTTTAAAACTTCTGGATCCATTGTTGTAATGGTTTTAAAAGCCATATCAAATGTAGAGGGTGAAATATTGTTGGCGAGAGCTGTTTTTTTAAATTCCTTAATCCAGTGTGTAAAACCGCTATCAGCATGTAAAGATGATGTACAAAACATTACAAAAGCAGAAAGAAAACCAGCTAAACCTATGATAAGCTTTTTCCAATTGATTGCTTCCTTTAAAGAAGAGAATGTTTTATATTGTGTTTTTGGCATTTTAAAATTCCCCCTCAATATCCAAATGTTTTGATGTCCAAGAATTTTGCTTATATATTTGGCGTTATTGATGATGTTATCAAGAAAATAAAGAACTATTGAAACAGATTATTTATTTTGGAAAAATATCCTCCATAAACGATCATATTTTTGTATTCCTTTTAAAACAATAAGATATATTTTTTATTATTTAGTTAAGACATACATTAAATGAAATGAGAAAATTAAACAGTAGATGGGGAGAAGGAAAGTGAGAGTACGTAAAATCCGGAAAGCTGTATTTCCTGTAGCGGGTCTTGGAACGCGTTTTCTGCCTGCAACAAAAACAATTCCTAAAGAAATGCTGACAGTTGTTGATAAGCCGGTTATTCAATATGTTGTAGATGAGGCACGTGAAGCAGGTATAGAACATTTTATTTTTGTTACTGGACGCAATAAAGCGGTTATTGAAGATTATTTTGATACGCAAGTTGAGTTATATACAACTCTTTTTGAACGAGGAAAAAAAGAAGAGTTAGAGCATCTCTATGATTTACAGCCTTCACCGGGCACAACTTCTTTTACGAGGCAACAACAGCCTTTAGGATTAGGGCATGCTCTTTGGTGTGCGCGTGAATTGGTTGGGGCTGAGCCTTTTGCTTTATTGTTACCAGATATGCTGATACAAGCTAAAAAAGGGTGCCTTTCTGAGATGATGACTCTTTATGATGAAATTGGTGGAGGAAATGTTATTGCGGTTCAAGAATGTGATCCTAAAGAAACACATAAATATGGTATTGTTGGAAAAGGGGAGCAGATTGCAAACGGTTTTAAAATTACAAAAATGGTAGAAAAACCAGCAAAAGGGACGGCTCCATCTAATCTATACATCAATGGGCGTTACATTTTACAACCAGAAATTTTTAATATCCTCTCCGATCAAAAAAGAGGAGCAGGAAATGAGATTCAATTAACAGATGCGATGGTACGGCTTTCAAATGAACAGGATTTTTTTGGCTTTCAGTTAGAAGGGCATACCTTTGACTGTGGTTCTAAATCTGGTTTTATTGAAGCAAATGTCGCATTTTCTTTAGCGCGTTCTGATATATGTAGCCAAGTTTCTGCTTCATTAAAAAATTTACTAGAAACCATAAAAATTGAAATATGATATAGAGCTCTCGTTTAATTTTATTTATCACACTTTATTATGACAATACAGATTCCTCATATAGTTTTACAGGGCGCTGTCACATCGGCGCAAAAAACGCTTGCAAGTGAAAAGCAAGGGCTTGAGTCTCTAGAAAAAGCTCTTCTTGGAGATCTTTCGTCCTCTTTTAAAATGGCGGTTCAAACCATAAAAAATGCTCATGGTCATGTGGTGATTACCGGTCTTGGCAAGAGTGGTCATATAGGGACAAAAATTGCTGCAACTTTAGCTTCTACAGGGACACCTGCTTTTTTTGTTCACGCGGCAGAAGCCAATCACGGTGATCTTGGTATGATTGGATCTGATGATGTTATTCTTGCCTTATCATGGTCAGGTGAGACTTTGGAGTTAAGTGGCATTATCAATCATGCTGCACGTTTTCGTATACCGCTTATTGCTATGACGTCAGGTGAAAACTCTGTATTAGGGAGGCAAGCTGATATCGTACTTTTATTGCCAAAGATAGAAGAGGCGTGTCCTCATGGGCTTGCGCCTACAACTTCAACAATTATGCAGTTAGCGATGGGAGATGCCTTAGCTGTTGCTCTTTTAGAAATGCGTGGGTTTACTGCAACGGATTTTAAAATTTATCATCCTGGTGGCTCACTTGGAGCAAGTCTGAAATATGTGCGTGATATTATGCATGGGGATGATCATGTTCCCTTAGTTGTGCAGGGAGCAACTATGACTGAAGCGATGAATGTTTTGGTTGAAAAACATTTTGGTTGTGTTGGTGTTGTGAATCATGAAGGTGAACTCATTGGGATTGTGACAGATGGTGATCTTGCACGCAACATGCACTTTAATTTATCAAAATTCAAAGTTGATGACTTGATGACAAAAAATCCTAAAGTGGTAGAGCCAAATACATTGGTTGGTGCAGCAACGGCATTTATTAATGATCACCATATTGGAGCTTTTTTTGTGGTTGAAAATAAAAAGCCAGTGGGAATAGTGCACTTTCATGATCTTTTACGCATTGGTGCTGCGTGAGTTAAAGTATTCACATAATGTAAAGTTTTTATGCAGCGGGTTTATTTATTAATGTTTTTGAGGAAAGATGATTGTTTCCGTATTCCACAGCGCTTGCAAATTTGACTATTGATAGAAGAGTATATCTCTATTTTTACACCATTTTAGATGAAACCTTTTCATCAGGAGGAAAATTGGCACCTCCTGATATAGGTGTTCTTATGATATTTTATCAAACTACAGCTTTTACTTTATTAAGACTTTCTCTTAAGAAAAAATTGTGATCCTGTATGTGATGTGCAGAGAAGATGTGTTGCATTATTTGATATCATACAACTAACTTTAGATATTGTTCCACGAAGAATAGAGCGTATTTCAATTTCTATATATTGGGTATTAACATAACTATATGTACCCTCTGATAGTTTTTCATTTGTATCGGCTGCACGTGTTTCAAAAATGCCCTCGTGGAAAGAAGAAATAATACCATTTTCATCAACCCACTTTCCATCAATTCTAGTTGATACATTTTGTCCACCATAGTGCGCAAAGCCACAGGCATTTACTATCAAAGCAACGATTGTAAGACATAAAATACGGTAGGTATGTTTCATTTATTTTACTCTGTTTATATTATTTTGCTCTCTAGCGTCTATAACATTGTTAAATTTCCCCGTGTGTCAATATGAAAAATTTTATGAAAATCAATGAAAAAGCAAAAAAATAGAAAAAAATGCCTTAATGTTGTATTTAATTAACAGCTTAATGAAATGCAGAGGTGAAAAGTAAGAGGCAAAATATTTCTTATGATGTATAACAGTTTTTACATTAAGCGACTTAATGGTCTCAAAGGAGATTGTTAAAATTATGGTTGGTCCCATTCTTGTTGCGAGTGAAGATTATGGAAGGCGTTTAGAGTTTTCTGCTATGCTTCGAGGTTTTGGTCACCGTGTCATTGAAGCAGAAAATGGTCTGCGTGCGATTGATCTTTTACACAGACGTAAAAATATAGTGCTTGCACTCCTTGATGTTGCTATGAGCGATTTGAGTGTAGGTGACTTAATTAAAATGATCAGAGTAGCTGGTGTTTCCGTTCCTATTGTTGTGATAGCGCAACAAGAAAATCAAGAACTCCTCCAAAAAGCTTTAACGGCAGGAGCTATTGATTATTGGATTTATCCAGTGACACCACTGCGGTTGAGAGTTACTTTGGATACGCTTGCTCTTATTTCCGCATTGGAGCGTGAAGTTCGCTTTTTTCGGCGAAAAAATGAGAATTGCTTGCGCTTTTCTGACCTTTGCATAAAAAGCAGGGCAATGCAGATAGTTTTAGAACAATCGAGGAATGCAGCGGCCTCTTTACAGAATCTTCTCATAGAAGGTGAAGTTGGAACTGGTCGGGAAACGTTGGCCCGTATTATTCATGATGAAGGTTTATTATCAGAGGGGGGATTTATACGTTTTCAGTGTTCAGCTATTGTCGATCCAGAGGAAGAAGAACGTCAATGGTTTGAGGAGTTTGTACCTTTAGCCTCTTCTCTTGAAAAGGGAACACTTTGCCTTTGTGATGTTGATCGGCTTGAGCCTATACAGCAAAAACGCTTCGCGAGTTACTTTCAAGAGAGGGCAAAAGCAATAAAAAACAAACCTCCTTCTTTTCGTATTATGGCAATTTCATCATCGCGGCTTTCAGATCTTGTCAAAGGAGATTTTTTTTCGCACAGTTTGTTTGAACAGCTTTCCCAATTATCGATTAGTGTTCCCGCTTTGCGGGAGTTGAGAGATGATTTTCCAGAGCTTACGCAATGTTTGATTAACCGCATTATTACGGAAACGGGGCGGTCACACGTGCACGGATTGACAGGTTCAGCTCTTTCATTGCTCATGCAATATGACTGGCCGGGTAATCGGGTTGAGCTTGAGAATCTTTTATTTCGCGCAGTTTTACTCAGTAAGGGGCCATTATTGACTGTTCGGGATTTTCCTCAATTAATGGGAGATGCACCAATAACTGTTCCAAACTTTATTGAGAATGATGTTCAAGAAAATCATGAACAAGAATCGATACAATTTTTAAATATTGACGGGCATATTCGCACTTTTATAGAGATGGAGCATGATATTATTGAGAAAGCGGTTAAACATTATAAGGGGCATATGAGTGAGATTGCTCGTCGTTTGCATATAGGCCGCTCTACGCTTTATAGAAAAGTAGAGGAATTAAAAGTAAAGAGAAATCAAGAACAAAAGTAAATTCTACGAACCAATTCGGATTTATAAAAAACATGATCAGAAAAAACTGCTTCGCTTATTTCTAATAAGCGGTAAGAGCATTCTATCTGTTAAAAGATGCACATTGTTTACTGTAGGCCCCAAGCATAGAGCATGATATTTGTAAATATCATAAGCTTGGATTTATATTCTCTTAAGCAAAAAGTAGTATTCCACCTATTGCATGGTTAATATGAGGTTATTAACTTGAGTCTTGTGGTTTATATTGATGATGATGTGATGATTTAAAAATAGAAAGTTGTTCCTCTTTGACTGTGTTACAGATTGTTATCGGTTTTATCGTATTTTTTTTGGTTGCGTCTATGTTAGCGATTTACACATATGGACGTTTTATTAAAAGTGCGAGAGGAGAATGTTCTTATGCGTTGACTGTTAAAGAAGATGAAACCAAGTTTGATCGTATAATAAGTCAGTTAGCAGAAGAAACGAATGGATTAGGAGTTGAAAAAGATGCGCTTTCACTCATTGTTAACAATTTGGATGCGTTTTGTGTTCGTGCGATAGGAGCAGCACAGGCTGGACGTAGCCTTGATCTTATGTATTATATTTGGGATGATGATTTAACAGGGCGTTTATTATTAAGTGAAATCGTGGAGGCTGCCGATCGTGGTGTTCGAGTACGTCTTCTTTTAGATGATATTAATGCTCAAGCGCGTGATCCAGCTTATATTGCTTTGGATAAGCATCCTTATATTGAGGTAAGAATGTTTAATCCAGGGCGCTCTCGTAAAGGTGGTTTACGTCGTGGTTTAGAGATTATATTGCGGGCAATTACTGTAACACGCAGAATGCATAATAAAGCTTTTATTGTGGATGGTCGTGTTGCGTTTGTGGGAGGACGCAATCTTGCAGATTCTTATTTTGATGCTGGTAAAGAATCACACTTTCGAGATTTAGACCTGATGTTAATAGGGCCTTCTGTCAAAAAAGTGGAAAGTATTTTTGATGACTTTTGGAATAGTGCTGTCGTTTTACCAATTCATACTTTGGTTGTTCCTAAAAGTGCAAGCGATCTTAGCTCTTGGAAAGATAAATTACGCAAATTCCGCGATTCCAAGGTTGCAAAAGTTTATCTAGATTATGTTAAAAAACACATTAATTTTGAATATTTTATTCAAGCAGGGAAGCGATTATTTTTAGCGGATAACGTTGTGGTGCTTTCTGATCCTCCAGAAAAAGCATTGCGTAAAAAAGCTGGAAACTGGCTTATGAAAGCACTCTCACAGGTCATTGGGGATGCTCAAAAAACAGTTCAAATTACATCACCTTATTTTGTTCCTGGTAAAGTGGGCACGCAGAATTTTAGCAATTTGGTTTCTAAGGGTGTTGATGTTAAAATTCTTACGAACTCTTTAGCAGCTACCGATGTGGCGCTGGTACATGGTGGTTATTTACCATATCGTAAAGCATTATTGAAAAGTGGTGTTAAGCTTTATGAGTTGAAACCAGATGGGAATATTCATGGGTTGCGATTATTTCGATCAAGTAAGGCGAGCTTACATGCTAAAGCTTTTTTGGTGGATCGAAAAACGGCTTTTATTGGATCTTTAAATTTTGATCCAAGATCAGCTGCACTGAATACAGAAATGGGTATTCTTTTTGAATGTGCCCCCATTACAGAAAGATTAAATTTACTTTTTTCTGAAGAAACGACGGGTGAAATGAGTTATAGTCTCCGTCTTGGTGATAATAACCGCATTTATTGGGATTTTATTGAAAATGAAAAACAGCATAGCATTGACTATGAACCAGAAAGCAATTTTTGGCGCCGCGCATTTGCTAAAATGGTAAGTTGGTTACCCATTGAGTCGCAACTATAAATTTTATAAACTATAATTAAAAAATTATTTTTCTTTTTATTTTTTTTATGGCATGGCATAATTCCATTTCAATCCGCAACGTATAAGAAACCGCAGTTATATTTTAGAGCACTGTGCAGTGTTTTTTTATTTAAAGGAATTTGGCTATGGCAAAGATTGTTGAAACAGGGACAGGTGAATTGGCACTGACTTTTGATGATGTGCTATTACAGCCCGGTCATTCTCGTGTTATGCCTAGTCAAGTAGATCTTAGAACACGTATTGCAGCTGATATTACACTAAACTTGCCGTTGCTTTCTGCGGCAATGGATACTGTAACAGAATCACGTTTGGCTATTGCTATGGCTCAAGCGGGTGGTCTTGGTGTTATCCACCGTAATATGTCTTCTATAGAGCAGGCTGAAGAAGTTCGCCAAGTAAAGAAGTTTGAATCTGGTATGGTGATTAATCCAGTGACAATTGGACCAGATGCAACACTTGAAGAAGCAAAAAATTTGATGCTTTCACATGGTATTTCAGGCATTCCAGTTGTTGCAAATGGCGCTAAAGGTGAGACGGCTGGGCGACTTGTGGGCATTTTGACAAATAGGGATGTGCGTTTTGCATCGGATCCAAAACAGAAAATTCATGAATTAATGACACATGAAAATTTGATCACAGTGCGTGAAAATGTTCAACTTAATGAAGCTAAGTATCTTTTACATCATCACCGTATTGAAAAATTATTGGTTGTAGATGAACAAAATCGCTGCGTTGGCTTGATAACAGTTAAGGATATTGAAAAAGCACAATTAAATCCGAATGCTGCTAAGGATTCCCAAGGTCGTTTGCGTGTTGCAGCTGCGAGTAGTGTAGGAAATGATGGGATTGAGCGGGCTGAGCGACTTATTGATGCGGGTGTTGATGTGCTTGTCATTGATACAGCTCATGGGCATTCTCAACGTGTGTTAGAAACTGTTGAACGAATAAAAAAAATAGCAGCTTCTACAGCTGTTATTGCTGGTAATGTAGCGACTTCTCAAGCAACGCAAGCGTTAATTGATAGTGGTGCAGATGCCATAAAGGTTGGTATTGGACCTGGTTCTATTTGTACAACTCGAATTGTGGCAGGTGTTGGTGTTCCTCAACTGGCAGCTATTATGAGTGCTGCAGAAGTTGCTGAGAAAGCTGGTATTCCCGTTATTGCTGATGGTGGGATTAAATCCTCTGGTGATTTTGCTAAAGCTTTGGCTGGTGGGGCTTGTGCTGCTATGATCGGTTCTCTTTTAGCAGGTACAGATGAAAGCCCTGGTGAAGTTTATCTTTATCAAGGTCGGTCTTTTAAAGCATATCGTGGTATGGGATCAGTTGGTGCTATGGCGAGGGGATCGGCAGATCGCTATTTTCAAGATGAAGTGCGTGATGAGCTTAAATTGGTTCCTGAAGGTGTAGAGGGACAAGTAGCCTATAAGGGACCTATAGCCTCAGTCCTCCATCAGCTTGCTGGTGGTTTGCGTGCTTCTATGGGTTATGTTGGTGCGAAGGATTTAGCGGAATTTCGTGAAAAAGCAACATTTGTTCGTATCACCAATGCAGGGCTTCACGAAAGTCATACACATGACGTTTCTATCACAAGGGAGAGCCCAAATTATCGCGGACCTGTTTGATGTATAATAAGAACAACGTTCAATGGTAAAAGGATCTTTTGAGAAAATGCAGAAGGATTGTCTTTTTTCGTTGTTTTGTGATGTAATAGTTTAAAAAGGGAAAGAACTGAAAGCGAGTATTCCAATTCTTTCCATAGGTTATGTGAAATTAGCTTTTTGTCGTCTTCCGATCTGATTTTGACGAGCGTTGGCGAGTGTTAGCCTGATCGCTTTGGATGGATTTCTTTCCATTGTTTGAGGGAGTTGTGTTGTGACGGCCTTTAGATGAAGCCATTTTCCCATTGTTATAAGTGTTCATTATTTTCTCCTTTTAAATTATCTGACTTAAAGCCAGTGTGGCAAAAACGGTTATGTCAGAGAGTGGTTCCAAGCATTTTCCAAAAAGTTAATATTCTATCAGCAATAAAATAAGAGTATTTTTATCATTTTTAGAAAGCTAGTTTTTTCAAAAATATCAATATTGAGTATCTCATACTGTTTATAGAGATTGGAAAAAAGTCTATTCCGGTAGGAATGGAAGAAAAGATGATAGACTCTATAAATTAGATCAAAAGATAGCAGCTAATTTAAGAAGAGAAACTCATGATTGCCGCAAGAATTCCACTATAAAGCCTTTTGGCTCCTTACAACATGAAATCATTAGCAAATTTATGAGATCTTAAATAGCGTGTCACGACAAACTTAGAAGGCTTCAAAGTATTACTAGAAGCATTTTGCAAAGAATGGGTTGTGAGGAGTGTTAAAAAGTTTTATTTCTTCACTTAATTTACGCATCCCTCACCTTAAAACAACATATATACAATCAGTAAGCTATATAGATAAAAAGCAAGTTTATCACTTTTATAGAGAGTTATAAAAACTTAATTTATGAAAAAATGAAGAGTTTGATGATTTTTACCCGCATGTATCTGGAGAGAGATTTCAAGGATATAGCTCGTTTTGTAATGTCAAGGAGTGATATATCGACTTTGAAATGATATAGGAAAACAGAGAGCATATGAGACAAAAAGTTTGCAATGCGATAAAAAGCGTGATCAGAATTATTCAGCTTCCAATGTAAATTTTTATAATGTTAGCAAAATTTCATTGGTATGAGGAAAAATATTTTTTTCTCAAATTGTTGAGAGTTTTATAAAAACTTATATAGGAGAGGTGAATGCGCTTAGGTGGGCGTTTGCGTGCGGCGATAGATGTTTTGCAAGAGATAGAAACTCGGCACTATCCTGCAAGTGAAGTTTTAAAAACTTGGGGAATTTCTCACCGTTTTGCAGGGGCAAGCGACCGTGCAGCAATTGCTACAATCGTTTATGATGTTTTAAGACGGCGTTATTCTTTACAATGGCGTATGGAAAGCGATGATATGAGGGATATCGCTTTTGGTGCCTTATTAGATGTTGGACAAATGACAATTGAACAAATTGATGATGAATTAGAAGAAGATCGATTTTCGCCACAGCGATTAGGAACGAGACAACGTCAATCATGGAAAAAACAACAATTAGTTGATGCACCAGATTACATTCGTGGTGATATTCCTCAATGGTGTCAAGGACATTTTCTCCCTTTACATTCTGATAATTTTATTATTGAAGCTGCGGCATTAGCAACACGTCCTCCTTTAGATTTGCGTGTGAATAGTTTGAAGACTACACCAGAAAAAGTTCTTAAAGAATTAGCAAAAAACAAAGCTGAAATGCTGCCATGGTTTCCACAAGCCTTAAGAGTTGCACCGATTGAAAAATTTGAGCGTCATCCCAATCTTCAGGTGGAGTTTGCTTTTCAGGAGGGGCACTTTGAAATACAGGATTTAGGATCTCAGATTGTTGCTTGTCTTGCCGAAGCAAAAGCGAATATGCAGCTATTGGATTATTGTGCTGGAGCTGGTGGAAAAACGTTAGCTTTAGCTGCTTCTATGGAGAATCAGGGGAAAATTTATGCTTACGATTCAGATAAAGTTCGTTTGGCGCCTATTTTTGATCGCCTTCGACGTGCTGGTGTTTGTAATGTACAGCCATGTGAGGATTTAGCAGAACTAAAACCGTTCGTAGGTCAAATGGATATCGTGTTGTTAGATGCACCATGTAGTGGAACAGGAACCTGGCGGCGGCGTCCAGATACAAAATGGCATTTGACGTTAGAACAGGTAAGGCAACGACAAACGGAACAGAGGGCTATTTTAAATGAGGCTATAGATTATCTTAAGCCAAATGGTCGTTTGGTTTATATTACATGTTCTCTCTTGGTCGATGAAAATGAGGAGCAAATTTTTCATTTTCTTCAACAACACTCCAATTTCTACCCAATCAATATGCGTACACTTTGGCAAAAATATTTTCATTTTTCATCTATTCAACCAATCTTTTCGAGTTATGGACTCACTTTATCGCCAGCAACAACAAAAACAGATGGTTTCTTTTTATCTGTGTTGCAAAAAAATCATTGATACATATTTTTGCATTTTTTATTGTAAATTTTATGAGAAGAACATTTTTCTCAAACAAACAGACTTGTGAAAAGAGAAAGATTGAATAATAAATCCTATTTGTTCGCTTTTATAATTGATTGATTGGTTTTCTATGAGCATCTCACATCCAGACACTCTTCTTATTATTGATTTTGGTTCACAAGTGACACAACTTATTGCACGGCGAGTGCGGGCAATAGGTGTTTATTGTGAAATTGTTCCTTTTCAATCTGCTTTAGAAAGCCTTAAACGAATAAAACCTAAAGCCATTATTTTATCGGGTAGCCCTTTTTCAGTGATTGATGATGGTTCGCCACGTGCCCCGATGGAGGTCTTTGAGATTGGTGTTCCAGTCCTTGGTATTTGCTATGGCGAACAAGTGATGTGTGTTCAACTTGGCGGGAAAGTTGAAGCTGGATATGAGCGTGAATTTGGGCGCGCTCTTTTGGAAGTGCAAGAGAAAAGTGCACTTTTTGACGGAGTGTGGGAAAAAGGCTCTTGTTATCAAGTATGGATGAGTCATGGTGATCGTGTAACAATGTTACCAGAAGGGTTTCATGTTATAGGAACATCAAAAGGGGCACCTTATGCTGCGATTGCTGATGAAAAAAGGCGCTTTTACGCAGTACAGTTTCATCCTGAAGTGGTGCATACACCAGATGGTACGAAGCTTTTGAAAAACTTTATTCATAATATCTCTGGTCTTAAAGATGATTGGTCCATGGCTTCCTACCGTGAGCAAGCAATTGCTATGATACGGCAAAAAGTTGGAAAAAGTCGTGTCATTTGTGGCCTTTCAGGTGGTGTGGATTCGTCAGTTGTGGCTGTGCTTCTCCATGAAGCGATAGGAGATCAACTGACATGTATTTTGGTAGATCACGGATTGATGCGCAAGAATGAAGCGGAAGAGGTTCTTACACTCTTTCGTGACCATTATAATATAGAGCTTATCCATGTAAATGCTGCCCACATGTTTCTCGCTGCTCTAGAAGGTGAGACAGATCCAGAGAAAAAGCGCAAAACAATTGGTCGTCTTTTTATTGAAGTATTTGAAGAAGAAACCAAGAAAATTGGAGGGGCGGAGTTTTTAGCACAGGGTACACTTTATCCAGACGTCATTGAGAGTGTTTCAGCCATTGGTGAATCGGTAACAATTAAAAGCCATCATAATGTAGGGGGGTTGCCGGAACAGATGAATATGAAACTTGTAGAACCATTACGGGAGTTGTTTAAGGATGAGGTTCGCTCGCTAGGGCGAGAGTTGGGACTACCAGAGCAATTTATTGGTCGTCATCCTTTTCCCGGTCCTGGTCTTGCAATTCGGTGCCCAGGTGCAGTGACACGTGAAAAATTAGAAATTTTATGTGAAGCGGATGCTATTTATCTTGATGAAATTCGTAAAGCTGGTCTTTATGATAAAATTTGGCAAGCTTTTGCTGTTCTTCTTCCTGTTCAGACTGTTGGGGTGATGGGTGATGGGCGCACTTATGAATTTGTTTGCGCTCTTCGTGCAGTAACATCTGTCGATGGAATGACTGCTGATTTTTATCCCTATGATATGGAATTTTTAAGCAAAACCGCAGCACGTATTATTAATGAAGTCAGGGGCATTAATCGTGTTGTTTATGATGTCACTTCAAAACCTCCTGGGACCATTGAGTGGGAATGATCCAACATTTTAAGGAATGCACTTAATGGTGTGGAAATGCACTCAATCAATAAGGCTTTTAGGCTTTTTTATTTTTATGTTTGTTATAAAGCAACAATTGGCGAAAGTGCTAAAGAAGGAGACTTAAGCCTTTGTTTTTCTGCTACAAGATTGATCGACAGAAGTTTATATAAAAGCAGAAATGATAGGCTTTGTATCGTGGTACTATCTCATCAAGGTGAAGGAAGTGGATGCTACAATTTCGGCAATGAGTATTGTTTGTCGTAATAAGGAATCTGTATTTTTGAGATGACTAAGTTTTAAATAAATTGGGGCGAAAAGTATGGGCGCTTTTACTGAATGCTTATCGGAAATACAGTATCATAGTAACATAATTGATTTATAAATGATAATTCATCATTTTAAATGTAAAATAAGAGCACTGAAGATTCTAAATTTTCTTGTTTCAAATCTGTTTTATGTTACATCAATCAAAATCATTTGCTTGTGTATTATAAGCGCCATGAGCATGTGGATCAAAATATTAAAAAAAGAAGTAATACACTTCTTATGAATGGTCTTAATACAAGGGCTTTTAGAGCATAATAGGCTTGAAAGTCAGGGAAGGTCGTACACTAGACAACCGCTATTGTCTTTTTAGAATTGTATTGACAAAGGTGGTAAGCAGAATTTTAAGCTGCTGGCTGAGGTTACTGCAAACGCTTTTTTACTCACTAGGATGAAACAATAAGAACGAAAAGGATAGATTTTCAGGAAGCTATGAGGACTTTACGTGAAAGATGCAGCTTATGCTCTTTCTGAAATGAGGAACGATAATGAAAGAGCACTCATGTGTTTTTTAGCCATTTTAAACCGATTGTTAGAACATTTATCCAGTTGTACTTTATCAATAGCAAGGGACATGGCACCGATAATTTTGGATTCTTTCAAAAAGCCAATGTACAATATTATGCTTTGTGGATGATGATATTGGCGATTTATAGATTGGTATATTTTTTGGAATGTCTTTCCCATATTGAGTCTCCTATTCGTTTCTTTAAATTTTTAAGCTGTATTATCGTATACCGCGGGATGTACAAAAACGATAGTTTTATAAACATGTGAAAAAGTTTTATTATTGTGTCCTAAAATTTGCTGAAAAATATTAAAATAATCGAGCTTTCAGTACTTCTGTTTTTTTCGTAAATCAATAGAGATGATCTGTTATCTATGAATCAGTATTCGTGTTGTTAACGCGATGTGTTCTCGCATAAGTTTAATCACTTATCTTGTTGGGTATGAGACGTTGATTTCTGGATATGTTAAGGGGTGAGCTGTGTTCTATTTTGGATTTTTCTCGGAAGAGAAATTATCTTTAGCCTTGGTGGGCATAGTGGGATAGTCCAGATTATTATACAGAACTGAGTTTCGTGTTTTTTGTTGAACAGTGTTCTAGCCCACATTGGGGAGTATGATGCAAAAGAGGTTGTCTCAATGTTATCGTACTGACAGGCTTAGATATTGATGTGATGCTGTATGGTAAAAGATGCGTTGTTTTTGGTAGGGGGCTACCAGTTATTGGTTCGTTTCATGCTGATCTTGCTAATCTATGGTTGTGAATGGAGGGCTGTTTTGGCGTGTGACGAGGCTATTTTTTACAGAGGCATTGTGGGGCATTATTGGGGTGGTTGCATGCAAAACAGAGCCACGGGCAAGGTGATGCTTCCTCTTACTGTCCACTTCAACAAAATATATTTTTGTATCGTATCCTATAGAATAAAGGTAGAAAAATGTCTGATCTCAGTATGATTGAACGTGCAAAATTAGAACAACTTTTTGGCATGCGTAGCGGTTATGTGTTGGAATTTAGTAACTTTACTTTTAGCGATTTTTTTAGAAGCTATAAAATCAATATAGATGATGAAAAATACTATGTGATAGGAACATCCAAAGCTAACTGGATGCGTGCTTTTTGGAATAGAAATGGTAACTATATTGTGGGTACGGTTATTGAAGGAGTGATAAACTATACTCTTGTACAGGGGTGGCTTTGTAAAATAAATAACCAACAACTGATTAATGAATGTCAAGAAATTGCACAGCGACTCCTCAATTGCCAATCTGTAGCCGAACTGGATGCGTTAATTGCTACCACTGATGAGTTGGATTTTGAATTAGTAGCAAAGCATATCCGTGACGCTATTGATAAGAATCAGCCTGAGGGTGGTTTGGATCGACTACATACCTTCGTCCACAAGTTCCTCCGACCAAGATGCAAAGCGTACGATATCGAAATTACTCGTGATAAGTCATTAAATAGTGTTTTTGGTGAGTATGTGAAGGCGCTTAAAAAGGAGAGGTATCTTGAGTCAAGGATGACTGAGCGTATCCTGAAAAGTAGTATCTCAGTGTTAGAGGATTTTAACGGTGTGCGTAACAATAAAAGCTTAGTCCATGATAATCCAGTCCTCAATTATGAAGAAAGTCTTTTAATTTTCAATTATATCGCAGCTTTGATTCGGTTTATCAAATCACTAGAAGAAAAGATTCAATCTGGAATGGTTCAAGCTCAGAAAAGTACCTATAATTTTGACAGTCTCCCATTTTAATTTCAAAAAAGTTGCTATAAAAACGGCATAAATCCCTTAATAATAAACTTTTCTTTTGGTTGAGGAAGGGGGCAAAGCCACTTGGTCCGGAAGAGGTATTCAAGCTGCTGTATATTATCTGTGCAGTCTGTTGGCGTGATATTCTAGAATGACTAATCGATTTTAAGTTGATATTCCAGCGGGCAGTATGTTTCTGGTAAGGAGTAGAAAGGTTGACGAAATAAGAAAGTTCTAACCTTTTAATCTCAGCATGAGATTTTTCGTAGTATTTCTGTTACATGAGATAAGAATATGTTTTTTAAAATGATTTATAGTTTATAATTGCGTGAGAGATTAAAATACAAACTTCTTAAGAAAGATGCCTTGAGAGTTTGATATTTGAGAAAATAATCAGGAAAAGACAATGCTTTCAAAAACTTATTGTTTTTTTTGGCACAACTTTGAGAAATCACTATCTGGTCCTGTGTTATTTAATTCATTAAAAACGGAGAAATGTGAAATTTTATATGTCTGAGAAAAAAATTGTTGCACATCGTGGTGGAGCTCATCTTTATCCTGAGAATACACTTTCGGCATTTCGTCATGCAATTGCGTTGGGAGTTGATGAAATTGAATGTGATGTTCATATGCTTAAAAGCGGTGAAGTGGTTGTATTTCACGATTTTCGTCTAGAACAATTGGTTGGAAAAACAGGATATATTCATGATATTGATAATGAAACACGCAAACAACTTCGTGTCAGAGGAAGTGCTGAGGCTCCTCCTTTGCTAGAAGAAGTGCTCGATCTTTTAGCACCAACCAATGTTGCATTACATCTTGAAATTAAAACATGCGGTAAAGTTGAGTGTGAGAAGACTTTATCTCAAAAAGCACTGGCGTTGGTAAAAAGCCGAAATTTAACAGAACGCGTTTCTGCAATCAGCTTTGATCCTGCAAGTCTCCACCCCTTTATTGAAGCAGGCATAACATCTGGCCCGTGTATTGATAGTTTTGAAGGGGGGATGCACCAGCGTTTTTCTGAGTGGAGACAACAGGGATATTCGGATTTAAGTTTAGACGGCTCCATTGTGCCACGGGATTTTGTTGAATCTGCGGTTGATGCTGGTTTTACTGTAGGAGTATGGACAATCAACGGGAAAGCTCGGTTATTGCATTGGCTTGACATGCCTGTGCATTATATCACAACAGATCAACCTGATCTTGCTTTACAGTTGCGCACACAAAGATAAAAACACGCACTTATAATACAAAAAGCAACGCTTCTTAAAGAAATGGAATGATAGAAAAACGTAAGCAATATTGATTAAGATTGGTTATGATGTCCAAATCCGATCTTTACTTATTTGTTGTGCGTTTTCCAGTGCTTTTATTAAAAGTATGAAAGTTTTTATGTGCGACTGTAAAACTTAGGTTTTTACCATAGTCGTGTGTCAAGCGTTCTTTTATTTCAATGGTAAAAATATTGTCATTCCAACGCGTTAAAATATGGCATCCTGTTCCAATAGGTTTGATAAGTTCAATTTGTGTGTGAAAGATAGGTCCCTGATCTGGGTATTCTCCTAATAAGATTATTTCTGGTCTGAATGCTAAAAGATCAGTTTCGTTGTTATAGGATAATGAGTGACCTAAATATTGTTCTAGATTTTGACGATCAAGAAAGTTCATAGGAGGTGAGCCAATAAAACCGGCAACAAATGTTGTTGCTGGGTAATCATAAATTTCCATTGGTGTTCCAATTTGCTCTATATTGCCTTTGTTAATAACAACGATTCTATCAGCTAATGTCATGGCTTCTAGTTGGTCATGGGTAACATAGAGACTGGTTGTTCCTAAGGAGCGTTGGAGTGTTTTAATTTCGATACACATTTGCGCACGTAATTTCGCGTCAAGGTTTGAAAGAGGCTCGTCAAAGAGAAAGACGCGTGGTTTGCGTACAATCACACGTCCCATGGCAACACGTTGGCGTTGTCCTCCTGATAATTGTCGTGGTTTACGATCCAGAAACGACTCTATTTGTAAAAGTTTTGCAGCATGTGTGATACGTCTCTTTATCTCATCTTTAGGGGTTTTACGATTTTTAAGACCATATTCTAAGTTTCCACGAACTGTCATATGGGGGTAAAGTGCGTAATTTTGAAAAACCATAGCAACATCGCGATCAGCTGGTTCGCGTTCATTGATACGCTCATTATCAATAAAGAGCTCACCTGAGGTAACTTGTTCAAGCCCTGCAATAATGCGTAACAGTGTTGACTTGCCACATCCTGAAGGACCAACAAGGACAAGAAGTTCTCTATCGGCAATTGTTAAGTTTAAATCATGAATGACTATAATGCCGTTGTCATATTGTTTTTTTATATTTGATAACTGGATTATAGCCACAGTTATTTCTCCGTTTCAATAAGGCCTTTGATAAAAAGCCGTTGCATGCAAATGACGACAAGAACAGGCGGCACCATGGCAACAACCGATACAGCCATAAGGATATTCCATTGAGGATCATGTTGAATTGATTCAACGATAAGTTGCTTCAGAATAATAAGAATAGTTTGATGATTTTGATCTGTTGTAACGATAAGAGGCCAGAGATATTGGACCCATCCGTAGATGAACATAATGATAAATAAGGCAGCTATATTGCTCTTGCTAAGAGGAAGAAGAATATCTTTAAAAAATTTAAAGGGACCTGCACCATCAACACGAGCTGCTTCTAAAAGTTCATCAGGAACAGTTAGAAAAAATTGACGAAATAAAAATGTAGCAGTTGCGGATGCAATGAGTGGAATGATCATTCCACCGTAGCTGTTTATCATACCTAATTGTGCAACGACTGTATATGTTGGGATAATACGAATTTCTACAGGCAACATCAGTGTGATAAAGATGAGAGCAAAAGCAGTTTTTCGAAAAGGAAAACGCATGTAGACAATTGCATAAGCAGAAAGGATTGAAATAATAATTTTTCCAACACTAATACCAATTGCCATAATAAGTGAATTCATTAAAAGTGGCCAAAGGTTAGGTAGTCCAAGTTGGGAAAGCCCATCGCCAAAGATTGTTTTATAATTTTCCAGAGTGTAGCTTCCCGGTAAAAGAGGAAGTGTGCCTGAGTTGAATGCTTCTGAACTATGGGTTGATGCAATGATAGCGATATAAACGGGAAAGCAAATAATGATAATGCCAATAATGAGAACAAGATGGGTGAGAGCTTTTAAAATAGGGCGGTTTTCAACCATAATTTGCTTCCTAATATTGTACGCGGCGTTCAATCCAGCGAAACTGAATAAACGTTAAAGCGATAACCATCAACATCAATATTGTAGATTGTGCCGCTGAGGCACCAATGATTTGATTTTTAAAACCATCATCATATATCTTATAGACAAGAGTGCTTGTGGCACGTGCAGGTCCTCCAGAGGTTATGTTATCGATAATACCGAATGTATCGAACATAACGTACTGGATATTGACAACAAGAAGAAAAAAAGTAGTTGGTGAAATTTGCGGAAAAACGATGGTCCAAAATCGTTTAAAAGGATGAGCACCATCAATTGCCGCTGCTTCTATTTGAGAACGGGGAACAGATTGAAGGCCGGCAAGAAAAAAGAGAAAGTTGTAGGATATTTGTTTCCAGCTGGCTGCAATCACAATAAGAATCATTGCTTGAGTACCATTAATACGATAATTCCATATAACACCTATTTTTTTGAGAAGTGCTGGGGCAATCCCGATGGTTGGATGAAAGATAAACAACCATAATATTCCAGCTAATACTGGAGCAACAGCATAGGGCCAGAGTAAAAGCGTTGTGTAAGCTTTTTTTGCGTGGATGACACGATCAACACAGACAGCTAAAAGAAGTGATATTGTCATTGAAGTGACAGTGACGGAAATGGAAAATACTGCAGTGGTAAGAAGTGACTTTAGATAAGCAGGATCAGAAAAAAGGGTGATATAATTGTCAAAACCAATAAAGGTGGTCTTAAAACCGAAAGGATCCTCACGCTCAAAGGATGATTTTATTGCTTGGGCTGCAGGCCAAAAGAAAAACAAAATCGTTATAATGAGTTGAGGCAAAATCAGCCAGTAAGAGAGTAAGATATTTTTGAAATATGCATGTTTTTCTTGCATTTGGAGAGTTCTTTAAATACCGAAACCTTAGAAAGATGAACAGGAGAGGATTAAAACATTCAACTTGTAAGTTGATCCATTAACCCTCTTAGTCATCACAATAAACTCTAACGATTGACTTTTTCAAATTCACGTAATAGTTTATTACCACGTTCAACAGCTGTGTCTAATCCCTTTTGGGGTGTTTTTGAACCATTAAGAACGGCTTCTAATTCCTGATCAAGAATGGAACGAATTTGCGGTAAGTTACCAAATCTTATGCCTTTTGAATTTATAGTTGGTGTGTGGAGATTAATTTGTTTAATGGCAATGTCCGCTCCAACATTTTTATTATAGTAATGCTCTTTTTTACTTAATTCGTAAGCAGCTTTTGTTATTGGCAGATATCCTGTTATCTGGTGCCAGCGAGCTTGATTATCTGCTCTCGAAATATATTTAAGGAAGGCGGCAGCACCTGCATATTCCTCAGGAGTATGCCCTCTTAAAGCCCAAATAGAAGCTCCTCCAATAATTGAGTTTTGTGGTGCACTTTTTACATCATCATAATAGGGAAGCATACCAAACCCAACGTTAAACTGCGCCTCGGAAAGGATTCCAGCACGCGATCCTGAAGATTGCATAAAAATTGCACAGTTTTGTGTCATAAACATGGGCGTCGCATCCAATGCGCCTGCTGGTCCTCCATAGCGGAAAATTCCTTGATCAGACCATTTTTTAAGATCAGACCACATACGCACTTGTAAAGGCCCATTAAAGGAAAGTTGTGAATCAAGACCACCAAAACCATTTTCTTTCGTTCCAAAAGGAATGTTATGCAATGCTGAAAAATTTTCTATTCCAATCCATTGAGCAGCATAAGACATTGTGAAACCACAACTTGCTGCTTTAGTCTCAAGAATTTTTTGGGAGAAGTTTTCTATATCTTGCCATGTTTTAGGTGGTTGTTCTGGATCAAGTCCTGCTTTTTTAAAAATATCTTTATTATAATAAAGAATAGCTGTTGAAGAATTAAATGGCATAGAAAGCATTCGTCCCTGAATATCAGAATAATAACCACTAATAGCAGGTAAATAATCAGCGGAATCGAACTCTTGTTTTGCATCAGCCATAAGCTGATAAATAGGGTAAACAGCACCTTGCGCCGCCATCATAGTTCCAGTACCTATTTCATAAATTTGCGCCAGAACCGGTTGTTGTTTTCCGCGAAATGCTGAAATGAGCGAAATCATGCCTTCTTCATATTCACCACGAAACGATGGGACGACTTCATACTCAGATTGACTAGCATTAAAGTCATGAACGAGACGTTCAGTTTGTTTTCCCAGTTCACCACTCATAGAATGCCAAAAACTAATTTTTGTTTGCGCAAGAGACACCGTTGTCATGCTGACAGCAACCGTGAATGCCGCTATAGAAAAACAAAAACGATTCATGCTTCCCCCTTTCTTAAGTGATGGAATGCAAGTTCTCTCTAAGTTTACAGTATTACACATGCACATGCCATGACAATTTATTTCAAAAATAAACAAGTTCATTTAAACAGGAACCACTAAAAGGTCAAATAAATTTGTTTAGATTCTCCAGTTTTCCTTTGTGAGAGCGAAGACATTTTAATGAAATATAAATTTATAAAGATCTTACTATAAATGAGAAATAGTCAAAATATGAAAAACAACAGGGGGAAAAAGCGAAAATATAGATACAAAGTGCCATTTGGCTAAAATTCTTACCGTATTCATTTATGATCATCGAGATGATTCTTAGCTGTTGTATTATTTATCTTATAATTTGGAAATCCTAGTTTTGAAGTTGTTGTTATCCCGATTATAGTGATTTTAAAAATCTATTGTGACGTTTTTATTTCTCAAATTTTTTGTTAACGCATCAAAGTTATGCGTCAGGTTGGTGCTTTATGAACAACTCTAACATTTTGATTCTAAAGGTTACGAAGATTATTTTGAATGTTTAATGGTGTCTTTTATGAACAAGAAAAGTAGGGTTCATTTTGGCGTTTTTGATACAGCTCTCAGACTGTGATGTAGAAGATATTTAAAAAGTCTGTTGAGAGATTTTAAGTTTTCTATTTCAAAATTATTATATCTTTATCTCCTACTCATAGCTGATTTCGCCCAATAAGAATATCATCAAATATTATTGTAGGTTCTAACTCTTATGATTTTTTATTTTTATTTTATAGGGACATTTTTTTATTTTGTTATCGCATCGATAATAGTCTCAATATTATGCTCTATCATATCAAGATAAGTTGCAGCAGGGCCATTTTCGTTTGAGAGTGCATCAGAATAGAGTGTTCCACCTATTTTTAAACCTGTTTCTTCTGAAATTTGTTTTATAAGGCGGGGGGTAAATATATTTTCGACAAATAGTGCGGCTGCTTTATAAGTCTTAATTTGTTTGATAAGTTTGGCGACATCGGCTGCAGTCGCTTCAGATTCTGTTGAAGCGCTTTGGGGTGCAAGTATGGTAAAATCATATTCTTTGGCAAAATAGTCAAAGGCATCATGAGATGTAATAATAATTCGTTTATCTTTTGGGATTGTAGCAAGCTTTGCTTTAAGTGTTTTTTGCATTCTTTGAAGTTTTTGAATGTAGGAATCAGCGTTTTTGCGATAATTTACGCAGGATTTTTGATCAATTTTACAGAAAGCAGCCGCGATATTCTTAATATAAATTTCAACATTAGGGATAGTTTGCCAAGCATGTGGATCAATATTGCTGTGATGGTGATGTTGCTGGGTGCTGTGTTCTTGATTTTTAAGTTCAAGGGGTGAAACATTGGCACTTGCGTTGACGAGAAGCGCTTTTGTGCCACTCGCTGTGATGAGGCGGTCAATAAAACCTTCTAAATGAAGTCCATTAATGAAAATAATTTCAGCTTTTTTAAGAGTTTGCGCATCACGAGGCGTGGGTTCATAAGTGTGGGTATTTGCATTAGGACCTACAAGAGTGGTCATCGAAATATGATCTCCTCCCACATTTTTTACAAAATCAGCAAGAATAGAAAAACTCGCGACAACTTTAATTTTATTATGTGCAGAAGCAGAGAAAGGAAAAAAGAAAAGCAATAAGAAAGTACCAAGAAAAACAAATTTTTGAAAAAATTGAGTCATATTATTTCCTTGAGATGAGAAGGTACTTATACAAAAGGTGGGGAAATCGTACCATAATAAAGCCGCGTGGACTTATGAAGCATGAAAAAAGATAAATAGATCCAGCGGCAATAATGATAGCGGGACCAGAGGGAAGGGATAGGTGAAAAGAAAGCAGGAGTCCGCAGATACTAGCGACAATTCCTAGAAGAATGGAAAGTATGCAGATAGGTCCCAAACGTGAAAGCCAAAAACGGGCAGTAATTGCTGGAATCATCATAATGCCGACAGAGAGTAATGTTCCCAGTGATTGAAATCCTCCTACAAGATTCAATACTACAAGTCCGAGCAGTGATACATGAATGTATTTGCTCAATGGAGAGAGTGATTTAAAAAAGAAGGGATCAAAACTTTCCACGACAAGGGCGCGCCAGAAAATGCTGAGGCTACACACTGTGATGAGCGTTATGATTGCGATCAGTAGAAGAGATTGTGTATCAAGAGCAAGCACTGAACCAAATAAGAAATGAAGGAGATCGACCGTGGAATTTTTAAGGGAAACAATAATGACACCTGCCGCGAGTGCAATCAGGTAAAAGACTGTCAGAGACGCATCTTCTTTCTGCACGCTGTTACGTGAAGTCAAGGCAGTTGCTAAAGCAACAATGACACCAGCTAAGATACCACCAAGAGTCATAGATATAAGGGAGAAGCCAGAAAAAAGAAAAGCGACTGCAACACCAGGAAGAATAGCATGAGATATGGCATCCCCTGTTAAACTCATTCCACGCAGCATCAAAAATACACCAACAGGACAGGCACTGATAGATAAGAGAACTGAACCGATAAGTGCATTTCGCATAAAATGGAAGTCAACGAAAGGAGCAAGAAAAAATGAGTACACTTAAATTATAACCTCATAGAATGAGAATCATTAAGAGAAAAGTTTTGTTTTGGTGCGTTGATCCCTAAAGAGTTGGGTGTAAGCGGGGGAATGACGTGGTAGCTCCTATTATTAGGAAGAAACTGTATTGTTTCTCCATAAAAGGCGTTCTGTCTATCAATATGGATGATGTTGGGAAAATATTTTTTCACAATGAGAGGATCATGAAGGACTGTAAGAACTGTCCGTCCTTGTTTCTGCCATTGCGAGATCAACGCAAGAAGATCTTTTTGGGTATTATGGTCAACACCATTAAAAGGCTCATCAAGCAAGATAATATCAGCATCTTGTATAATAATACGCGCGAAAAGAGCCCGTTGTAACTGTCCACTTGAGAGCGTTTCCAGTGAATGGGTTGCGAGCATTGTGAGCCCAACTGTCTCAAGTGCGTTTTGAATTTTAGAGCGATAAGGACGTTGGCTTTTCCATAATCCACAAAAAGACCATAGTCCTGTTTTTATAAGTGTTCTTACATCAATTGGAAATGTTTTGTCGATATCACATTGTTGAGCAAGATATGCAATTCGACTTCTTTTGGGCTTTATGATTCTGCCTTGGAGGGGTTTAATTAATCCAGCGATGGTTTTGAGGAGTGTAGACTTTCCAGCACCGTTATCACCTGTTATGGCGACCAATGCGCCAGATTGTAATTTTGCTGAAAAGCTTTTTATTGCTACTCTATGAGCGTAGCCTAATGTCGCGTTATTGAAATGCAGTCCCATAATTTGCACTACCTTTTTATTGATCTCGAATAGTTATGTAATAATATAACGTTTGTCAATAAAATGTTACATTATTACGTATATTTTGGACGTTGATAGTTTTAGTGGGAAGATCGTGGAAAATTCAAAAAAACGGTTGGATTTTTCTTGACGAAAAAGAGAGTGTGTATACTATATATAGTATCAAAATGATTTGTGATTCTAAATAGACACAAAGTGAGGGTAGAGTGTGTTTCGTTTGGCGTCTAAGTTATTCCCATGATGTAATTGTTAAAGGGGCTGTTGAGCAAGGGTGAGGCAGTATTTCTGCTGATATTTTTCTTGGAAGGTTTTCTTTTCATTTTTATAAGTTCGTTTTTATCATGAGAGCGTATTTAGTATCAGAAAGCGGGTCGGGGTTTTGGTTTTTTTTAGGCAGTAGGAGGGAATTTAAATGCAAGGAAAGGGTTGTTTTATAACCGAGGAGCTTTACCATTTAAGTTGTAGAATAATCGTTCATTCTCGTCGTAATTTTTGAATTATTGTGTGAGAATTTATCTTATGTCTTAAGAAGTTATATGTTGTTTGAGTCAGAGTGTGTCGTGTGTTTTTGCGTACCATGGCCGTTTTTATCATTTTTGAGTCTCTATATAAAGTTGTCAGAATTAGTATCCTTTAAGGGTTGATTTTTAAAAATTGTGAAAGTTAAAAAAATGTCGATCACTATTTATAGCAAGCCGTCTTGTGTTCAATGTGATGCTACGCGTCGTGCCTTTGATGCGAAAGGTATTGATTATCATGTTGTGGACATTTCTCGTGATGAACAAGCATATATCTTTGTTCAGTCTTTGGGGTATCGTCAGGTTCCTGTTGTTGTTTGTGGTGAAAATCATTGGTCTGGTTTTAGACCGGATATGATTAGTGGTCTTTGTGTTTAATGGGGCTTATTGTTTATTATTCGAGTGCAACGGGTAATACGGAACATTTTGTCTCTCAGCTTGGTCAGCGCCTCTTCAAGATTGATCAAAAAAAACCATCTTTGTTGGTTGGTGAGCCCTATGTATTAGCCGTTCCTACTTATGCAGATGGTGAAGGAAGGGGGGCTGTACCGAAAGCAGTTATTCACTTTCTCAATGAACCAGAGAACCGCAAATTCATTCGTGGTGTCATTGGTGGTGGGAATCGTAATTTTGGTCGCTATTATAGTTTAGCGAGCAAGATCATTTCTGAAAAATGTTTTGTGCCTTGCTTATATCGTTTTGAATTACGTGGAACTGATGAAGATATTATTTGTGTAAAGAAGGGATTGGAAAGATTTTGGAAAGAGCCGATATAGAACAATCACAAAAATCAGATCAGATCATGGATTATCATGCGTTGAATGCAATGCTTAATCTTTATGATGAAAATGGTCATATCCAGTTTGATATGGATCGTCTGGCTGCACGTCAATATTTTCTTCAGCATGTGAACAAAAACACAGTTTTTTTTCATAATCTTGAGGAGAAAATAGATTATTTGATAGAAGAGGGATATTATGAAAAAGCTTTGTTTGAGCTTTATGATTTTTCTTTTATCAAAAAGCTTTTCAGGCGTGCTTATGCTTTTAAATTTCGTTTTCCTACATTTGTGGGAGCGTTTAAATATTATACGAGTTACACTCTCAAGACTTTTGATGGGAAGCGCTATCTTGAGCGTTATGAAGACCGTGTCTGTGTTGTCGCATTATATTTAGCACAAGGTGATAAAGCGCTTGCTGAGACTTTTGTAGATGAGATTATTACAGGTCGGTTTCAACCTGCGACGCCAACATTTTTAAATGCAGGAAAAAGGCAACGTGGTGAGTTGGTATCATGTTTTTTGCTGCGTGTTGAAGACAATATGGAGTCAATAGGACGTTCGGTCAACTCAGCTTTACAACTTTCAAAGCGTGGTGGAGGTGTTGCGCTTTGTTTGACAAATTTACGGGAAGCTGGCGCACCGATTAAGAAAATAGAAAACCAATCTTCAGGTGTGTTGCCTGTGATGAAGCTCTTAGAAGATTCTTTTTCTTATGCCAATCAACTTGGTGCACGGCAAGGGGCTGGTGCTGTTTATTTGCATGCACATCATTTAGATATTATGAAGTTTTTAGATACAAAGCGTGAGAACGCTGATGAAAAGGTCAGAATTAAAACACTTTCGCTTGGTGTCGTTATTCCTGATATTACCTTTGAGCTTGCACGTAATAATGAGGATATGTATCTATTCTCACCTTATGATATTGAGCGTGTTACAGGGAAACCTTTTAGCGATATTTCTTTGACAGAGCATTATCGCTCTTTTGTTGATAATGCCAAGATTCGTAAAAAGAAAATAAGTGCACGTGTTTTTTTCCAGACATTAGCAGAGATTCAATTTGAATCAGGTTATCCTTATATTTTATTTGAAGATACTGCCAACCGAGCAAACCCAATAGCGGGTCGTATAAGTATGAGCAATTTATGTTCAGAAATTTTGCAGGTTAGTGAAGCGAGTGAACTAGAGACGGATTTGACTTATCGTACTGTTGGAAGCGATATATCTTGCAATCTTGGTTCAATGAATATTGCAAAAGCAATGGAAAGTTGTGATTTTGGGAAAACTGTAGAAGCTGCTGTTCGCGCTCTGACCGCAGTTTCTGATATGAGCAATATCGCATGCGTGCCTTCTATTGCAAAAGGCAATGCTGAAAGTCATGCAATCGGTTTGGGGCAAATGAATTTGCACGGGTTTTTAGCGCGTGAGCAGATCTATTATGGATCTCCAGAAGCTATCGATTTTACCAATATCTATTTTTATACTGTGACGTATCATGCAATTCGTGCTTCTAATTTAATTGCAAGTGAGCGCCAGAAAACATTTGCAGGCTTTAAAGAGTCAGCTTACGCAGATGGTCGCTTTTTCGCAAAATATATTGAGAAAGAATGGAAACCGGAATTTACCCTTGTCCGGGAGCTTTTTGCGCGTAATAACATTGCTATACCAGATCAAAAAGACTGGCAGGAACTTAAAGATTTAGTGGTTAGGTATGGGCTTTATAATCGCAATTTACAGGCTGTTCCTCCCACGGGTTCTATTTCTTATATCAATCATGCAACATCTTCTATTCATCCAATTGCTTCAAAGATTGAAATTAGAAAAGAGGGAAAAATTGGGCGTGTTTATTATCCTGCTCCTTACATGGATAATACGAATTTAGATTTTTACCAAGATGCTTATGAGATTGGTCCTGAAAAAATTATTGATACCTATGCTGCTGCTACGCAACATGTAGATCAAGGTCTCTCATTAACGTTATTTTTTCCTGATACCGCTAGCACGCGTGACATTAACCGCGCCCAAATTTATGCTTGGAAAAAAGGTATAAAAAGTATTTATTACATACGATTGCGGCAGGTCGCATTGAGAGGAACAGAAGTGGATGGTTGTGTTTCATGCAGCTTATAGGGAGATGATCATATGACAAAGATTACGACCAAGAATCCTGTTGTGAGTGCTGTTAATTGGAATAGATTGCGCGATGAGAAAGATCTGGAGGTATGGAATCGTTTAACTGGAAATTTTTGGTTGCCTGAAAAGGTCCCACTTTCTAATGATATCCCTTCATGGTCAAGCTTGACGGAAGATGAGCGCAAATTAACGATTCGTGTTTTTACAGGATTAACGCTTTTGGATACGATTCAAAATACCGTGGGAGCCATTTCACTTATGGCTGATGCGATAACGGAACATGAGGAAGCAGTATTGACGAATATTGCCTTCATGGAAGCGGTTCATGCACGTTCTTATTCCTCTATTTTTTCAACTTTATGTTCGACTGCAGAAGTCGATGATGCATTTAGATGGTCAGAGGAAAATATTCATTTGCAGAAAAAGGCTAGATTAGTGCTTGAACGTTATGAAGCAGCTAATCCGCTCAAAAAGAAAATTGCTTCGACTTTACTAGAAAGCTTTTTATTTTATTCGGGCTTTTATCTACCAATGTATTGGTCAAGTCGTGCTAAATTAACAAATACAGCTGATCTCATTAGACTTATCATCCGTGATGAAGCGGTCCATGGTTATTATATAGGCTATAAATTTCAATTAGGATTTGCAAAGCTTGATGAAGCTGAAAAGAAAGAAATTAAAGATTTTGCGTTTAGTTTGCTCTTCGATCTTTACAATATTGAATGTAAATATACTGAAGATCTTTATGATACCCTTGGTTTAACAGAAGATGTAAAAATTTTTCTTCATTATAACGCAAATAAAGCTTTGATGAACTTAGGGTTTGAAGCTCTTTTTCCGCCAGAAGCTTGTCACGTCAATCCTGCTATTTTAGCGGCTTTATCACCAAACTCTGACGAAAATCATGATTTCTTTTCTGGATCTGGTTCTTCTTATGTGATTGGTAAGGCGGTTGCGACTACAGATGATGATTGGGAGTTTTAGTTTTGATATGAAAAGAGAATGGCACGGGGGATGCCATTAAGATCATTGCGTATTTCTAGACACTGGAAACTATTCTTTTCAAATAAGTTGCAGACCTCTTTTTCTTGAGAATAGCCGATTTCAACAGCCACATAGCTTTTTTCTTTTAAGTAATTTGGGGCATCATGTGCAAGTTTTCGGTGAAAATGAAGACCATCTTTTCCGCCAATCAATGCGCGTAGGGGATCATGTAAACGGACTTCTTTTGCAAGATTTTTGATATCTGTTTCTGGAATATAGGGTGGATTGGAAATAATAAGGTTAAATTGACCAGCGACGCTATCAAACCAATCGCTCAGAAGAGGGGTAAAACGGTTCATAACCCCTGCATTCTCTGCATTTTTTGTAGCTGTTTTAAGAGCATCTTCAGAAATATCAACTGCTATTGCATAAGATTGGGAAATTTGTTTGAGAATCGCAATAGCAATAGCGCCACTTCCCGTTCCCATATCAAGCAGTGTTATTTTTTCCGATTTTTCACTTTGTTTTTTGAGGAGTGGCAAAACAAGGTCTACGAGCGTTTCTGTATCGGAACGGGGTTCTAATGTATCCTGAGATAGGGTAAAAGATATGCCATAAAACTCTCTTTTGCCAATAATACGATAAACAGGTTCACCATTAAGGCGTCGTTGTATGGCTCGTTCTAGCTGTGCAACTTGTTCGAGAGAGAGGCACATATCTGGTTGGGTAATTCTAGCCAATGTATTTGTATTTGTTATCCATTCCACAAGCACTTTTGCATCAAGATGAGCTTCAGAAACACCTTGAGCACGTAGTTTTTCCCGCGTTTTAAAAAGAATCTCATTAAGAGTATGAATTTCATCCATTATGATCCATTTCCATGAGAAGTGCTGTCTGGTGATCGGATATGAGTGCCTGAATAAGTTCCTCAAGATCTCCTTCTAGGATGCGGTCAAGTTTATACAAGGTGAGATTAATACGATGATCAGTGACACGTCCTTGTGGAAAATTATAGGTGCGAATACGTTCTGAGCGGTCACCAGAGCCGACTTGGTTTTTACGGGAAGCTGAGCGTTCACTTTCGGCTTTTTGTCGTTCGATATCAAATAAGCGTGCGCGTAAGATTTGGAGCGCACGTGCACGGTTTTGATGTTGTGATTTTTCTGCTTGTACAACCATAATTCCAGTTGGAATATGGGTGATACGAACAGCTGAGTCAGTTGTATTGACATGCTGTCCTCCTGCTCCAGATGCACGCATTGTATCGATACGAATATCTTCTGGACGAATTTCAATATCAATTTCTTCTGCCTCTGGAAGGACGGCAACAGTAGCAGCAGATGTATGGATGCGTCCACCTGTTTCTGTTTCAGGGATGCGTTGCACACGATGAACGCCTGATTCAAATTTCAATTTAGAAAAGACACCTTTTCCTGAAATAGTTGCAATAATTTCTTTATATCCACCAACTTCGCCCTCATTGAGTGAAACAACTTCAACTTTCCAATGATGAAAAGCGGCATAACGTTCATACATGCGAAAAAGATCACCAGCAAAAAGTGCTGCTTCTGATCCACCGGTTCCTGCTCGAATTTCAATAATGGCACTTTTTTCATCGGCAACATCTTTAGGCAAAAGAAGAATCTGAAGCTCTTGTTCAAGTTTTTCTATTTTCTGATGTAATAATGGTAATTCCTCTTGAGCAAGGTTACGTATCTCTATATCTGTTACTTTATCATGAGTGAGCATTTCTAGCTCTGTGATTTCTGTGTAAAGAGCATTTAATGCGCGTATAGAGCTAACAATTGGTTGTAATTCTGCATATTCAAAAGCTAACTTTATGTACGTTTCAGTATTCGGATTTTGAGCCATTTGGCCCTCAATTATTTCAAAGCGCTTTTCAAGTTGCTTCATGCGATCTTGTGGAAGAGGAACCATGATAATATGAGCCTAATTTATGATAATATTTTTCGTTTTAATATTAGAAATTGAGTGCTTTATAGCATCAGATAAAAGACACCATAAAGCAGAAAGTTTTTTACCATTGGATCTATAATTTCTAAGGTAAACCTATATAAATTCAATGTATATAAGAAGATTTTTGCTTATACATACAAGATTATTGTATTAAGTGTTACGTTTTTTTCCATAAAGTTCAAGGCGATGGTGGATAATATCATAGCCAAGAGATTTCGCAATTTCTTCTTGCAGCTTTTCAATGATATCAGAATGAAATTCAATCACTTTTCCCGTTTCCACATCAATAAGGTGATCATGGTGTTGTCCATCTGCTTGCTCGAAACGAGATGGTCCACCACTAAAGGTATGGCGGTGAATTGTCCCATTTCCTTCTAATGTTTTCATGGTTCGGTAAACTGTTGAAAGGGAAATACTAGAGTCTATTTTATGGGCACGTTGAAAAATTTCAAACGCGTTTGGATGATCATTTGTATCCGTCAAAATATCAAGAATAACACGTCTTTGACGTGTTACTCTCAAACCCGCAGTTCGTAATTCCTGTTCATAATTTCTCTTTTTACTCATCTTCTTAATCGTTTGTTTCTCAAACGAAGGCTCCATGACAGTGTTTGTATTTTTTCTCTGAACCACAAGGACAACGTTCATTTCTCCCAACTTTTCCCCATGTGGTTGAATCATTTGGATCACGGTCTTTAGGATTCACAATCCTATTTCCCTGTGATAACGTCCATGCAGCTTGTCCACTTTCTTTATTTTGATCGTTTAAGCGAGGAGAACTCGCATCATGATGCTCTGTTGGAAGTGGTTCTGTAGGTTGCTGAGTAATTTCGAAACACATAAGTTTAGAAGTAACACTTCTACGCAAATTTTTAAGCATAACTTGAAAGAGTTCAAATGATTCTGTTTTATATTCATTAAGTGGATCTCGTTGTGCATAACCACGAAAGCCAACAATGGAACGTAAATGATCTAAGCTTACCAAGTGCTCACGCCATAATGTATCAATAGTTTCGAGTAACATGGCTTTATGAAAATAAGCCATAATTTCTGGGGAGTAGCGTTCAGTACGTTCATTTTCAAGTTTGGTAACAGCATCTGATATACGTTCAAAAATTTGCTCTTCGGCAATTCCATCTTCTTTTATCCATTCCTCTACAGGAAGTTCAAGATTGAAGAGTTGGTGAATTTCCTTTTGTAGAGTTTTTACGTCCCATTTTTCGGAATATGTTCCAGATGGGATATAGGTTTCTACGAGATCTTCAACTACTTCATTACGCATTTCAAGGATTATGTCAGATAAATCGTCTGAATCCATGACTTCCATACGTTGTTCAAAAATGACCTTACGTTGATCATTCATGACGTCATCATATTTTAATAAATTTTTACGAATTTCAAAATTGCGTGCTTCGACTTTTTTCTGTGCTTTTTCAAGAGCTTTATTAATCCATGGATGGGTAATTGCTTCATTTTCTTTCAAGCCCAGTTTTTGCAGCATACTGTCCATACGGTTGGAGCCAAAGATACGCATAAGATCATCTTGCAGAGAAAGAAAAAACTTTGAACGACCAGGATCGCCTTGGCGACCAGAGCGACCACGTAACTGGTTATCAATACGACGGCTTTCATGGCGTTCCGTGGCAATGACATAAAGACCTCCTGCAGCCAATGCTTTTTCTTTAAGCTGTTGAACATCTTTTTTAATTGCTTCTATTTTAGCTGTCCGCTCTTCTCCCTCGGGGATATCTTGTAATTCTTGTCGGATACGCATTTCAATATTACCGCCAAGCTGGATATCAGTACCACGACCAGCCATATTGGTTGCAATGGTTATAGCACCAGGAACCCCTGCTTGGGCAATAATATAAGCCTCTTGCTCATGATAGCGGGCATTTAAAACTCTAAAATTGGTAAGACCTTCTTTCCGTAAGCGCTCTGCCAATTGTTCTGACTTTTCAATAGATGTTGTTCCAACAAGAATAGGTTGTTCTTTTTCATGGGCTTGGCGAATATCACGCACAATAGCACGATATTTTTCTTCCACTGTTCGATAAATTTCATCATCTTCATCAAGACGCTGTATTGGCAAGTTTGTGGGAATTTCGACAACTTCGAGACCATAAATATTACTAAATTCTTCCGCTTCTGTTGTCGCTGTTCCAGTCATCCCAGACAGTTTTCTGTACATACGGAAATAATTTTGGAATGTGATAGAAGCAAGCGTTTGGTTTTCTGGTTGAACAGAAACATGTTCCTTTGCTTCTAGGGCTTGATGGAGTCCTTCAGAATAACGCCGTCCTGGCATCATACGACCTGTAAATTCGTCAATGATAACAATTTCATCATTACGTACAATGTAATCTTTGTCACGAACAAATAACTTGTGGGCTTTAAGAGCATTATTAACATGATGAACGATAGCAACATTTTCTATATCATAAAGACCTCCGTCTTTAAGATATCCTGCCTGTTCGAGCATTTTTTCAATTTTTTCAGTACCAGCTTCAGTAAAAGTGATTGTTTTTTGTTTTTCATCTATTTCGTAGTCTTCTGGAGTTAAGGCAGGAATAAATGTATCAATAAGGTTATAAAATTCAGTGCGGTCTTCTAGAGGACCAGAAATAATAAGAGGGGTACGTGCTTCATCAATGAGAATTGAATCGACTTCATCAACAATGGCATAGTGGTGTCCGCGCTGAACCATTTGACTACGATCAAAGGTCATATTATCACGCAGGTAGTCAAAGCCCAATTCATTATTTGTCGCATAGGTAATGTCACATGCATAAGCTTCTCGGCGGGCATCATTATCCAGATCATGGAGAATTACACCCGTTGTTAAGCCTAGGAAACTGAAGATCTTTCCCATTGTCTCAGCATCACGACTTGCAAGATAATCGTTTACGGTGACGACATGGACACCTTTTCCTTCTAAGGCATTGAGATAAATTGGCAAAGTTGCCATTAATGTTTTTCCTTCACCGGTGCGCATTTCAGCAATGCCACAATTATGAAGAACCATACCACCAATGAGCTGGACATCAAAAGGACGCATATTATAAACACGTTTTGCAGCTTCACGAACGGTTGCAAAAGCTTCTGGTAGGAGCAAATCAATGGTTTCACCTTCAGCAAGACGCTTACGAAACTCATCCGTTTTTTGGCAGAGTTGCGCATCGCTCAATTTCATAAATTGTTCTTCTAAGGTATTAATTTTTATAACTTTTTGGCGAAGGATCCTGAGACGTTTCTCATGGGGTGAACCAAAAAATTTACGCGCTAAAACACCTAAGCTGACCATCTCAGGTCCTTTCTTTTAATTGTTGTCACTTTTGTTAGGTAATTCATACATTATCCCTATGCTCTGCACTTCCAAGACATTGAATATAACTGTGTGGAAATGGTACCGCCATATTTTTTTTGTCTGCAGTCTTTCACTTCAATTATAAAATAGAGATAAGAGTCCAACTGCACCGTGTCAACGTTAGCAATGCTGTTTAGTTGATGCGATACAACATAATTAAGGATATAATACACCATTTTCCCATACTACCATGTTTTCCATGAGGGTTAAATAGGATGTGATAAACTGATATAAAAGGACAGTTTATGCTTTTTAAAACAAAATTATTCATTTATTTATCTATGTTTAGAGATTAAATTGTTATAGCTAAGAAAAGTAAAATCTTAAACCTGCTTTCATTTTTAAGGAGTATATTTATGAAGTTCAATTTTATCACATTGTTTTTGACATCAACTTTATTGGCGAGCAGCAGTTTAGGGGTGATCGCCAAAGAAAGTGCACATTCATCATCGAGCGATTTAAAAACTTTGGAGAAAGCTTCTGAAAAAACAATTTCTCCCTCTCATGTTATGGCAGTAATTGATGGAAAAAATATTACAGCAGGGCAATTGGATGAGTTAGCGCTTGAAATTAATCCTAATTTAGTACGTTTTCCTGATGAGCAACGTCGTATAATGGTTTTAAAAGCTTACTTGGATATGCAGGCACTTGCTAAAGCAGCAATAAGCAAGGGCATAGATAAAACTGAAGCTTACGATAAGCGTATGGCAACGATGCGTGACAATGTTCTTCAGCAGCTTTATTTTAAACAAACAATCGTTGAACAGATTTCGGATGATGATTTGGAAGCTCTTTACAAAAAAGAAGTTGCTGCTTTACCCAAAGAAGATGAGGTTAAAGCGCGTCATATTTTGGTCAAAACAAAAAAAGAGGCGGAAGCTATCATTAAACGTTTAGGCAAAGGGGAAAGTTTTGAAGAAATTGCAAAAAAGAATTCAACAGATGGTTCTGCTGCTGTTGGAGGAGATCTTGGTTATTTTAGCCATGGCCAAATGGTTAAGCCTTTCGAAGATGCTGCGTTTGGTTTGAAAGTTGGCGAATACACCAAGAAACCTGTTGAAAGCCCTTTTGGTTGGCATATTATTAAATTAGAGGATCGTCGTTTAAAACAACCCCCAGCGTTTGATGATGTTAAAGAAATGTTGCGTACACAACTGATAAAAGAGCGTTATCAAAAATTGATTGTTGATTTACGTAATAAGCTAGAGGTGAAGTATCCTGATCCTGATGTGACAAGACTCATGCAATCGATTGATCAAAATGAAACACAGTTACCAGATGAGTCACAGGACGAAGAAGATACGGAATAACCAAGAAAATGAGGTCAACAGTGTTTTTTCTGTGTGATGTAACAGAGTAATTTTTTTTAAGAACTCTGGCGCTTATTTGTTTAGAGATCGTTGGTTTGTAATCATTTCTATGGAAAGCATATTGTGGTTTTAAAAATATCTCCTTTGTCTCCGCAAAATATACAGGAGCTTCCGCCGTTATCTGGTGTGCGGATAGCAACAGCTGAAGCTGGGATTAAATATAAAGGTCGTACAGATCTTCTTTTCATCATATTTGATGAACCAGCGAGTGTAGCTGGTGTTTTTACGCGCTCAAAATGTCCGTCTGCTCCTGTAGAGCATTGTAGGGCATCGCTTCCCCATGGAATTGCAAGAGGTGTTGTTGTTAATTCTGGGAATGCAAATGCTTTTACGGGACGCAAAGGAAGGCATGCAACAAATGAAATCATGTGTGCAGCAGCAAGTGCTTTAAAGGCCAGAAAAAATGAAGTTTTTATAGCTTCTACGGGCGTTATTGGTGAACCAATGGATGCATCCGCTATTGTAAAGTTTTTACCATCTATGATGGAGAGAGCAGAAGAAGGAAACTGGTTGGAAGCTGCAAAAGCCATTATGACAACGGATACATTTCCTAAACTCGTGACTTGTAGGTTTGATTGTGGGGGAGAGATTGTTACCATTAATGGGATCGCAAAAGGTGCCGGTATGATTGCCCCAGACATGGCAACGATGCTTTCTTTTGTTGTAACTGATGCTAAAATTTCTGCAGATATACTTCAGTCCATGTTATCAGAGGCTGTTCAGAGTTCTTTCAATGCAATTACTGTGGATAGCGATACTTCAACATCAGATACACTTATGATGTTTTCTACAGGAAAAGTAAAGGAAAGCTTCTCATGTCTTATGAGTCAATCCGATCCGCGCTATGAAGTATTTTTAAAACATTTAAAGGTGCTTTTACGTGAGCTTGCATTACAAGTTGTTTGTGATGGAGAAGGTGCTCGTCACTTAATTGAGGTGAATGTGACGGGTGCTACAACGGATAGTGCTGCTAAGACGATTGCTTTATCAATTGCAAATTCACCACTTGTCAAAACAGCTATTGCCGGTGAAGATGCCAATTGGGGTCGGGTGGTTATGGCCGTTGGTAAGGCAGGTGTTGAGGTGGATCGTGATCTTTTGTCGATTTGGTTTGGTGAAAATCGTTTGGCTGTTAATGGTGAACGTGATCCGGAATATTGCGAAGAGACAGTAGATGCGTATATGCGAGGCAAACACATCACAATTCGTGTTGATATTGGTTTGGGAACAGGTAAAGCGACTGTTTGGTCGTGTGATTTGACGAAGGAGTACGTTAGGATTAACGGTGATTACAGAAGTTAGGGACCATACATTTTATGTGCAATAGTTGTATTTTTTATCAAAAATGATAGGGGATGACTTTTTATCTTGGAAGTAGCTCTTATGATAAAAGAGCGATTTATCATTTCTGTTGGAGAACAGTATGCGTGTGAAAAATTCACTTCTCCTTGTTGTTGCTGGTGCATTGGTGGATAAAGATAATCGTGTTTTGCTGACAGAACGTCCACAAGGAAAATCACTGGCAGGTTTATGGGAGTTTCCGGGTGGGAAGGTGGAGAAAGGTGAAACTCCAGAATCGTCATTGGTTCGTGAATTAGAAGAGGAGCTTGGTATTCACGTTAAGCCGAATAATTTATTACCTTTCACATTTGCAAGTCATAGCTATGAGGCGTTTCATCTCTTAATGCCGTTGTATCTTTGCTACAGTTATGAAGGTATTGTTCAAGGACGAGAAGGACAAAATTTTAAATGGATATTTATCAGTGAGCTTGATGCATATCCTATGCCTGATGCTGATAAACCGCTGGTTCAGGCATTAAAAAAGCTTCTTCTTTAGTAATTTCGAAAAAAATACCGTTATGTTAATAAGATGTCTATTTCATAGAGTATTAATAACAAAAGTATCTTCCATTTTCAGGTGATAAGCTCTTCATCATCTATCTATAGCGTAAAAAAAGTAACCTATAAGTATAATTTATCGTTTTAAGTTAAACGATCAGCGCTCTTGGTTTTTATCAAAAGATACTTTAAAAAAATCTGAATCATCATGCAGTTAAGAAGGCTCTGAAAATTTTTATTCTCTCATATTTATTTATGTATCCATAAGCTTTTAAAAATATACGTTATACTAAGAAGCTATTTTATTAAGCATAAGAGAAGGAAATATACTGCATGGGGTTTATACTTTTATTGTTTTAAAAGTTCTTACT
Organism: Bartonella silvatica; assembly: GCF_040545155.1. Classification (NCBI taxonomy): domain Bacteria; kingdom Pseudomonadati; phylum Pseudomonadota; class Alphaproteobacteria; order Hyphomicrobiales; family Bartonellaceae; genus Bartonella; species Bartonella silvatica. The sequence goes on from NZ_JBEPLI010000005.1 coordinate 62,665, forward strand.
CAAAATGAAAAGAATTTTTCAATTTCATCTGTAAAAGAGGGGACATAATTTTAAAAGTGTTTTTAGAGTAGATGAAGTATATGGTGAATGAGTTCGAAACGTAAGAGTGAGAGTAATATTGAGGATAGATGAACTATCATAGCTTTTTTATGGCTTACAAATGATGGGTTGCGTTTAGCAACATTCATGGGAGCCCCAAAAATGAGATGAGGAGCAAGGGAAGATGTTGGAGAAAGTACGCAGACAAGCAATCTGATAGCATGAGGGCGTTTATAGCTAATATCTGATAACTTTATTAGAGAGCTCAAATAACAAAAAGGTACGAGATTACGCAGTCTTTGTTTTTTAGAAGAGCTTGGCTTGAATATTTTTATAAAAGTTGTGAAGTTGTGAAAGGCAATGATGAAGTTTAACGAGAGTTTTTAGCTTTAAAAATGCATATTCTGTAAAAAACGGACTGATCATTCTATTATTTTTATCATTAAATAGATTTTTCTAGTGAAAGTTATTTGACGCTGATTTGTTATGATAAATCAATAAATGGCTTTTACCTGCTTATTTTAATGAAACTCTTCAGCAGAATGTTAATAGATTATCACAATATCCAAAAAATACATGAATGTTTATAAAAGTTTTGGCATGAATGATAGGGGCTTTAGAAAAGGCTAAGTTATTTATTCCTTTCAATATAGATAAGTTTACGAAAATATTTTTCTTATCACATAATATAAGTCAATGATCCCGCTTAGTATTGTTATTTTTGAGCTTGCAAAATGAGGGGCGAAAGAACCTAATAGTAAAAATATTTTGCATTTGTGCCCATATTAGTATTTTTATAAAGATATTCAGTAATAAGCGAGTACTGTCATTATATTTCCAAGCTCATCGGCAAATGCTGACATTTCTTATGCTTCAGCGTTTTGTAAGGGGTGTTTTTATCCGTATACCACCCCGCCTATAACATTCAAACAGATAGTTGTACTTGTTTTAATATAAACTAAGTTTGAAATTTAAAATTCTTATAATATGGACGGTTGTACTTGAATATACAAAACTATAAATTCATACAGACGGACTAAATATCGGACGGCGTTTTTCTACGGGATATTGTTGATATTTTTCGGCGATACGTGTAATAACTGTTTCCAACGGCTCGATGGTAACGTCCATAGAGAAGCCGTTTGCATGAATAATATTTTCATGGTCAATCATAATAGCGACATGACCTTTCCAAAAAACCAAATCGCCTCGTTGAAGTTTATCATCGTCCGTGAGCTGTTTTCCTATGGTTTTTTGCTGCATGTCAGTATCACGCAAAACCATGTTGCCAGTCATTATCATAGAAAGCTGAACAAGTCCCGAACAATCAATTCCAAAACCACTTACACCACCCCAAAGGTAAGGTGTGTGTGTAAAAGTTTCAGCGATGGTAACATAATCTTCATATACGTATCCAATAGGCCTAAGGTGATTTGTAATGACTGCTTTTCCATTTTCAAGGATAGAATATAAAGTGCCACGAACTTTAATTTCATCAATAACTGTTACTTTGCTTCCCATGGATAAGGTGTCGTCCATTGGTCCACGCAAATCAGCTTGTAAATATTGAAAAGTGCGTGGTACCGAAATAACATGTGTTTGCTTTACAGTTGATGTACAAAGAGCTGTTGTATCAATATAACCAACATAACCATCTTTGAGGGACTGTCCCCACGATATAGCTTCTTCTTGGTCAAAGATGAGAAGCTCCTCTCCAAATAAGCACTCTGTTTGCCTTTCACTTTTTTTACTGTTTTCTTTAAAAAGCCCAGTAATAGGTACATTAACACGTTTTTTTCTACCTTGAACAAAGCGTTGAGCAATTACTTCTTTTTCAAGACGTTGATCTGCTAGATCATCTCTGAATGCATATAGTCTTGGATCTTTAGCGACCATCTGTTTATCTTCCATTTTTATCTTTAAACAAGCTTCATGGGTATTGATAGGGGTTTAGATCTTCAAATCAAATAAAGTACAAAACACCATTTAAGTGATAAAAAATTGCTGCTAAGATTCAAAAATTGGTTCATTTTTATGGATATGTTGTGTCAATCCTTACTTTTAAAATGGTTATAAAGAGCACGAATAGCTTGTGCAGAACCGCCAACAGGGTAGCCTGGTTTTTCTTTCGAAACCCATCCATAGAGGTCAAAATGAGCAAAATGTTTGGTTTTTTCAACAAAAGAGTTAAGAAATAAGGCAGCAACTATAGAGCCCGCAAAGTTATTTCCAGTTATATTATTAAGGTCAGCAATTGGTGATGATAACATTTCTTGATAGGGTTTCCAAAATGGCATGTGCCAAAGAGGATCGGAAACAGAACACGCAGATTGAGAAATTTGTTGCGCCCACAATGGATCATTGCAATAAAATGCAGGAAGGTCTGGTCCTAATGCTATGCGTGCTGCTCCTGTTAAAGTTGCCATACAAATCATGAATTGAGGGCTTTCTTCATCACCATAGGTGAGAGCATCGGCAAGGACAAGTCGTCCTTCAGCATCTGTATTGCCAACTTCAACAGTTAAGCCTTTACGACTTTGGAGAATATCACCTGGTCGATAAGCATTACCAGAAATTGCATTTTCAACAGCTGGAATCAAAACACGTAAGCGGAAAGGCAATTTAGCATCCATAATAAGTTTAGCGAGCCCTAAAACATGTGCACTTCCCCCCATATCTTTTTTCATGAGTAACATGCCATTGGCCGATTTAATATTGAGTCCTCCTGTGTCGAAGGATACACCTTTACCAACCAACGTTATTTTAGGATGATTTTCTTGACCCCAGCATAGTTCAATGAGTCGTGGTGCAGTGCTACTGGCTCGTCCAACAGCATGGATCATAGGAAAATTATGTTTTAAAAGATCGTCTCCACAAATGCTTTGAACATAAGCACCGTAGGTTTTCCCAAGTTGACGCGTTGTCTTCTCGATGCTATCAGGACTCATGTCATTGGCGGGAGTATTAATAAGATCACGGACCAAAAAGACAGTTTCATAAACGCGTTTCAATTCATCGAAGTCAACTGTCTCGTTGACATAGATCGATAACGATTTATAGGGAGAGTTTTGATGATAGCGGCTGAATTGATAATTTCCCAATGCTAATCCAAGATAGCTATTGAGTTCATGGGAAGCCGTTCCTTCTAAATGCCACTGTCCAGAAGGAAGATTTTTAGCAAGAAGTCCTGTGATAAAAGGCTCATCACCATTACCAAGTCCAAAGAAAACTTTTTTTAAATGCCCTGTTTCATGAGGAATGAATAAGATTTGTCCGGCTTTCCCCGTGAAGTCATTCACTTCCATCCATGCTTTTGTTGATGCATCGAGTGGTAAATCAGCAAGGCTTTGAGGACTTACTAAAAATATGGGGCAGCTATTATCAGCGCGTGTTGTGCTAAAATCAATGTTATGTGAATGCATAATGATAAAATCCTTATAATCTTCGGAGTGCAACATATTCTACTAAATGGTTTTTTCCTTTTCGTAGAATGAGATTAGATCTTGGCCGTGTTGGTAGTATATTTTCTTGTAGGTTTTTCAAATTAATTGTTTTCCAGATATTTTCAGCAACTTTTAAGGATTCTGCCTCACGCATTCTTGCATAACGATGAAAATAGGACTCGGGATTTTTAAAAGCTGTTTTACGTAGATGTTTAAAACGTTCCAAATACCAGTGTCGAATGACTTCTGTTTCAGCATCCACATAAATTGAAAAATCAAAAAAATCTGAAACAAAGGGGACGATTTTGCCATCTTTAGGGAGATCACTGACCTGTAGGACATTAATACCTTCAATAATTAGGATATCAGGACGGTCAATAGTAATTGTTTGATTCTCCAGAACATCATAGGTTAAATGCGAATAAAGCGGCGCGCTGACATTACCAATACCAGCTTTTATGGCAGAAAGAAAGTTTAGCAATTTTTTAATATCATAGGAATCAGGAAACCCTTTACGATTCATACGATTTTTTTGTTGTAATACAGCGTTAGGATAGAGAAAGCCATCGGTTGTAATCAAATCAACTTTAAGACTAGATGTCCAGCGTTTCAAAAGTTCTTGAAGGATACGAGCGGTTGTTGATTTTCCTACTGCAACAGAGCCTGCAATCCCAATGATAAAAGGTGTTTTTTGAGCCCTTTCTTGATGTAAAAATTTTTGACGTTTACGAAAAAGCTCCTGCACAGATTCAACATGGCATGATAGCAAGCGTGATAATGAAAGATAAATGCGCTGTACTTCTTCAAGGTCAATTGGATCATCAATTGAACGTAACCGTTTAATTTCATCAAAGGTTAAAGTAAGTGGTGTGTCTGCACGAAAGCGAGACCACTCTTGCGCTGTAAAGACACGGTAAGGTGAATACCGATCAGAAACAGATTTCGTCAAGTTATCTTCTTGATTAATTTTTGAGAGTGTCGTATCAATCATCATTTTATTGACTGAAATTCTTTTACCAAAATTCTTTATTAAGAATGGGAAATTGAATTATTTTTCTGTACCTTAGAATGATAGTAACTCTTCATTAGCTTATAGTCCAGTCATTCCAATGTGTATTAATTTGTTTCAATGATAATCCTTGTGCCAAAAAAGCCCATAAAAGTAAACGTGCTTTTACGGCGGATAAATATCCAGACATAAGAGCGCCAGCAGCAATCAAATCAACTTCTGAACCTTTGTAACCATAAGTTGTGCGCGTTGTTGAGCCAGAATAGGAGCGGCTTGCGATAATAATGGGCATTTTTTGTGCATATTGTCGTACAATATCTGCTTCTTCAAAAGTACAGTGCCCTGATCCAAAGCCAGCAATGACAAGTCCAGCATAGCGTCCACTTTCAAGGCAGAATTTCATCAATTCTGTATCAGAAGATAAAGAGGAGTGAAGGAGTGCAACTTGGTGATCATAGCTTTGGGGAAGATGGAAAGTTGCTGGAAAAAAATTTTGATCATTAAAATAAACCAATCTTCCTTCCAAAAGAGTTCCTAAAATGCCTGGAAGTCCCGACTGAAATGTTTCAATTTTGACAGTATGACTTTTCTGAACCCAATAAGGTGAATGAATACTATCATTAATGACAACAAGAACACCTCTGTTTCGAGTTTCTGGATGAGCAGCAACGCGCGTTGCAGCTAACACATTAGCGGGTCCATCAGCACCTGGTTCACAGGGGATACGCATAGCACCGGTGATAATGAGTGGTTCGGCTTTATCCCAATAAAGAGAAAGAAAAAAAGCTGTTTCTTCGAGTGTATCAGTACCCTGAGTCAAAACAATACCTTCTGCACCATCTTTTACTTGCTGTTTTGCCCACTCTATGATTTCAAAAAGAATTTTGAAAGATAAAGATCCACTTGGTAATTGTGTCAGTGTTTGTGCGTGAATATGAGCAACTTTATTTAATTCTGGAACACTTTTAATGAGGATATCTGAAGTCAATGTTGGTTGCATTTGGCCAAAATTGTTCTCAGCCATTGCAATTGTTCCTCCCAATGTCCCTATTGCTATTTTTTTCATATTTTTTCCTTAGAAGTAAACTGCTTATAAAAACTGTTTAACAACAATTTGCATTGATAACAATGCACTCATTTTTTTATTTCAATAAATTGAATGATACTGAATCATTGTGTTTTGCAATATATGTTCTTAAATAAAGGAAATAGTGATTGGATTTTACATGATATAAAAAGAAATCAATATTAGGAATAGAGATTAATATTAGGGAGTTTCCTTATGGTGGAACATAAGCCAGACACAATGTATGGTACAACTATTATGACTGTACGAAAAGGTGGTAAAGTCGTGATGGCCGGTGATGGTCAGGTCTCACTTGGGCAAACAATTATGAAAGGCAATGCACGAAAAGTTCGTCGCCTTAGCAAAGATGGAACGGTGATTGCGGGTTTTGCAGGTGCTACAGCCGACGCTTTCACTTTATTAGAAAGGTTGGAAACAAAGCTTGAGCAATATCCTGATCAGCTTATGCGTGCATGTGTAGAACTTGCAAAAGATTGGCGGACAGATCGCTATTTACGTCGTCTTGAGGCAATGATGCTGGTGGCTGATAAGAAAATAACTTTAGCCCTTACAGGACTTGGCGATGTTTTAGAACCAGAAGATGGCGTTATGGCAATTGGTTCTGGAGGGAACTTTGCTCTTTCGGCGGCACGAGCGCTTATGGATATGGATTTGGATGCAGAAGTTATTGCCCGTAAAGCTATGGATATTGCTGCTAAAATTTGTGTTTATACCAATGATCATTTTACAATTGAAACATTGGATACAGAATTATCTTCTTTAAAGAAAGCTATTTGAATGTGTGTTGTATTTTCCCCTCGTGAAACTGTTTCTGAACTTGATCGTTTTATTATTGGCCAAAATGATGCCAAACGTTCTGTCGCCATTGCACTGCGCAATCGATGGCGTAGACAGCAGCTTGATGCTCCGATGCGTGAAGAAGTTATGCCAAAAAACATTTTAATGATAGGGCCAACAGGTGTTGGTAAAACGGGTATAGCGCGTCGGTTAGCAAAACTGGCTGGTGCGCCTTTTGTTAAAGTAGAAGCGACAAAATTTACTGAGGTTGGTTATGTAGGACGTGATGTTGAGCAAATTATTCGTGACCTTGTTGAAATTGCTATTTCTCTTGTGCGTGAAAAAAAACGAGATGAAGTGCAAGTAAAGGCTCAGATTAATGCTGAAGAACGGATTTTAGATGCTCTTGTTGGTAAAACAGCAAGTCCTGCAACACGTGATAGTTTTCGCAAAAAGTTGCGTGAAGGCGAATTAGATGAGAAAGAAATTGAAATTGAAGTCGCGGATAATAATAACAATAGCGCTTCAACTTTTGATATTCCTGGTATGCCTGGTGCGCAAATGGGCATTATGAATTTATCAGATATTTTTGGAAAAATGGGGAATCGAACGAAGGTTCGTAAAACAACTGTCAAAGATTCGTTTAAACCCCTCATGGATGATGAATCTGAAAAGCTTCTGGACCAAGATCAAATTATTCAAGAAGCGCTCCGCGTTACTGAAAATGACGGAATTGTTTTTATTGATGAGATTGATAAAATTGCAACGAGAGATGGTGGAGCAAGTACTGCTGTTTCACGTGAGGGTGTTCAACGCGATCTTTTACCTTTGGTTGAAGGAACAACAATTGCTACAAAATATGGACAGGTTAAAACAGATCATATCCTTTTTATCGCATCAGGCGCGTTTCATGTTTCAAAACCATCTGATTTATTGCCAGAACTTCAGGGACGGTTGCCCATTAGAGTGGAGTTAAATGCTCTCACAAGAGAAGATCTAAGGCGTATTCTAACCGAACCTGAAGCTAGTTTGATAAAGCAATATATTGCCTTAATGGCTACAGAAGAGGTTCATTTAGAAATTACGGATGATGCGATTGATGCTTTAGCAGATATTGCTGTTGATCTAAATGCAAGGATTGAAAATATAGGAGCACGCCGTTTGCAAACGGTCATGGAGCGCGTTTTGGATGAAATTTCTTTTACAGCGCCGGATAAAGCTGGAACATCATTTAAAATTGATGCTACCTATGTTCGACAATCTATAGGTGAACTTGCTGCTGATGTAGATCTTTCACGTTTTATCCTCTAAAGTCTATCACGTGTTTTTCTTATCGCTGTGCTTCGATAACTTTAAAGCCATGGGCTTGTTCATGTATCAACACTGTGCGAAAAATATTTTTTAATAATGTCTCATAAGGCAGGTGGCGGTTAGCAACGAGAAGCAAAGTCCCACCTGGCTTAAGACATTTGGCCGCATTTATAATGAAATGCTGACCTAATGAAATATCTGTCGTGTGTTGTGTGTGGAAGGGTGGGTTTGAAATGATTGTATCGTACAGATCTTTAATTGGTTCATGCATAAGATCATGCCAATAGAAGTGAAGCGGACAAGAGGTTGTTATTTGTTTGAGATGTTGCTCTGCTGCTTTCAAGGCATTATAATCAGCTTCATAGAGATCAAGACTCGTCATTTTTTCACTTTTTTCAAGTGCAGAATATGAAAGAAAACCCCAGCCAGCACCAAAGTCGGCAGTTTTTCCAGAAATAATCTTATGCATATGCAGAGTAAGCGCTGCCGAACCTGGATCAATACGACCGTGCGAAAACATGCCAGAAGAAGTTTGAAACTTATTTTCAAAACTGATTGGTGGTGAGCGCAATTGTGCGATTTTTTGTCTTTCTATTTTTGGTGGAACTTGAAGCCAGAAAACCAATCCATGACTTTTAGACAATTTATCGGTGATGGGAATAAGATTTTTGATCCATTTCATCATTGAGGCAGCACCGGTTGTTTTATTTCCACCGATAATAATCCATCCACCAGGTTTAACGCACTCTAATAAATCAAGAAAACAATTTTGGTTGAAAGCACGATATTTGCTTAAGTGCAAAAGTGCGCCATCATAGGCGAGAGTTTTTTCTATTTGAGGAGAGCAGTCAAATTGCGCATGAGAAAATTTTAAAAAATCTGGTCGCCAAGGTGTTATAACTTTTAAAGACTGTCTCCATTCTTTAGGAGGAAGATCCATTAAACCAAAGCTCAACCAAGATTGTCCTAAATCAGGAAGAGGCAGCGCATAGTTTTTAAAAGGTAAAAACAGTAACACATGTTATTCTTTCAAAGAAAAATGCCATTCTTATGATGAGGATGGCATTTTATTTGATGAGTCAGTCAAGAAAAGACTATTCTTCTTTTTTCTTACGAGGACGTTTGTTTGCGGATTTTCTTTTTTCATCCACGCACTTGTCTTGTTCTTCTTTTATCGATTTATCATCTGTAATCTCTTTACCTGTCTGTTGGTCAACAACTTTCATTGATAATCGAACTTTCCCACGTTCATCAAATCCCATTAGTTTAACCCAAACCTTACTGCCTTCTTTAACGACATCAGTTGTTTTTGTAACACGTTCTGATGCGAGTTGAGAAATGTGAACGAGTCCATCACGCGAACCAAAGAAATTCACAAATGCGCCGAATTCCGCCGTTTTTACAACTGTTCCTTGATAGATAGCACCAACTTCAGGTTCATCAACAATAGAATGAATCCAGCGTTTTGCTGTCTCAATAGTTTTAGCATCGGTAGAAGCAATTTTAATTGTTCCATCATCTTCAATATTGATTTTTGCCCCAGTTTGTTCAACGATTTCTCGAATAACTTTACCACCAGAACCGATAACATCGCGAATTTTATCAACGGCAATGTTCATAATTTCAATACGTGGAGAAAATTCACTAAGTTCAGCACGTGCACTTGTTAAGGCTTTCGCCATTTCGTTTAGGATATGGATTCGTCCATCTTTAGCTTGTTCAAGTGCAGTTTTCATAATTTCTTCGGTAATACCATCAATTTTAATATCCATTTGCAAAGCGGTAATACCATTTTCTGTGCCAGCGACTTTAAAATCCATATCTCCAAGGTGATCTTCATCTCCTAAAATATCAGATAGAATAGCAAATTGTTCACCTTCTTTAATCAATCCCATGGCAATACCTGCAACTGGGCGTGCTAAAGGAACACCGGCATCCATAAGAGCAAGCGAAGTTCCACAAACAGTTGCCATGGAAGATGATCCATTGGATTCCGTAATTTCTGAAACAGCACGAATAGTATAAGGGAAGGATTCTTTCGTTGGTAACATGGGATGAATTGCACGCCATGCCAATTTGCCGTGTCCAATTTCACGGCGACCAGGAGAACCAAGTCGTCCTGTTTCTCCCACTGAAAATGGTGGAAAATTGTAATGGAGAAGAAATGTTTCCTTATACATACCTGTTAAGGAGTCAACATATTGTTCATCTTCACCAGTTCCAAGTGTTGCAACAACTATGGCTTGTGTTTCTCCACGAGTAAAAAGTGCCGATCCATGTGTGCGTGGCAAAAGACCCACTTCTGATTGGATGGGGCGGACTGTTGAAAGGTTACGCCCATCAATACGTTTTCCCGTATCAAGAATATTCGAGCGTACAATCCTAGCTTGTAGTTGTTTGAAAACGGTTGCAATTTGATCTGTACTAAATTTAAAGTCCTCTCCTGTTTCTGGCATAAATTCATTGATGACTTTTGTTTTAATTGCATCGATTTCAGCATAGCGCTCTTGTTTGTCCGTAATTGTATAAGCTTTTCGTATATCCTGTTCAGCCATTTCCAGCATAGCTTTTTCAAGATCAGAAAGATCTTCAGGAACAAAATCACGTGGATCTTTTGCAGCAACTTCAGCCAGTTTTATGATGGCATCAATAACAGGCTGTATGTTTTTATGACCAAACGTAACGGCACCCAACATAACATCTTCTGGTAATTCTTGTGCTTCTGATTCAACCATCAACACAGCACTTTCAGTGCCGGCAATCACAAGATCAAGCTTTGACTCAGGCATTTCATCAATATGCGGATTGAGAATATATTGTCCGTTACAGTAGCCTACACGAGCACCAGCAATGGGGCCAATGAAAGGAACACCTGACAGCGTCAAAGCAGCGGAAGATGCAATCATTGCAAGGACATCAGGATTATTTTGAAGATCATGTTGTATAACAGAAACAATAACTTGAGTGTCGTTTTTATAACCATCGGCGAAAAGGGGGCGAATGGGACGATCAATCAAACGTGAAATCAAAGTTTCATTTTCGGTTGGTCGGCTTTCACGTTTTAAATAACCACCTGGTATTCTACCAACAGCATAGGATTTTTCTTGATAATTAACGGTAAGTGGAAAAAAGTCTTGATCTGGTTTTGGACTTTTTGCTGATACAACGGTTGCTAAGACAATGGTCTCTCCATAGGTAGCAATCACTGCACCATCGGCCTGACGCGCTATTTTCCCTGTTTCAATAGTGAGTGGCCGACCGGCCCATTCAATTTCTATCTTATGCGTTTTAAACATTTTTCATCCTTAAGCGACCAGTGCTCACATCTTTGATCGGTTCGCACCTTGGAGCGTTTATTTTGCGTAATATATTTAAAGTAGGGGCAGGACGACAAGATACTTCTACTTTTTTGCGAGGAGAAAGAAATAAATCGCAATTTAAGCGCAAAGCAGCTAGCAATCCTGCCCTATTATGACGACTCGTTCGTTTTTATAGTCTCAAATTAAAAAATGGACGGTTGTTTGAAAATATCATCCCCATTTTTCTTTTAACGACGTAAGCCTAATTTTTTGATAAGTGTCTGATAACGGTTTTGGTCAATTCCTTTCAGGTAATCAAGAAGACGGCGACGTTGAGAGACCATCTTCAAAAGACCACGACGAGAATGATTATCTTTTTTATGAGATTTAAAATGGTTTGTTAAATTCACAATACGTTCAGAAAGTACGGCTACTTGTACTTCTGGTGATCCTGTATCACCAACTTTATTTGCATATTCTGCAACAAGAGCTTGTTTGCGTTCAGGTGTAATCGACATCGTATTATCCTTTCAAAAAACAAAGAAACAAAAGTCACCCACAGCCGAGATGTCGTTCAGCAAGGGCCTACGAAGAAACAAGTAGAGTTGAAGACTCTCGCTTGCGGCAACATTTATATAGGAAAGGAGGTTAAAATACTAGCCCTTAAAAACGGTCTTAAAATTCTTAACTTAAAAATTTAAAAACCCTTTCAAGTGAAGGGGTTTTATGTTGAAATATTGATTTTAATAGGGTTTTATGAGAGTTTTTAAGGAGTTGTGTATTATTTTGATACAATGATAGCTGCTTTAAAGAGTTTAGGTATGATAACATAAGCAATCAATACCGATTTGGAGACAAAAGATGCAGAGCATTTCGACGTTAGAACTTTTTCGTAATTCGGTATTTCGAAACTTATGGTCGTCCACTCTTATTTCCAATTTAGGAGGGCTGATACAAGCTGTTGGAGCAGGGTGGCTCATGGCATTGATCAGTTCTTCGCATTCGATGGTTGGTTTTGTTCAAAGTGCCACAACATTACCACTGGTTATGTTTTCTCTTATGGCGGGAGCATTAGCCGATAATTTTAATCGTCGTCAAATTATGTTGTGTGCGCAGATTATGATGATGATGATATCCACAAGTCTAGCTATTTTAACTTATATGGATTTGTTAACACCTTCAATTTTATTATTTTTGACATTTTTGATCGGATGTGGAACGGCTTTTTATAATCCTTCTTGGCAGGCAACAATAGGGGATATTGTGAGTAGGGAAAGTATCCCCGCTGCGGTCAGTTTGAATAGTGTAGGCTTTAACTTGATGCGTAGTGTAGGTCCCGCCATTGGGGGGGCTATTATTGCAGCGTTGGGTGCAGCAGCAGCGTTTTTATTCAATGCAATAAGTTATATCCCCTTAATTGGTGTTTTATTTTTCTGGAAACCAAGCTATAAAAACAATACCTTACCACGGGAAAGGCTTTTAGGAGCTGTTTCAGATGGTTTGCGTTATGTTGCGATGTCGCCAAATCTTCTCAATATTATGGTCAGGGCATTTCTTTTTGGTATCGGAGCGATTTCAATTTTAGCGCTTTTACCAATTGTTGTGCATAAAATTCTTGGGGGGAGTGCACTTCTTTATGGGACATTGTTGGGTTGTTTTGGTCTGGGCGCTATGACAGGTGGTATTATTAATTCATCTGTACGGAATTATTTTCGTTCAGAAACGATTATTGCAAGTGCATTTGTTGGTTTTGCCTTTTCCTGCTTTTTTTTAGCAATAAGCCGCTCACTCATTATAAGTCACCTTGCTTTATTTCCTGCAGGTTTGTGTTGGGTTTTAGCATTATCGCTATTTAATACATCTGTACAGCTTTCTACACCGCGTTGGGTTGTTGCACGTGCTTTAGCACTGTATCAAACGGCATCTTATGGCGGGATGGCTATCGGAAGCGCCATTTGGGGAGTCCTTGCTGATGGTTATTCTCCAACAATTGCTTTGAGTATTTGTTCTCTATTCTTAATTTTTGGAGCTCTTGCAGGGATAAAGTTTAGAATTCAAGAAATTCCTGAGATAGATTTGGATCCACTTGATCATTTCAGAGAGCCAGAGCTTTTGCTCAACTTAAAAGCACGTAGTGGCCCGATTATGATTATGATTGATTATCAAATCCATGAAAATGATTTGGAAGAGTTTCTCAAAGTGATGACACGTCGTCGTCATATTCGTTTACGGGATGGTGCTCGTCAATGGGTTCTGTTACGTGATCTCGAAAGACCTGAATATTGGACAGAATCATATCACATGCCAACATGGGTGGATTATTTGCGCCATAACCATCGTCGTACAAAAGCAGATGCAGAGGTAAATAAGCTTTTGCGCCACTTAAATCGTATGCCAGATGGTATAAGAGTACATCGTATGATTGAGCGGCAGACAATACCACATGCCAGCGAGATGCATCTAAAACCCTCGGCGGAGCAATTACCTTGATGGTAAAAAGGGCTAAAACAGTTTTTCTATAAACGATTCCACATATAGATTCACATTATGCATAAAAACACAATAAAGTCAATATGTTGATTGCAATTATTTTATATGAATCCACTTGAGAATCCATCTTTTTATACGTGATTCATTTGATTATTTTTTATATAAGATTGGCATGTATGAATAGACCGTAAAAAGCAAATCATGATGTAAATATTATAACGCATGGGTGCATTCAAATGAAATGAAAAGCAGTTATCATACATAACAGTTCATAAATTTTATGATACGTTTTTTATCACAGTACAAATCACATTGTTTAAAAATTTAGTCGTTTGAAATTATCGATAACATAAATTGTATACGCTTAAAGAATGGTATGAGTTTTGCTCTTTTTTGAGCGAAACCTTCAAAGGAATAATCGTTTGAAACGGTCATAAGCTTATGGGTTTAATTTAAAAAATTGCATAAAAGGATTAAGGACAAGATCGCTTTTAAAATGCTGTCTAAAAGTTTAGAAAACGATAAAGAGGTATTTTATATCTTATGAAATCAAAAGCCTTTTAATGAATAGATTGCAGGCTAGTTTTTAAGAACGGAACTATTCGCTTCCACAAAAAAATGGAGGCAAA